>JBIQJZ010000092.1:0-14023 GCA_044507115.1 Flammeovirgaceae bacterium | reverse complement strand
CCGATAAATTACTACACCCCCACTCACCACTCACCACTCACTACTCACCACTCACTACTCACCACTCACTACTCACCACTCACTACTCACTACTCACCCTCTACCCCCCTTGTACCGGCTGCCCCTCGCCACCAATGAGCCCGCGAATCTTCTTGCGCTCACCGACGATCCAGACAATGTCACCCCATTGAAAGATAAAGGATGAATCCGGGTTGAGTATCCGTTCATTACCGCGTTCAATACCGATGACGAGCCCGTTTGTTCGCTCGCGCAGCCCGGAATGGCGTATAGTCTTGCCGTTAAGCTTGGTGTGTTCATCCACGACGATCTTCTTCAGCGCGATCTCGTCGATGTCGAGGTCTTCGGCACCGCTCTCTTCGAGTGAATCAAACACCGGTTTAAAAGCTTGAAACTGATCGTCGGTGGCAATCAGTCCAACGCCATCAAACGGCAGAAGGATTGCCTTCCGGGTGGGTACGTGAATGAGCCGATCACCGCGCTTGATATAGACAATGTTTACACCGTAACGTTCGCGCCAGGCGAGCTCAGCCAGCGACTTCCCGATATAGGGTGCCTGCGGTGCTACTTCTAGCTCGACGATATGGGCGTCCCACGGCACGAGATTCGACTGGATCGCCTCGGTTCTCCGGCGTATCGTAGCTGACCGCGAGGTATCCGCAGCAGCGGCGTTCTCACGGGCATTGAGGTTTGAAAGAAATCGAATCTCGATGCGGTCGTAGAAGCGCTGGATTCTTTTTCCAAAAATAACGAGTACGGTAATGACGATCGGAACAGCGATCAAAGTCGCTACCTGCGTGGAGAAAAACGCGAAAACAAGCATCGCGATGTAGAGCACACCGAGGAGTACGCGGAAAATCTCAATGAGTAAAAGTGGACCGCGACTGTAGCGCTTTTCAAGCCAGAGTTCCTTATAAGCAAGTTTCAACGGACGGCGGGCCATCAATGCCCACAGGAAAGGCGCTGCCACCGCCAGCGAAATGATCAAACCAATTACATCCTCGGCAAAAGAACCTTCGAAGTGGCTATCTATCCACGGCCGGACAAAGTTCAGGTTGAGGTAAAAGAGGCTGATCAGTACCAGGCTGTTGGTCGCGAGAATTCTTCCGTACGACATCAAAACAGGTTTCCACCCGGTTTCCGCCTGAATCTTCTGGGTACTGACTGAGTATGTATTGATATTCCTCACCCAGCGCTTCGGCAGTATTCGCTGTAGAGTATCCGACACGTAGCCCGATGACTTGATCAGGTACGGCGTTGTAAACGTAGTGATCGCTGAGGCACCGACCGCCACCGGAAAAAGGAAATCGGAAATTACTCCGAGCGAAAGCCCCAGCGTTGCCACGATAAAGGCAAACTCCCCGATCTGTGCCATGCTCATCCCGACTTGCACAGACTGCTTTAAGGGCTGCCCGGAAAGCAGCGCTCCGATGGTGGTACTGAACAATTTTCCGAAAAGCGTAAGCATGGTGACCAGAAACACAGGCAGTCCATACTCTACAATTGCCTGAGGGTCGATCATCATTCCCACCGACACAAAGAACACGGCGGCGAACAGATCTTTAACGGGTTGGATAAGATGCTCCACCTTCTCAGCTGATGTCGTCTCCGCAATGATCGATCCCATTATAAACGCGCCGAGTTCAGCGGAAAACCCAACCTGTGTCGCCAACACAACCATCCCCAGACAGAGGCCTAGTGCAAGAATAAGAAGTGTTTCGTTGTCGAGTAGATTGCGCGACTTTTTCAAAAGCGTCGGCAGTAGAAAAATCCCCGCCACAAACCAAAGCCCCAGAAAGAAAAGCAGCTTCAGAACGGTAAATACGATCTCACCTCCCTCAAATTGTTGTGTAACAGCTATCGTGGAAAGCAGTACCATCAGCAAGATCACGACGATATCCTCCACAACCAGTACACCAAATACAATCCGCGCGTACTGCTTGGTTTTTACACCAAGCTCGTCGAATGCGCGGATAATAATGGTTGTTGAAGAACTCGCCAGCATTCCGCCAAGAAAGAGGCTGTCCATCTTGGACCAGCCCATCCAGATGCCCGTGTAGTACCCCGCTACTGTGATAAAGATAATTTCGACAAACGCCGTGATGGAAGCTTCTCCACCCACCCGCATCAGTTTCTTGAAGCTGAATTCAAGACCCAGGCTAAACAAGAGAAATATTACACCAATCTCTGCGAGCGTGTCAATGTTCGCCGTATCTGCAACCGTTGGGAGCACGCGGAAGTGCGGACCTACCAGAAATCCCGCAATGATATATCCCAACACAAGCGGTTGTTTGATCCGCCGGAAAAGAAGTGTTGTGATCGCACCCGCGATCAGTATCAATGCCAGATCCTGTATGAGTGGTGGCAGGTGGCCCATCCTGGAAACGTTTTTTTATAAAAAGTCCATTTTCACGCTGCTTATAACAGCGATCTCGCTTTAGCCGGTTCACTCCGAGCTCGAAAAATACAAATTCTCAGGAGAGATTTCAGGGCACGGCACA
This sequence comes from Flammeovirgaceae bacterium, assembly GCA_044507115.1. GTDB lineage: Bacteria > Bacteroidota > Bacteroidia > Cytophagales > Cyclobacteriaceae > Chryseosolibacter. Next base: position 11,504 of record JBIQJZ010000092.1, on the reverse strand, counting down.
AAATAACGCTAAGGATATACGCCACTTCCCTGTTGGCTGCTCAACTCGTTGCCGTGAACCCCTTTCTATACTCTGCGCTGGATCCACCGCTCTATCGAACGGCCGGAGCACCCTGCGTCACGCGAGTTTGGGCATGTCGTCAATTTAAACATTTCCAGTGATATGAAACAGGGTCGAAGTAGCATATTTGCACTCACCACCCGCACATCCACTCGATCTTGTGCAGCGCCAACCGATTCCGTAACTTGCTTGAGGTTGTCCTCTCACGTTGTCGCAACCGTTGTACTAAAGTGCCCAATCGAAAGACATAGTCGGAAAAGAATGACGATGACACGCGCAACATGTCTCCTGCTCACCTGGCTGTTTATTAGCTCGGCAGCGTTCGCCCAAGCCCCGGAACTATGTCAGGGCCGTTATTACACCGAAGAACAAGGTGCCGCAAAGCTCGCCGCGCTGAAAGAAAGGATTCGCACCCTCGCTGATTGGGAGAATCGGGCCGACAGCCTGAGGGCCCACGTGCGAAAAGGTATGGAACTGGATGTGTTGCCGGCGCGTACTCCTCTCCATCCGCGGTTTCGCAATAAGAAAATATTTGACGGGTATACCGTCGAGTCCGTCGCCTTTGAAAGTCTGCCGGGGTTCTTTGTTTCAGGAAATCTCTACCGGCCCACTGGGAAGCATAAAAAGAAGTCGCTGGCCGTCGTGCTGATGCCGCACGGACATTTTCCTAAGAAGGACGATTACGGGCGGTTCATGGGCGATGTTCAATACGCCGCCGCGGCAATGGCTCGAATGGGCGCTCTCGTCCTTGCCTATGATATGGTTGGATGGGGAGAGAGTGTTCAGCTTCCCCATGCACATGGCAAGGTGCTTGCCTTCCAAACCTGGAACAGCATGCGGGCACTCGATCTGCTGCTTACTCTACCCGAAGCTGACCCAGCGCGGATAGCTGTAACCGGTGCGTCCGGTGGTGGCACGCAGGCCTTTATGCTCGCAGCACTTGATTCACGCGTGCGGGTCACCATACCAGTGGTGATGGTATCAGCTCATTTCTTCGGCGGGTGCTCCTGTGAAAGCGGAATGCCAGTCCACAAGAATGGCAATACCGTTTACACGAATGCGGAGATAGCGACGTCGATCGCGCCGAGGCCCCTCCTGCTCATCTCCAATGGAAAGGACTGGACAAAGAACAATGAGACTGTAGAGTATCCGTTCGCCAAACATGTCTACGAACTGCACGGACAGCCGTCAATGGTGAGCCATGTCCACCTGCCGACCGAAGGCCATGACTATGGAAAGAACAAACGGCTCGCTGCCTATCACTTTCTCGCCGAACATCTTGGCCTCGACCTGGCAAAGGTGGTAGGGAGCAACGGGGAGGCCAATGAAACCTTCGTGTCAATCCAGCGTCAGGAGGACCTCTCTTTCTTCAACGCCGCTGAACTAGACCAACTCGTCGCGGGCGACGTGATATACCAAACCTTTCTAGAAGAAAAGCGAAAGAATAGCGTGAAATAGGCGGGGTGGCGGCGCAAGTTTTTTGGCGTCTGTTCAATATTGTGACCCTGTTTTTGTTGCACAACGAAGAAGTGTTGCGCAACAGCTTGAATCAAGGCTATCCTCGTGCTACTCACGCTGCCTTGGGTCAAAAACCATAATAAATATGGTCTTCCTTCCCATGTAAGAATTGACGGGTTCCTCCTACAGGGCGAGCGGCGCAAATCAATAAGTTTGCTTTGAAGTATTACGATGAAATCCGCACTACTACTAGTCATATTTGTCGCCTGTTCCCTGTCAGGTTCAGGCCAGGGCCTCGCCGAGCTGAACCAACAACTTCGCGTGGCTGATGGTGATTCTGCGAAAGTGCACGCCTATCAGCAGCTCGCGTATCATTACCAGTTCAGCCATATGGACTCCGCTCTGCATTTTGCCCAGGCAGGACTGAGCTACGCGGTCGAGAACCGCTATCCCCAAGGGGAGGCACTGATGACAAAGACCCTGGGCCAAATACTGGAACGCCACGGTATGCTCGACCAGGCTCGAAATCACTACCTCGAAGCACGCCGGGTCTACGCTGAATTGGAGAATCAACAAGGTGTCGCATGGGCAACGAACGGGTTAGGCGTCATAGCCGGGCGCACTGGCAAATATGATGAGGCCACGCGCTATTTTGTAGAGGCGCTTACACTCTACGAGTCCATCGATCACCACCAGGGAATAGTACAAACCAACATCAAACTCGGCGTCGTTAACGACTACCTTGGAAATCTTGATAAGGCACTTGAATACTATCTAAAAGCTGAAGAACTAAACGAAGACACCCCTTCGTCTGATGCCACGCTCACATTGTTGAACAATATCGGGGTCATATACGGAAGAAGAAACGATCTCCAAACCGCCCTTAAGTATTTTCAACGCGGCGTACGCACCTGCGACCCTGCGAAAAATACGGGAATTCATATCGCGCTGCTCGGGAGCCTTGGAATTGCCCACGAAAAACTGGGCAATGCTGACTCAGCCTGGCACTTCCAGCAACAAGCGCTCTCCCTGGCGCGACAGTATGATCTTCCGGAGGAAGAAGCCAGGTCGCTTGTCAATCTCGCCGATCTGGTCCGAACGTCGGACCCGGATCAAAGTCTTGAATTGCTTGGTCAGGCGCTGGCGATCGTGCAACGTATACATCACCTGGTTCTGATCACTGAAGTATACGAGTCGATGATCGCGCAATACAAGCAACGCAATCAGTACGAACTCGCTCTCGCACTAACGGAGAAAAGGCAACTCCTTAAAGACAGCATTTTCAGCGTTGAAAAATCGCGCGAGATCGCAAACCTCCAGGCTACGCAAGAGTTGGCACGGCGGGAGAATGAGATCAAGAACCTCGCACTTCAGAATGAGAAATCTGTCGTACAGCGGAACATCATGTTTGGCATCGTCGTAATTTCTCTGATCGTTATCATCATCGTCTGGTTTTACAACAACCGTGTCTCGAACCTCAACACGCAGTTGATCCGAAAACAAAACGAGCTCAGGGCTTCAAATGACATCAAAGACAAACTCTTTTCGGTGCTGGGCCATGACCTTCGCGCACCGCTGAACCGGGTAATCGGGTTACTGGGCATGTTGGCCCTGAAGCACGAAGATGAAGCAGAGTCGGACATCATCAAGAAACTCAAGCAACAATCACTCGGAACACTGGAGACGCTCGACAGCCTGCTTATTTGGGGGCACAACCAATTGAAAGGAATTCGATTGGATCAGCAGGTTCTGCAGGCGAAAGACCATATCGGAAAAAGCATCAAACTCTCCGACGACTACGCCGCGCAAAAGAAGGTTCGGCTGGTCGATAATGTGTCGCCCGAGATTTACGTCCAGGCCGATCCGTCACACTTCGACTTTGTGATGCGTAACCTGCTGTCGAATGCGATCAAATTTTCTCATTCCGGGGGAACGGTAGCAATCGACGCCATCCGACGTTCGGACCAAGTAATCTTCAGTATCAACGATTCGGGCATAGGCATCCCCGAAGAAATACAGGACACTATTTTTGCAGCTGAAAACGAAAGTGCCCAGGGTACGTGGAATGAGAAGGGTACAGGGATCGGATTGATGCTGTGCCATCAGTATATCAATGAGAACGGTGGAAAAGTATGGGTGGAAAGCAAGGAGGGCGAAGGATCAACCTTCTTCTTCTCCCTGAAATACAAGCAACCCGTAAACCTCGATTCAGATGCGCAACGCAAGTCGCGCGATGCGGTGCGGAGCGGTCAGCACGCGATGAGCGGAACAACTACTCTTTCCGGAAGTACTCCTGCCTGACGGCGCGAAACTCAGATCCTTCCTTCCATTGTGGCCATTCGGTTCCTGAAGCAAGTCTCGCGCCTACGCGAAACAGCAGTTTCAAGTCGTCTACACCACCTTCAAAATTCATGCGCGTCGTATCAAATTCATCAGATGCCTGGTGATAGTGCTTTTGGATGTACGTGCTCTTGAGCTCCTGGCCGTATTCTTTCCCCTTTCCGATGAAGTCGCTGCCCGTTTTCAGATAGAGAGCTGGAATTCCAATCCGCGCGAAGTTAAAATGATCAGAACGGAAATAGAATCCTTTCTCTGCCTCATCATCCGGCACGGTATATCTTCCCACTGCACGAGCGGCCTCGTCCAGATAGTCTTCCAATTCCGATTGACCACTTCCCACGACCATGACGTCATGCATTTTCCCGTACGGATTTATTCCGTCCATATTGATGTTCGCCACCGTCTTTTCTTTAGGATAGATAGGGTTCTCAGCATAGTAAGCCGAACCCCAAAGCCCCTGCTCCTCTGCCGTCACCGCGAGAAACACGACCGTGCGCTCAGGACCGTCCGGCAAATGCTTGAATGCGCGGGCGAGTTCCAACAAGCCTGCCGTCCCGCTGGCGTTGTCGAGCGCTCCATTATAAATGCTATCTCCGGACGCGTCGGGTCGACCGATACCGATATGATCCCAATGCGCCGTATAAATAACATACTCGTCCGACCGATCGCGACCGGCGATCTTACCGATCACGTTATACGACTTATCATATCGAACGTTCAGATTCATCGAGAACGTCGCCGCCGTTCCAAGATCAAATCCGCGGAAGCCCCGCTTACGGGCTTCGGTCTGTGTCTGATTGAAATCGCGTCCAGTCGCCCGGAAGATTTCTTCGATTGCCGGCTTTGTAATCCAGCCGATGCCTTCGCTCGTAAATACTTCTTTACCTCTCGGATCGAGATACAAATGCGGTGCGTTCCACCCATTCTGCAAAACCTGGAATGGATATCCCGCCGGCACCGTGTTGTGGACGACAAGGCAACCTTTCGCACCTTGCCTTGCCGCCTCTTCAAACTTGTATGTCCACCTACCGTAGTACGTCATGGCGCTGCCTTTGAAAAAAGTTGCGTCATCGCCACCAAACCCAGGATCGTTGACCAACACAACAGCGATCTTACCTTTTACATCAAGGCCCTCGTAATCATTCCAATTGTATTCAGGAGCAACCACACCAAACCCCGCGAATACCATGGGCACGTCCTTCCAGGTCACGGCAGGCTGTGTACTTTGCGAATGAATAGTAAAGTCGTGGAAGCCTCGTAGCGTTATCGGACCCTTCGGAGTACTAACGGTCATAACTGAATCCGCAGCAGGAGTGATTTCCACCAAAGGTACTTCCTGCAAATAGCTACCGCCATTGCCCGGTTCGATACCGATCTCACGGAACTGAGCTTCGAGATACTCGAGGGTCTTGCGTTCTCCTTCTGTAAATGGTAGCCGGCCCTCAAATTCATCGGACGCCAGAATTCGAATGTGTTGTTCAAGCCCCTGTCGTGTAATCACGTCTGCCGCGTCATTTCGCGACCCACAGGAAACAACAACAAATGCAATCAGAAGAAAGGTGCTGCAGGAATTGAAGGAAAACATATCTGTTCAAATTGGTTATACCGATGCCTTACTGGCTATCAAGAGGGCCAAATTAATCGAATTTCGGGACTTTCGCATACAGCCGGAAAAGCGAAATAATGGCGGCCACCATCGCCGCCGAATCAGACGATCAGAAAAAATGTTCGTCGCGGGGGGAAACGACGCCAAATTACCTTCAAGATCCCGCCTTAAAGCGCGATCCACGAATAGATAGTAAGAAAAATAAAGACGGAAATAACAAATAACGCTGTGATGTCTTTGCCTCTATAGTACGTTTTCATGGATAGGTTTTTTTTGTTACTGCATTCTTTTTTTGGGGGTTTGTGAAATTGATAAACTATAGGGGCGGTTTTAGTTCAAATTTTTGATTGGTCAGATCTTACTTTTCGGATTGACACGGCAGGGCGCGGAATCACGGCCGTAAAGACCGATCCTTTGCCCGGTTTGCTCTTTACACTGATCGTACCCTGGAGCAGATCGACCGCCTTCTTTGCAATTGAAAGACCAAGGCCGTTGCCCTCAATCCTCTCGCTCGCGGACCCGCGCACGAAGGGTTCAAATATCTTCATCGACTCTTCCGGACGAATACCGATCCCCTCATCGCTGACTTCGATCGTTACCGCGCTGGCTTCATCGATCACGTTCAGAGATATTTCGTCCTTCCCCGGTGAAAATCTCACCGCGTTGGTCAGCAGGTTGACGATAATGTTCTTCAGGAGTTTTCCATCGGTGACAAGCACGCCGAGGTTGTTCGTTGAAACGCAGATGTGGTGAGAGTACTTGCACCAACGCGCAACCTCCTCAACTACTTCTATGACAAATTCGCTGAGAACAATCTCCGAAGGTTCGGGGGCTTGTCCCAACTCGCTTTTGCTGAAGTTCATAACATCTTCCAGCAGAGTGCTCACATAGTTGACATGCTTTTCGATAACCTCCACCTTCTCGTTGAGCTTCTTCTTACCTATTGTACCGGCATTTTGCTTGATGAAGCTTGCGGCCACATCTATCGATGAAAGGGGACTTCGAAATTCGTGAGACGCAATTGATGCCAATCGGCTCTTAAGTTCTACTGACTCTTTTTCTTTCTTCAGAACCTGCTGAAGCTCCGCTGTCTGGCATTCGACCTGCTTTTCGAGAGCCCTTCTACGAGCTGCGATCTCAGTGATATCCTGGCCCACTAGCGTAGCACCGATAACGTGCCCGTTCGCATTTACGCGAGGTGTGGCACTAAGCATAACAACCACTTCCCCGCCGGATCTTGTCTTCATCGGAAACTCGCACGTTCCGACAACTTCATTCTTGAGGATGGAGTCCATCAGGCGCGCGAAGGTTGCTGTATCCTGCTCTTTAAGCAGTATGTCGCACACGCGGCCGGAGAGCACCTCTGCCTTGGAAAAGCCTGTCAGATCGGCGCAGAATTTATTCCAATCGACTACATAACCACGGCTGTCCACGCTGAATATCACAGCATACGCCTTCTCCAGCAGGTTCTCCATGTCCGCGGTCGTCGCGCGAATTCTCTTTTCAAACAGTTTCCGGTTAGTGATGTCCTGGGAAATGACATTGATGTACTTGAGTTCTTTCCGACTGCCAAAAACCGGGATAAAGTTCACCTCCAGGAATACACTCGCGCCAAGTGGCGTAGACGCCTCGACGAAGTTTTTGATGGTTTTTTTCTGGCGACGGATGGTCTTGAAGGCATCCCGGACGGATGCTTTTCGGTCGTCGCTAACAAGTTCCTCGAGATTGACTCCTACTTCCAGCGGCTTTTCCGAGATTGATTTCTGTACGCGCACAGCCTCCTTATTGAATAAGACGACCTGGCCACGGGTATCAAGAATTATCAGCGAGTCGGTGAGGTTATCCAGTATATCTTTCAGCACATCCATTTTTCTTTCCAGTTTACACCTTCGTTATCAGACGCCTTAGCAGAAAAAGAAAATAGAGAGGGTCTTGGGATCGAAAGGGACTTCTAGGTGTCTTTTGCGGTCTCAATCTTCATTTTCAATTTCTGCCAAGCGACTGGTCCCCAGTCCACCGAAGCTGCCATGTTATTGACCGACCTCGCATAAGCCCAATGTTTGGTCGATCCATGACAACTCCGGTTTCGGGTTTGAAAGGGTACCGGCATCGCTGGATGCCTTTTTTTGACAAGAAAGGGCTAATCCGTCGCTTCCGGTTGGAATTTTTCCGAACGAACGTCAAAACTTTCCGAATGGACCGTTTTCGTTTCCGAACTGAAAGCCGGGTGCGAGCACATCGCGTGGGGGCCACGGTTCGCGCTCTCGCGGTTTGCAACCAACACGATTTCTCCGGCCTCGGAATCCGTATTCTTGACGCTCCGGACGACCGTTCCTTGCTCCGCACGGGCTTCAGCGTGAGGGGTCTCGACCTGGAATACGACAGCCATAGTGACTTTTCCGGCTTTTCGCTCGACTGCAGGTGACGAATCCACCAATTCCAGCATTCCTGAGGGGTCGCGCATCAGCTGGGGATACGTTGCAATATGAGATTGATCACACGAACAGGAATTTACTTGAGTGAGTAGCCCCTGCATCGTCTCAAACAAATCAATACCGGCTGTCGCTTTGCCCGTCGGCAGCGCTGCCGCTAACTGACCCCTTTCCGAGCCCCGGACTCCATGCAAGAGGAATCCAGCATTCGCGAAAAGAGAGAGGGCAAAAGCGAAGGCCCAAATGCGCGAAAACCACGCAACCTTAGTTTTCTGGAGCTTCGGTCGCCGCATCTCGTGAACCAGCCGTTCCACGACGTGATCGATACCGCGGTCAGCGTGAACGGCAAACCGGTCTGCCATGAGTAAATCCTTCTTTTTCAGCTCATCAGGCGTGATATTATAGAGCACTGGCAAGATGACCTTATGTTCTTCGATCTCTTTGGCCAGCAGTGTGTAGAATTCCCGGATAGTCCAATTCTTGGCCAAATACGTAGGACTCAGAATCACGATACCGTACCGCGACCTGTGCAGCCCATTTTCAATGGTTTTTTCGATACTATCGCCCACTCCCAGCTCTTTGCCGGAATACCAGATGCGCAGGCCCGCCTGCTCCAATCTGGCGCATAGCTCATTTGCAATAGGAATCTTATCCTCAACAGCGTGAGAGATAAATGCATCATAATCATACTTGTGTTGCCGCATTGTGTGTGTGTTTTAGTTTAAAAAAGACAATGCGCAACGCTTCGCCAAGAGAACTTTCCGAATGGCCGGATTTTGTTTCCGACTACTTCAAAAATGTCAGCCGATTCATCAACTCGTCGCGCATACCCTTGCTCATTTCCAGGGTATGCTTGCGAACGCGGACCATGTTTCCCTCGATGGCGTCCACTTTGTTGATGTTCACCACATAAGACCGGTGAATACGGATAAAGTCCTTGTGCTGGATCTGCTCGAACACATGGTTCATGCTGACGGCCTGAACATAGGTTTTATCTTCGGTGACGATACTGCAATACGAACGGTCGGCGTGCAGGTAAAGAATGTCGCTGAGCAATACCCGTTCGAACGTATTCTCGTGTTTAACAAAGATATGGTCAGGCTGCCCGGAAGCGGCGGTAAATGGCTGGGAATTGAAATTACTGAAGGCGAGATCGATAGCCCTGACAAGGTCGGCTTCATTAAACGGCTTTGTGAGGTAATTGGCCGGTCGCGTCTGTTTCGCCCGATTCAATGTGTCACGGTCGGAGAGGTCACTGAGATAGATTATAGGAATCGAGTAGTCCCGCTGGATCATGTAGCCCGTAGAGATGCCGTCTAACGCACCCGCTAGTCGGATGTCGAGCAATACTAAATCTGGCTTGTCAGTTTTGAGAAATTCAAGCGCATCCTCGCCGCGATCGCAAATTTTCATCACCTCAAAATGATGCCTGCCGAGCTTGACCGAGATATCCTCTGCGATCAGTGCTGAATCTTCAACGACCAATACCTTAATGTTATTCATCGTCAGATCGGGATATGCAGGTCATATGTCGTTCCGTTGTCCGTCCTCACATTCAGGCTCCCCTTCAGTTCTTTTATCAACGTTGAAACGATCTTCATCCCGAACGTTTTTCGTTGTTTCTCGTCGATGACAGGCATACCTCGCCCGTTGTCGCGAATGGAGATATTGAGCTCGTGTGAATCAGGGTATTCGAGATTGATCGCCAGCTGCGGGTTGGGATGATTTTCGTAGGCATGCTTAAATGCATTGCTGATGAGTTCGTTCAGGATGAGGCCCAGTGGAATTGCCTTGTCAACATCGATACTAATCTCCTTTATCTGGAGATCGAGTTTGAAATTTTTCTCGTGATACCCATACGAATATACCAGATACTGGATCAGTTCTGTGATGTACTCCTTTATGTCGACCGTTCGGTTCTGATCGACGGTGTAGAGCTTCCGGTGGATGAGCGCCATTGCATTAATACGACTTTCACTGCTTCGCACCGCCTTGATGGCCGTATCGTCGGTGAGTTGTTGCGACTGCAGACTGAGCAGACTTGACAATATCTGCAGATTATTCTTCACCCGGTGGTGCAATTCTTTCAGGAGAAGTTCAATGTGCGCCTTGTTTCTTCGTACGGTGCGAAAGTTGTAATAGATCAAGACAACAATGATCAGGATAAGGGCCATCCCAACTCCCATCATCTTTATCCACGTTTGCCGGCGTTCGAGTTCGACGGCCTGAAGCAAGCCTTCTTTCTCCAGCAGCTTGATCCGGTCTTCTTTCTTGAGCGACTCATACCGCGTCTGCATCTCAGCGAGGGACTCTGCTTTGTCGCGGTTGAGAAGACTGTCCTTGACCACGATCAGCTGTTGGCTATACGCAAGAGCTTTCTCGACGTTACCGCGTTTCTGATTCAGACGAATCTGTAGTTCAAAAATGTCTTTAAGAGGATCGAGCATCTCCAATGACATCCCCATGCTCTCCGCCAGCGCGAGTTCCTCCTCCGCCCTGATAAGGTCCTCTTTTTGCAGGAATAGGTTCGCAAGATTTATGCGGGTACTGAGTTCACCCATGTTCTGACGAGTGGCAATCCTAATGGCAAGCGATTCCTTCAAATATTTCTCTGCCTGAGCTAAGTCACCCTTCCTTAACATCAACTCACCCATATTGTTTAAGCAGATACCTTGTCCGGGAAGGTCGCCTAGGTCTCTCTTGATCGCCAGTGACTTCTCAAAATACGCGAGGGCACTGTCGACCTGGTTGAGCCTCATATAGACGTTGCCAATATTATTATAAGACCACGATAGCCCGGTTTCCGACCCGAGTTCCCTATTGACAGCTTGTGCCTTGTAATGAAACTCAAGAGCTGATGTCGGTTCCCCAATCGTTGAATAAAGGCTCGCAATGATATTATAGCTGCTTGCTAAATTGGCGGTTGGTTGTTTACGTTCTAATTGATGTGCCGCTTTCAATAGATATTCGAGCGACTCCTCGTATAGTCCCTTCTGTTTGTAGAGTGTACCAAGATTTATCTCCAGAACACTCGTCATCATGGTGTCTTGCAATAGTTGGTACGCACTATAGGCCTTGCTGTAATAATAGATGCTACTGTCCCAGCCTCCGCGTTGATGATGTGAGACACCAAGGTTATTAAGGTTCTCCGCCAATCGAGCGTCAAGCCCCTGGGACCTGTTAAATGCGATGGCTCTACGGAGATAGAATTCCGCGCTGTCATGCCTGTTTTCATCCAGATAGTGGGTCGACAGGACGGAAAGGTAATAGCTGATAGAGTCGCGATTCCCGGAGAGTTCAGCAGAATGCAATGCAGCTCTCAGATCTCCGCTAGCTGGCTGAGAAAATGCGGGTATGGAAAGAACCAGAGGGAAGACTAAGCGCCAAACCACCTTTTATTTTGTAACAAAAAGTAAGGTAGGGCAAAATCCCGCAACAGAAAAGCAAAAGGCCGGCAAATCCGCCGGCCTGTAAGGTTTTGAGCTATATTAACCGATGTTGAGCGAGTCAGGAGCGTTCGTGCTTTTCGGTTTCGGCCTGATGATGATCGGAGGCGTTTCATCATCTCCCTCACCGCCGAGGGCGTCACGAAATCGGCCCTCCCAATA
>JBIQJZ010000091.1:0-14078 GCA_044507115.1 Flammeovirgaceae bacterium | reverse complement strand
AAGGCACAATGACACGACGGATCAGACCGTCAAGCGCTGCATTTTTTTCGTCCTCGGTCATGGTCGCAAGCTGATCGAACATTGCGCTATCGGTGGTCTTGAGTATTACGAGGCCAAACAGAATCGGCGCGAGAATACCAGCGCCTTTATTGCAAATGCCCATAATACTGATACGCTGGGCAGCCCGCTCGCGGGGACCGAGTACGGTGATATACGGGTTGACCGCTGTCTGCAGAACGGCAAGGCCTGCGCCCAGACCAAACAATCCGATCAGAAAGATCTCATACGTGCGGACGTACGCCGCAGGTATGAATATGAAAGCGCCCACCGCCATAATCCAGAAACCGTACATCATTCCACGCTTGAACCCTACACTCTTGAGTAGATAGCCAGATGGTACCGACATCACGAAGTAGGAAATGTAGAATGCAAAGGCAACGAGGTATGCCTGAAAATTTGTCTCGAGTTCACAGGCTATCTTGAAATAGGGAATAAGTATGGCGTTGATCCAGGAAATGAATCCGATTATAAAAAATATCATCGCGATGATCGCAATGGAAATGATCGTGGTTTTTTTGTCAAGCGACCCAACGTCTACCGATCCTGGCTTCTCACTGTTGGCTTTTGCGTCAATTGTTGTCGAACTCATGTAGAATGTAATAAAGAAAAGAATGATTACCCCGTGTCAGACCTTCGGCTCCCAGCCGGGTTCGTATTCGCGACTCCAGTACTTTCCGGCTTCCGCGTCATTGAGAATTCGTCCGCTTGCCGGGTCGATGTTGAGCGCACGACCAGCCCGTTGTGCGATGTTTCCAAGTTGGACAAGGAGGGTACTTTTATGGCCGCCCAGAATGTCGGCATTCTGCGTTGTTCCTTTCCGAATTCCGTCAAAGAAGTTCAGGATGTGATAGCCGTCGAGTTGTTGCGATGGGTTTGCTGCGTTGCGTGCATCAACCGTAATCGTATTCTCGACGCTTTTTACCAGTTTGTTCTTAAGGTCAAAAATCTTGTACGCGTTACCGCTGTCGATTTGGATCGCACCGCGTTCCCCGTAGAAGATTACGCCAACGCTGTTTCCCTCCACGTGGTTGCCATTGCAGCTACGTCCTTCCCATGTGATCGATGCTTCGTTGCCGAACTCCAGCGTGATAACCTGGGTGTCCGGCGTTTCCCAGTCATCTTTGTAGCGATACCGCCCGCCGGCGGATGTTACGCGCGTCGGATAGTCAACGTTCAATCCCCAGCGCGCGAGGTCCACCATATGGGTTCCGTTGTTTAGGGCTTCTCCCGTTCCCCAGTGCCAGAACCAGTGCCAGTTGTAGTGAATGACATTGTCCTTAAATGGCCGGCGCGGAGCGGGTCCCTGCCATAGTTCATAATCCAGCCAGGAAGGTACAGACGTCACCTTTCCAATCCCGATCGACTCGCGGTTATTCGTATACCATGTCTTGGCAAAGTACACGCGACCAATCACGCCGTCGTGAACTTGTTTGATGGCATCCACTACATTTGGCCACGAACGACGTTGGTTTCCCATTTGGATAACTCGTTTGTATTTTGCGGCAGCCTCAACGACCAGCTCTCCTTCATGCGGATTATGACTGCATGGTTTTTCGAGATAGACGTGCTTACCTGCCTTGCAGGCCATGATCGCCGCGGGAGCGTGCCAATGATCCGGTGCCGTAACAACCAGCGCGTCAACATCTTTGTCATCCAGTGCTTTCCGAAAGTCGGGAGTGGTGTGCGTCTTCTTTTTCTGAATCTTCTCTACGGCGGCCACACATTTTTCTGCGGCGCGCTTGTCGACGTCGCAGACATGTGTCACCAGGCAATTGTCCTGCCGGGCAAAATTACCAGCCACAGCGAGACCCCGTGAATTCACGCCCATTACAGCGACGTTAATCCGTTCGTTCGCACCGATAATGTTTGCATAACTCTTTGCACTGAATCCGGGAAACGCGCCGCCGAAAGAAACTGCCATAGCGGTCTTTTTGATGAATTCTCTTCTTTTGTTAGCCATCGAACATGAATGTTTACTTTCTATTAGCTATGGCAGTCGCCTTTTCAAGTACACTTGCGAGTGATACCGACTTACCCCCTTGACGTTTGCTCTCGTCAGCAGCTTCCATAAACGCAAATATCTCAATCGTCTCCTGCGCAGTTACGGGAGCTTTTCCTGTCTGAAAGAACTTCGCAACTTCTACGAGGAGAGGATTGTACCCTCCCGCCCCATCGAGTGGTTCAATTGATTTATCGCCAAATACACTTCCGCCGTAGCCGATTTTGTTATACCGGATACCGCGAAACGTGCCGATCCGTCCGTCATTCCAAAGGCCAACCACAACATCAGCATCGGGAGTATGTGTGCGCGATACGGACTCGCAGCCGAGTCCCATCAGCGTGAACAACATCTCCACTCCGTGAATGCCATACCACGAGAAATCCATGTGTGTTTTCTCCAGGTGTGCGGGGCTGAAGACATCGACGCCTTGAATCTTTCCAGCCTTCCCGCTTGCATTCGCCTGAACTGTGGGGGCATAACGCAATGACGAGGATGAAAAAACAGGGACTTTATACTTCTCCGCTGCATTGAAGATCGCGATCGCATCCGGGAGGGACGCTGCGATTGGCTTGTCTATAAAAACGGTCTTCCCCGCTTTGAATACCGGGATGGCCTGTTCAAGATGCAGGCGGCCGTCATTCGTCTCTAGTAGTACGACATCGCACGCGCGCAATACATCCGCGATCGAATCAACAACCTTCACACCGAGTTTCTTCACTTCCTCGATGTAACCCGGGATTCGCTTGACGCTCGACTCGATGTCGTTGCTACCCTTGGGATAGGCGGCGACTACCTTGTATCCGCCATACTCCGGGCCAGCATCTGCCGCGTTAAACGTCTTGGTAAATGCCACGCTGTGCGAGGTGTCGAGTCCAATCATCCCGATTCGTTTTCCTTTCTGCACGCTAGCGCCCGCGTTGCCGTACAACAACGTTGAAGAGGTCAAGCCGAGTCCGAGTCCCAAACCCGCGACTGCTGACGATTTTAGAAAGTTCCGGCGGTCAGAGTTGCCATTCATAATTCGCAGACATATTTAGAAATCCCGTGAAATACCGCTCAAATTACCAAGAACTTTCCGAGAAGGCGAGACCGTTGATCCTAAATCTGGCGGGTTGACTGTAATAGCAGTTGCCTGACGAAGTCATCATCGATCAGGTGTGGATACGCGGCGCACACACGGTCAATCTCCTCCATTTGGCCCGGCGACAGTTCTTCGTGCGGGTTCAAACACCATCTTCCGTCCAGCAGGCCTTGGCGTCTCAACACCTCATGGATGCCCGGAATGCAGCCGTGAAAAGCGTGTGCCGGATCGAAAATAGCCGCATTCATGTCCGTGACTTCGACACCTCTCGTCAGCAACTCCGCCATTCCCTGCATCCCATTCGCCTTGCATGCCTTAATGGCCTTCAACAACTCGACAGCCCCTCGAGTCCAGACAGCCCAATGTCCCAGCAGTCCGCCGATGAACTCCTTTTCGATGACCTTACCCCCCACTTCAAAGCGGTAGGTTGTCAGAAGGTCGGCAACAATGTTGTCATCATTCCCGGTGTAAAGCGCGATCTGCTCGTGCCTTCCCGAATTGCAGACAGCTCGAACCACATCCAGCGTTTGATAGCGGTTGAAGGCAGCTACTTTTATCGCATGAACGTTGGCGATCTTGGCAAACTCAAGCCAGAAATCATATGAGAATATCCTTCCTCCCACGCTTGGCTGTAGATAAAATCCGAATATGGGGATCACGTCTGCCACCGCGCGAACCCGTTCGAGAATCTTCTCTTCTGTCCAGTCTCCAAGTCCGCCCATACTAAGTAAGCCAAGGTCATACCCGAACCGCACTGCGGTTTCTGCCTCCGCGACTGCCTGCTTGGTCGGACCAACAACCCCCGCGACGCGGATAAACGGGCGATCAAGGGCCGCGTTCTGCACTTCATCCGACGCGAGTTCAAGGACCCTGCCATAGAGATTCACTTTCGGATCGCGGATCTCGAATTGGGTGGTATGAACTCCGACCGCGATCCCGCCGGAGCCGCACGCCATATAATACCGGGTCAGGCCGCGTTGCCGCTCTTCATCCAGCTTGCGGTCAGCTGTCAGCGCCAGCGGATGAGCTGGTATGACGGTACCTTCGTGCAGCAATTTCCTGACATTGTCTTTTATCGAATCGTTTGCCATAGAATCAGAATTTTCCTTCTCTTTCCTGAAAATGCGTGGGCTTTTCCAATGTTTTTCCTCCCTGTTGAACCCAGTAAGCGATGAGCTCGATCATTTGTCGCAAAGACACACGGGGATAGCCAAACAACCGGTGCGCGAGGGAGGCATTGCTGAGGAGCGCAGTCGGCTGCGGGGCGCCGGTAAACACCGGATTCCTGTTGAGTAGTCGCCCGAACTCTTCGGCAAGCCATTTCACCGATATGGTTTCAGGACCAGTGACATTCAAGATCTTCGCAGGAACATCGCAGTGGTGCAGAGAGCGGATTGCTATCTCGTTGGCATCTCCCTGCCAGATTACGTTGACAAACCCGGTTGTCAGATCAATCGGTCGCTCCTCATTGACTGACCTGGCCACCTCGAGCAAGACACCATAGCGCAGATCTATCGCGTAGTTCAAGCGGTAGATCAACGTAGGTATGTTGTGTTTCTGTGCAAAGTATTGAAATATCCGCTCGCGGCCGAGACACGACTGCCCGTATTCTCCGACGGGAGCCGTGGGCTCATCTTCGGCGGCGCCACCACTCGTCACAGGCAAGAACGGATAGACATTTCCGGTAGAGAAAGCGACAATCCTGGAGTCTTTGTATCGCTCGGCAACACGACCCGGCAGGTACGCATTCATCGCCCAGGTGAAAGGCTCCTTTCCGGTAGTCCCAAATTTTTGACCCGCGAGGTAGATAACATTTGGCACATCGGGCAAGGCCTCGAGTTCGTCATCGTTCAACAAGTCGGCTGAGATCGTCTCAATTCCATATGACGACAACTCCTGTTTGGCTGCCGGATCGGAAAAGCGGGAAACGCCTATTATGCGGCGCTTCACACCGGCAAGTTCCGTAGCCTGCTGCGCGACGCGTGCCATCGAGGGACCCATCTTACCGGCGACGCCGAGAAAAATGATGTCGCCTTGCAGCTTCTTTACATCGGCAACAAGGGCATCCGAAGGACGGAGCAACTCCTGCTCTATTTGTTCCAATTCACTCATTTAAACAGTATGTTTTAGTGTTTTTGACGGTCGATCCTGAGATAGCGGGTTTTTCGCTCCGCCTTCACAATCTTTAAGAATCAAATCTAATATTTTCTTTTCATTTCGAAATATCATCATTAAACTTTCGAAATCATTCTTATTTGCACCGCTGCCTTGCCGGCAAAACCCGTGGCTGTGCCGATGGTTTACGAAATCAACCATCAATACGAAAACAGTCCGGAAGATATATGAATGTTTCCAACTTTGCGGATTGCAATAGGCCGCGACCTCGTCGGCACAACGGAACGTATATCCGCTATAAGGTGACGGGCAGCGACGAAAGATACGCAAGCCGGGCAGTTTCAAACAACCCGGGAAAATGGATTGGATGAAGAAATTGTTTTTAGTCGTCTACGCATGCTTGCTCGCCACTGTGGTGAGTGCTCAGGGTGACCCGTCTTTTTTTCCAATTGCTGTCTGGGCTCAAAACCCTGTTAATGCCTCCGCTTACAAAGCGAACGGCATCAACATGTTTATCAGTATTCACGGAGGACTTGACGCGGAGAAACTCGATCTTCTGCGGAAATCAGATATGAAGGTGATCGCGCACCAAAACGCCTTCGGGCTGACACAACTAGCGGAACCCCTCATCTACGGCTGGATGCACGGCGACGAGCCCGACAATGCTCAGCGCAATCGCGTCGACAACAAGTGGGGTCCGTGTCGCGACCCCGCCGACATCATCCGCGAATACAGGAAGATCAAGGCAAAGGACCCGAGCCGCCCCGTATACCTGAACGTCGGAAGAGGTGTCGCCTATACAAACTGGGTGGGAAGAGGTGCGTGTCGTGGGCGGACAGACATGTACATGGTCGACAACAACGGCTACCTGAAAGGCTGCGACATCGCTTCGTTCGATATCTATCCCGTGAATGCGCGCGAAGATGAAGTGCAAGGCCAGCTCTGGTACGTTGCCAAGGGGATCGATAACCTGAAGGATTGGTCAAATCACTCAAAACCGACGTGGTGCTGGATCGAGACAACCCGCATCAGTGAAAAAAGCTCGCGCAAGCCCACACCAGCCGAAGTCAAGTCAGAGGTGTGGATGGCGCTCGTTCACGGCGCAAAAGGATTCGGATACTTTTGCCATTCGTTTGTCGACAAGACCGACGATGCGGCGCTTCTTCACGATGTGGAGATGATTGCCGCCGTCAAAGAGATCAATGAGCAAGTCACGTCGCTAGCGCCTGTCCTGAACAGCCCGGACATCAAAGGATATGCAACGGTACGAAGCTCAAACGAAGCTGTACCCGTTGATATCCTAACGAAGAAAGACAAGAGCGCCTACTACGTTTTTGCAGTTGCTATGCGCGACGGCCATACGCTGGCGACTTTCCGGGTCAGAAAAGGCAAAACGGCGGAGGTTGTCGGAGAAAACAGGACGATTGAAATCAAGCGGGGAAAGTTCTCCGATACGTTCAATCAATACGGTGTGCACCTCTACAGAATCACACGGTGACTTGGTGTCATTTTTTTTTGACGATATGTAAAATCGACGGAGATCAGAGTTGGTTCGGTGTATCTTTTTCATAACTTGACTAGTGATCCGGACAAAGCCCTGATGCAAGTAGATAGCTTGTTTCACGTCCGCAGCGGTTTTCGTAGCTTGGACGATGAATTAGTTTTGACAGGAATATCTAACAGTTAAATGAAGGGTAATAATAACCGCCCCGAAGCAATCGGTGTCAAGGAGATCGCGCGCGTAGCACAGGTCTCACTGGCAACGGTCGACAGGGTGCTCCACAACCGGACCGGCGTCTCGGAAGCAACCCGCGCCAAGGTACTCACCATTATCAAGAAGCTGGACTACAAACCAAATATCATGGCCCGGCGTCTAGCATCTGGAAAGGTGTTTCGGTTCGCCTCACTGATACCCGCAGTATCGGAGGAGACAGCTTTCTGGCAAGCACCGTTAAACGGTATTAACCGCGCTGAAGCCGAGCTTAGCCAATACGGTATCGAAGTCGAACGACACCTGTTCAATCTAAATGATCGAAAGTCATTCGCCACAAATGCGAAGCAAATACTTGACAGCAACGTCGATGGTATCGTAGTAGCGCCATCATTTATTGAGGAGTCCATCCAGTTCACAAATCGGTGTAAAGAACTGAAGATACCGTATGTATTCATCAATTCGGATATCCCGGCGCAGGACAGTCTATGCTATATCGGTCCCGAGTTATTCAAGAGCGGGTATCTCGCAGGAAGCCTGGCGAGTTTGTCAAGACGTAGTCACGGTCAATACCTGGTTGTCAATATCGTTAAGGAGGTAGATAATCAGTATCACTCCATCCGGAAGCAGGATGGATTCAAGAGCTATTTTAAGGACAAAGGGATCGACGCCGAGATCATTGAAGCCAATATTCACCAGACCGATTACGAGGCTATAGAACACAGACTAACCGAAGCTTTTACAAGGCACCCCGACATTAAGGCTGCATTCGTCACGAACTCGCGCGTATTCTCGGTCGCCCGATTTATTGAGAAAAAACGTCTCCGCGATGTCGTGCTTGTCGGCTACGATTATATTGAGGAGAATATCCATTATCTCAAGAACGGACTCATCAACTTCCTGATTTGTCAGAAGCCCGAAGAGCAAGGCTATCGGGGAGTCATGGCCCTATACCATCATCTCATTCTCAAGATACCCATTCCGAATATCGATTACATGCCGATCGATATTATCACAAATGAGAACTACGAATTCTACAAGAACTGAGGCTACTCAGGTTCATTATAGTTGAGGTCCTTATGGAAGGTTTCGTTCAGTGACCACAACGCCCATAGCGCTACTGCGGTAGTAAATACTGCGAGAATCACCGCGCTGTATATGATGCCCATCCCAACGTCCGAACGCAGGAAAAGGAACAACGTCGTGATGGGTATCACCGCACCGCGAACAAAGTTGGGCACCGTCGTCGCGACAGTGGCTCGCAGATTTGTACCAAACATCTCCGCCGCCACAGTGATAAAAAGAGTCCAGTACCCGTTGCTGAATCCGAGGAACGCACAGAGTACATAGAAAACAAAGACGCTTTTTATCGGCAACAGCAGGTAAAGCAGACTGAATGCAAAAGACAGGAGGATGAATAATCCCATTACCTTCTTTCTACTCTCTGTGTATTGACTCAACAATCCGCTGGCTACATTTCCGAATGCCTGGGCGGCAAAAGACAAGATAACAGCGATCCCAGCCTGCACCGGTTGATCAAGGCCCATGGCCTGACCCATTTCCGGAGAGAACGTAATGAGTACGCCAACGACAAACCAGATCGGCAAACCTACAATGATGCATTTCAGGTACCGGAAGAATCGCTCGCTGTTGTTAAACAGCATGAGGATATTCCCGCGCTGAACAGAGGCTTCCTTTGCCTTCAGGAAAATACCCGATTCGAATACGCGAATTCGCATGATCAACAGCATCAATCCCAGTCCACCTCCGATGAAGTACGAAGCGCGCCATGCGAAAAAGTCAGCAACAAAATATGCGAGCACTGCACCGAGTACACCTAGCGTCGCGACAAGGGTCGCACCATATCCGCGTATGCGACGAGGAAGAATCTCACTGACAAGGGTTATTCCCGCACCGAGTTCACCGGCGAGTCCCACGCCTGCAATAAACCGGAGCACCGCATACTGCGGGACAGTCTGCACCAGGCCGTTCGCAATATTGGCAAGCGAGTAGATCAAAATTGATCCAAACAATACGGAAAGGCGCCCGCGCTTATCTCCAAGTATTCCCCAAAAAATCCCACCGATCAACAGCCCCGCCATCTGCATATTCAACAACAGCACCCCGTCCTCAAGCAGTTTGTCACCGGACAAGCCCAAATCCGTAAGACTCGGCACCCGCACAATACTGAACAGAAAGAGATCGTACATATCGACCAGGTATCCAAGCGCAGCCACCAGAACAGGCAACCTGACAAGTTCTCTCGCAACTGAAGTTTTTTTCTCCTCATCTGATTTAAGGAGATCGGCGGGTTGTTCCATGATGGCAGAATTACAGTTTGTGCCAGCAATATAGTATATCCCAACAATTGCGCTGCGAGATTGTTACGGCTTTTTCATGAACGGTAAGTGATACGACGCCGCGATCATTTGGTGAAAGATCGCATCCAGAAATGACTTCTAATCAGACTGATCTCCTGACTTCTCGACCACGGGTGGATACTGCGTGGTATTCTGCCCTTTTTTGTTCTTGATCTTTTTCGCTGGAAGTGGCTCCGCCGTCGGCGGCTTCAGACTATCCCACTTTTTCGCTTTCCCGGATATGCTCCGCTTCTTCTTCGCTTTCATAGGCGTAACGTTGCTAAATCCGCCGCAAACGCAAGCCGCGGACTGCTCAAGCGAGGATAAAAATCGTACCGTCCCGTTTATTGAACCATTTTCACTAACTTGGTATCATCATGACTCTTTTAAATGTCGAATCGAACTACCTCTATAGACGAAGCAGCGGAAAAAACAGAAGGCAAATCTGCAGGGGACTGGTTGCGCCTTTCGCAATCTTCGTTCTCCTGAACGGCCTAAGTGGTTGCCAGGAGAGGAAGGTCGACTTCTCCGCAGAAGTAAAGCCGATCCTCAACAAGCATTGTATCAGCTGTCATGGCGGCGTAAAACGCAACGGCAACTACAGTGTGCTGTTTCAACACGAAGCGTTCGACACCACCGAATCCGGCAAGATTGGAATCGTCCCGGGTGATCCGAACCATAGTGAGTTCATCCGTCGGATAACGTCGTCCGACCCGGAGGTACGGATGCCCTACAAGAAAGACCCCTTATCAAAAGACGAAATTGAAACGCTCACCAAGTGGGTTGAACAAGGCGCTCAGTGGGGTGATCACTGGGCCTATGTCGCCCCCGAGGAGCCGGTAATCCCCTCTTCGGAAACCTCGACGGCCGGCGTGTCTGTAGCTAAAGAATGGGCAAAGAATAATATCGACTACTTTATTCTCGCGAAACTAAACGAAGCGGGACTCAAACCGTCACCTGGGGCTGCAAAGGAAATTCTACTGCGACGCGTCTATCTCGACCTTATTGGCCTGCCTCCTGATCCTGAACAGGCGGCATCTTTTATCAACGACAATACCGAGGATGCCTACGAACGCGTGGTAGACGAGTTGCTCGCCTCGCCGCGGTTTGGCGAGAAGTGGGCGTCGTGGTGGCTCGATATGGCGCGATACTCCGATACCAAAGGATACGAGCGCGATGCAGGACGCACCATCTGGCGATATCGCGATTGGGTCATCCGTGCGTTTAACAACGACATGCCATTCGATCAGTTCTCCATTGAACAACTCGCCGGAGACCTCCTCCCAAATCCGACTGACGACCAACTGATTGCTACCGGATTTCATCGGAATACGATGAACAACGACGAGGGTGGTACGGAAGACGAAGAGTTTCGGGTGGCAGCCGTTATCGATCGGGTAAACACAACCTGGGAGGTCTGGCAAAGTACCACTATGGCCTGCGTGCAATGTCATACACACCCATACGACCCGTTCCTACACGAGGATTTCTACGAGTCTATGGCATTCTTCAACAACACGCGGGACGAGGACACCTTCAATGAGCATCCGAATCTCCGCATGTACGCGGAGGAGGATGAAGCCAAACTGGTGGCAATCAAAAATTGGATTCACGAGCACGGAAGCAATAATGACGACCTGTCAGCTTCCCTTTTTCTCAAGACGCTGGAGCCGAAGTATCATCCACACGACTTCGACAATTTCGTAAATGGAGAATTGATCGATACAAAATGGCTCGGGATCCGCCCCGGTGGTAGTGCAAGACTTCCAGGTATCCTGCTCGATGGGAAGACAAATCTTTACATCAACTACGCGACGAACCGAACCAGCGGATCGCTTCAGATCAGGCTCGATCAACTTGACGGACCGGTTATTTGCAGCGTACCCCTCGCAGAGACTGGTCGAGCAAGAAAAACAATTTCTCTGCCGCTCAAAGCAGCGCAGGGGAAACACGATCTCTATTTCATCTTCCACGATCCAGCAGGTTCCCGCGACAGACCGGTATGTTCAATCGATTGGCTTGCATTCCGGGGTGATCTGCCGGGGCGGGAAGCTGCGGGCTTCACGCAGGTTGAACGCACATTCGTGGAGTTGTTAAATGCCAAAGTGCAAAACACGCCAATCATGATCGAGAATGATGTGGAACAGTTTCGGCCCACTCATATTTTTGATCGCGGCAACTGGCTCGTGCACGGAAGGGAAGTACAACCAGGTGTGCCTGCTTCGCTCAATCCCTTCCCGCAAGGTTCCCCGCGCAACCGTCTGGGTTTTGCTCAATGGTTATTCAGCAAAGACAACCCCCTGACAGCACGCGCGGCCGTAAATCGGATCTGGGAACAGATCTTCGGATACGGATTCGTGGAGACATTGGAAGATTTTGGAACACAAAGCTCTGCGCCCACCCATCCCGAACTACTCGACTGGCTTGCACTCCGCTTTATGAATGACTACCAGTGGAGTGTGAAACGACTCCTGAAGGAGATCGTCATGTCCGCGACGTACCACCAAGACTCTCGCGTTACCCGTGAGCACCTAGCGATTGATCCCTCAAATCGACTACTCGCCAGAGGCCCGCGGCTAAGGCTGTCTGCGGAACAGGTCCGCGACCAAGCGCTGGCCGTAAGCGGATTACTGAGCGAGAAGATGTTCGGCGAAAGTGTCAAACCATATCAACCCGAAGGAGTATGGATGTCCGTCTACAATGGTGAGGACTGGATTCCGAGCGACGGAGAAGATGCTTATCGGCGTGCTGTCTATACCTATATGAAACGCACAAGTCCTTATCCAGCGGCGATGATGTTCGATGGATCGAGTCGTGAGGTTTGCGTGAGTAGACGTGTCAGGACTAACACACCATTGCAAGCCCTGGTAACACTGAACGACTCTTCGTTCGTCGTCGCCGCACGCCACTTCGCAAGGAAAATGATCAAAGCGGGAACCACACCGGAGGAACAGATCAAGTCGGGATACAAAACACTCCTGGTACGCGAGATACGCGAACCAAAGCTCGCTGTCTTGTCGAACCTTTATCGCGATGCTCTGCAGGAGTACAGAGCCAATCCCGAAGCGGTGAAAACATTGACCATTTCCGAAGATGCTTCTGATCAGCTTGCCGCGATGACGATAGTCGCCAGCGCAATGATGAATCTTGACGAGTTTATCATGAAGGAATAACCTGATCTGCAGTACAACTGCGATCAGAGAAACACATTATCATTAACGACCATGGAGAAACTTATTCACCACCTATCGCACCTCCGACAAGTCTCACGCCGACATTTCCTTTCGGAAAGTGCCGCCGGTCTCGGCGCGATCGCCTTAGGCGGTTTGCTAGGCGGATGTGTATCGAAGGATCCAACCCAGCAACAGCTGCAAGCAGCGCTTGATCCGATGTCGCCGAGACCTCCGCATTTTCCCGGAAAAGCCAAACGCGTTATCTACATGCATATGGCGGGAGCGCCTTCGCAATTGGAACTGTTTGACTACAAACCGGAATTGCAGAAGCTCGACAACCAACTATGTCCGCAGTCCTTGCTGGAAGGAAAACGCTTCGCGTTCATTCGTGGCACACCGAAAATGCTCGGGCCACAAGCTAGGTTCGCTCAGCGAGGAGACTCTGGCGCGTACGTATCAGACTATCTACCACACTTCGCACAAATTGCTGACGAAGTTTCTTTCCTGAAAGGCGTACATACGGATCAGTTCAACCATGCGCCTGCGCAACTATTTGTGCACACCGGAGGTCCTCGCCTAGGAAGACCTAGTATTGGTTCCTGGGTGACTTATGGTATTGGAACGGAGAACAGCAACCTTCCAGGTTTCGTGGTGCTGACCTCCGGTGGAAAGACACCTGACGCCGGCAAGAGTGTTTGGGGAAGCGGTTTCCTTCCTTCCGTCTACCAAGGCGTTCAATGCCGTTCGGAGGGAGACCCGGTACTTTTCCTGAGCGATCCAGAGGGGATTGACCGCAACCTTCGCAAGAAGATGATCGACGCAATCAATGAATCGAATCGTCACCACTACGACGAGTTCAACGATCCCGAGACGTTGACGCGTATTTCGCAATACGAAATGGCATTCCGGATGCAAATATCCGTGCCAGAGGTAATGAATATCAACAACGAGCCGGAATACATCCACGAGCTATACGGCACGACTCCTGGAAAGGCCTCCTTCGCCAACAACTGCCTGCTCGCCCGTAAACTTGTCGAACAAGGCGTCCGCTTCGTACAACTCTTTGACTGGGGGTGGGATACTCACGGTACAAGCGAATCCGGTGCGATCGACATAGGCCTGCGGAACAAGTGTCGCGAAGTAGACCGCGCGATGACCGCGCTGATACTGGACCTGAAGCAACGCGGATTGCTCGACGAGACACTCGTGGTGTGGGGAGGCGAGTTTGGACGCACACCCATGCAGGAGAACCGCGAAAATAAAACCAACCCGTTCCTCGGAAGGGATCACCACGTGGAAGCTTTCACGATCTGGATGGCCGGCGGCGGTATTAAGCGTGGCGTAAGCTGGGGAGAAACCGACGAGATTGGCTACTATCCGGTCAGCGGCAAAGTGTCTGTACACGATGTTCAGGCCACTATTCTGAATCAGCTCGGGTTAAATCACGAAGAACTGACATATCAATTCCAGGGAAGACCGTTCCGGCTGACCGATGTATCCGGCCAGCCGATCTCGGAAATCATTGCCTGAACCGGCTACGATGGATCCGTCAGATCGTAGATCTCTTTGATGTTCT
>JBIQJZ010000090.1:0-14080 GCA_044507115.1 Flammeovirgaceae bacterium | reverse complement strand
AATGCGGTACGCGAGCATAAATGAAATGAGCAAACCAATGATGATTGAAAGGATCGTCAGGTAAAACGAGATCTTGCCTGTCGTTTGGAGCGACTCTGAAAATATCTTGCTTCTGACTTCCCGAAGTTTGTATTCGTAGTTGCTGAAATCCCTGAATCTCTGCTGCAAACTGCGGTTGAGATTCTTATCTGCACCGACGACGAGCTTCATGCGATACAGATCTTCGTACGCTTGCCGGCTGCTGTCAGAGATACTCGCTGTCCGTTTAGCCTGAATCAGCGGCTCTGCGAAATCCAGCATCCACTCGTCATTCAGTCGCATCAGTTCGGCGAGGACGACCTTTTGTTTGGAAGAATCGGGAATAATTTGATTCAACTGATTCAGTATCTGTATGTTCTCCTGCGCCGCAGAGTCGTATGCCTGAATGAAATACATCTCGCCCGAAAGCAAATACCCGCGCAAGCCGCTGACCATGTTCAGTATGTTGCGCTGAAAGCGGTTGCTTTGACGCATGACCGCAGCAGATTTTGCAAACCACTCTGAGTTATCGTTGACTCGCTCCGCCTGCTTATAGTTCATATAAGTGGTGATGCTGAACATGATAAGTATAAGTAAAAACCCAAGGAATATCAGGTGCGAGATCTTCATATCCGACTATTAAACATGAGATAGAACCGGAAGACACGCCCGGTTCTGTTCGTGGGGGATTAAAGGTAGTAACTTGAACCAAAAAAAGCCTTGCCAGAAGCAAACAATTAACCTTGCAAGGCCTGTTTTTTTACACGGGCTGTCGTATAATTATTCGCGAATATCATGCAGACTGTACATTTTAGTTCCCACGCACCCCTGGCGGAGAGAATGCGACCTTCCCGGCTCGATGATCTGATCGGTCAGGAACACTTGACGGGGGCGAACGGCGTTATCCGTCGAGCCATCCAGTCAGGCAACGTGCCCTCGATGATCTTATGGGGCCCGCCGGGAGTCGGCAAGACCACGATCGCTAACATCATTGCGAACGAGGTCAAAAAACCATTCTATACGCTAAGTGCGGTAAGTTCCGGTGTGAAGGAGGTTCGGGAAGTCATCGAGAAGGCGAGAACGTCGCAGCGCTCGATCCTTTTCATCGACGAGATTCATCGCTTCAACAAATCCCAGCAGGATGCTCTCCTTGGCGCGGTCGAAAAAGGTGTCATCACACTGATTGGTGCAACCACGGAAAATCCCTCATTTGAGGTAAACTCTGCATTGCTATCCCGTTGTCAGGTGTACACCCTGAAACCTCTTGACGAAGGAAACCTGCTCGCGCTTGTGCGTGAAGCATTGACCAGCGACGAGGAACTACGCAACCGCAACATTGTGATTCGCGAACACCAGGCGCTCCTCAACATATCCGGGGGAGATGGACGTAAATTGTTGAACCTTGTAGAGTTGATCGCCGGTGCTCTCGAGGGCGACATCGAAATAACGGATGAACTCGTGGTGAACATCGCACAAAAACATATTGCGCGATACGACAAGAGTGGGGATCAACACTATGACATCATTTCAGCGTTCATCAAATCAATACGTGGAAGCGATCCAAACGCAGCTGTTTACTATCTCGCGCGGATGATCGAAGGAGGAGAAGACGTCAAGTTCATCGCACGACGGATGCTCATTCTGGCATCGGAGGACATTGGAAACGCCAATCCTACAGCCATGATCATGGCGAACAATACATTCCAGGCTGTTACCGTCATCGGCTACCCGGAAGCGAGGATAATCCTGTCACAATGCGCTATTTACCTGGCTGGTTCACCCAAAAGCAATGCCAGCTACATGGCCATTGAAAATGCGCTGGCAAAAGTCTCGGAATCAGGCGACCTTTCCGTGCCGTTGGCTATTCGAAATGCGCCGACAAAGCTGATGAAGAACCTGGGGTATGGAAAGAACTATAAATACGCGCATTCATATGAAGGAAATTTTGTTCAGGCTGAGTTTCTGCCGGACGAAGTCGCGGGAACAAAATTCTATGACCCCGGTAATAATCCCCGCGAAGAGGAGCTAAGAAAGCATCTCAGGAATCTTTGGAAAGAAAAGTATGGCTATTGAAGTAGCGTAGTATGCAGCGAATCATTCTTGAGTCGGCCCCGGAACTCCTGATCATCTGCGTCGTCGCGGCATTGGCGTACGCGGGAATTCAATACTATCGTTCACAACATCCGTGGAGTAAGGCTGTGAATGCGATGCTCTTCACATTCCGCGCGGTACTCGTGTTCTTTCTCTCGTTCCTTTTGTTGGGGCCGATCGTCAAGCAAATTTCCAATCTCTATGAAAAACCGGCGTTCGTAATACTGCACGACAACTCGTCTTCTATTTCAGAGACCACTGATTCTCTGATCACGACCAGGATCCGGCAGGACCTGGATCGCATACAAGAGATGCTTGATGAAAATGGATATGACGGCAGCATTCAGACCCTTTCAGATGACGATCCTAGGAACTTCCATTACAACGCGACGACTTCAGACATCAATGGAGCGCTAAAAAGGATTGCCGACCGATACGAGGGGAAGAATGTTGCTGGCGTCATTCTCGTCAGTGACGGTATTTACAACACAGGACTTTCCCCGTTGTACGCAACCTACAATTTCCCGGTGTACACCGTCGGAGTCGGAGATACTTCCGTCCGCGCGGACATTGCACTCAAGAATATTTCATATAACAAAATTGCTTATCAGGGAAATAAATTCCCGCTTCGCGCCGAAGTACAACTGAAGAACATCACAGCTACCAACATAACAGCCACGCTTCTTAGAAAAGGCGCGGTGCTCGAGAGGCAAACAAGAAATGTAGTCCCCGGCGCACCGTTGACATTCGACTTTCAACCACTCGCCGACGAGCAGGGCATTCAGAAATACGACATCGTCATCGAACCCCGTCCCGAAGAACACAATACCCACAACAACCGCGCTTCTGTGTTCGTCGAAATTGTGGAAGGAAAAAAAAAGATTCTCTGCGTAGCAGCTGCACCCCATCCGGATATCAAGGCAATCCGCGAGGTGATTACAAAGAATTCCAACTACGAATTCCTGCTTCATATTCCTGATATCAGCCCCCTGCAGGCCGCTGCAATGAGACCGGAAGACATAGATCTGGTGATCTTCCATCAGTCTCCGGACCTCCGGGCCAAGACGACGACTATCTTTCAAAATTTCATGAAGGCCCGTTCGTCCGTGTTTATAGTAGTTGGCCATCAGACTGACCTACGACAGCTGGCGCGTCATGAACTTCCTGTCAGCTTTGAGTCGCCTCCCCGCGAGTACGACGAAGTCACACCTGTAGTCAATCCATCCTTGTCAAACTTCAGCATATCTTCGGAGGCAAGCACTGCTTTCTCCCGCTTTCCACCCGTGTCAGTACATTTCGGAAAAATGCAGATCAGCCAGGGTGCTTCCGTTGTGCTTTTTCAGAAAGTGGGAAGTGTTACCACAGACAAACCGCTTATGCTGGTGTCAGCTGACGACGCAAAAAAGACCGGCATAATGCTCGGAGAAGGAATATGGCGATGGCGTCTTAATGAATTTGACAGAACTGAAAACACCACGTCGTTCGACGAACTCTTCGGCAAGGCAATCCAGTTTCTCAGCACTGCCGAAGACAAGAGAAAGTTCCGGAGCTATCCCGTGCACCAGGAGTTCTCCGACACGGAACCTATTGTGTTCGAAAGTCAGGTATACAACGACATATTCGAACCGGTCTTCGGAAACACCGTCGACATCGATATCACCCATGAAGACGGCCAGCGAACGAACTATACTTATGTCATCAGCCCTGGAAACGCCCGCTATCAGATCGGTGGCTTGAAAGAAGGCGTGTACCGCTATCGTTCCAGTACGATCATCAATGGCAAGACGGAGACGGTGCGGGGTGAATTCGCCGTAGTGGAAAGACAGTCTGAACTTCAGAACCTGACGGCAGACTTCGACCTGCTGCGACGACTCGCCACCAATACCGGAGGAGCGTTCTACACAGCTTCACAACTGGGCAGTCTGCGAGATGATCTTCAACAACGCGAGGCAACGAGTGTCATTCACACAGAAGAAACATACGACTCCATGATCAATATCAAATGGGTGTTCTGGCTTTTGCTCGTCCTGGTGTCTATTGAATGGGGCCTGCGAAAATTTTATGGATCCTATTGATCCGATATAGCGACAGAATTGCTCACGATTTTCCTATCAGATCCTCCAATGCTGATCTGACGTCGGTAAACTTGAACTCAAATCCAGCGCGTTCAACCGCGCCAGAGGAGACTCTTCCGCCTTTTAGGACATACTCGGCAACGTCTCCAGCGATCAGCCTGACAGCAGCACCTGGAACAGCTGGTAGCCACATGGGGCGCCTGAGCGTCTTTGCTATCTCCGACATCAGTTGCCTGTTAGTGACGGGATTCGGAGCTACTGCATTATAGGCACCTCTCATTGTCGGGTCTTTGATGGCCCGGATATACATGGCGACCAAGTCGTCGACGTGTATCCAGTTCACCCATTGTCGGCCCGAGCCAAGCGGAGCTCCGACGAAAAATCTGACAGGCTTCGCGAACGAAGAAAGCGCGCCGTGATCGCTCATAAGAGCAATACCGGTCCGGATCATAACCGTTCGAATACCCAGTTTGTCGGCGGCATATATCGCCTGTTCTTCATCCTTTGCAACCCTCGCCAGAAAATCCGATCCGGGGGGATCCGACTCGACGAATGCATGACCGTCGACCTCATCAAGTCCGTAATAGCTTACTCCGGAAGCTGATACCAATTTGCGAACGCTATGCGAAGGCAACTCTCGCAACGTGTCGATCAATAAATGCGCGGTGTCCACCCGGCTAGCATAGATCTCGCGTCGGACTTTGTCATTCCATCTGCTCCCGTTAATGCCGGCGCCGGCCAGATGAACAATTGTGTCGACTTCAATCAGGGCATCCCGATCAATTTTCTTGCGCTGAGGATCCCAGTGATACATCCTGGCATTTGATGGCTTGCCTCCGCGTCCTAAGTGCACGACCTCACAATCTCCGCGGCTCAATAACTGCCTTGTCAGACGCTGGCCGATAGCGCCGCTACCACCTGTGATGAGTATCCGCTGTCCCGACATTGTCAGGACAATTTTACCGAAATTAGCTGGAATGAAAAACCGCGGTTGAAGCCTCAACAACCCTAGAATGTATATGCGTATGTCAGCGTAAATGTTCTTCCCGTATGGAACCGTGAGTAGATCGCCTCCACCCCGCCGTATCCCTTGTACTTATCAACTCTTTTTTCGTTGAGAATGTTGGTGGTTCCGACGGTAACCCTGTGATTTCCGTTGATGCCGAAATCGTAAAAGGCATTGAAATTCAAACTGTGAAATGGCTGAGTGTAAACGTCCGGGACTGCACCCACACCAATGACAGCAAGATTTTCGCCCTGCACATTGTAGGAAAGGTTGGCATTGAAGGTCAATGCCTTGTTAACATAGTTTACGAAAGCATTCACAAGATACGGAGACTGGCCACCCATCGGCCTCGCAGGGTCAATTGCTTCACCTTCGCGGGCATTATTTTGGCGCGACTCAAATTCGCTCAGACCACTTTCGTTGATCGTAACGGACTTGAGGTCGACTTCCGAGTGAGCCAGTGTAACATTGGTGCCCACGGCGACTCGTTCAAATACAGAACCGATAAACCCAAGTTGTTTCTTGAGTTCCACTTCCATCCCGTACACCCGACTGTCGCCGGCATTCCTCGGCTTGACGTTGTCAGTCGCAACGTCGTAGGTCACCATTTCGATGTGCCCGCTGAAATGCTTGAAGAAAGTAGAAAAAGAAATCATATCCCCGCCGCTGGCAATTCGCTCCCAACGGAAATCGTAGTTGTCAATATCAGTTTGACGCAAGTTCAGATTCCCGTTGAAAAATCGCTTCGTGATGGGATCATATATCGAGGCTGCGGACTTCTCCCGGAATGATGGACGCGCGAGGGTCCTCCCGTAAGATGCCCTGAGGTTGGACATCTCCGAAATCGAATAAACGAGATTGACTGAGGGGAGCAAGTCAAATTCATTAAGAGTCTGCGATTTGTGGTAGGTCCTGCCGCTGATATCCACTCCTGTATAAAACATCATTGCCTGTTCAGCCCGGAGTCCATAGATCGCCCTGAACTTCCCAAGTTCCATTTCAGTCATCACGTAACTTGCATAAACGGAA
Organism: Flammeovirgaceae bacterium; assembly: GCA_044507115.1. GTDB lineage: Bacteria > Bacteroidota > Bacteroidia > Cytophagales > Cyclobacteriaceae > Chryseosolibacter. The sequence goes on along the minus strand of JBIQJZ010000090.1, from coordinate 7,861 downwards.
GACTTCGCACTGTAATTATTTGACGGTTCCTTATTTCCAACGATAAAGGTACCTGTTCGCCCACTGGCCGTCCAGACATTCTCGGGTCTTAGAAAATAGTCAGGATCGACCGGCACGTTCGTGCGACTGGTCGCGTTGACCCGGTAATTGAACACATCAAATTGCCGGTCTTTGTAAAGACCGGCAATTCCGAACTGTAGCTTGTGCTTCTCTCCGTATGGCAACGTGAAGTCCAGTTTAAAATTCTCGTTGCGTTCATTAAGGTCTCTCCAGAATCGTCTGATGCCGGCGCCGGCACCGACGTTGAGAGTGGGGAGATTGGGGTCAGAAATATCAATTGATGTCTCTCGAAAATCAGGATCATACGTTCGGGAAAGAGTGAACGAATTCTTCCATTCGGCGCGAAGCTTCCCAAGTTGATGTGCTCCGGAAAGAATCCCAGTCGAGACGGATCGTTGTGAGTACGTCAGAATGTTTTCCGACAAGGTTGCCAGGGTTTGATCATAGTCCCGGCTTATACGGTTGGATGATTCGGAAACGCCGCTTTGTATCCTCAAGACTGTCGTCGAAAACTCATGTTTATCGAACTTAATCGCTCCTGCGAGCAACGCACTCCATTGTACACTCGATCTGCCGAGGGAGCCGCGGATGATCTCCTCGGCGAAGAGCGCTCCATTCGATCGGTCGTCATTCTTGGTATAGTCTCCGAACTCGATGTCATCGAAGTATTCAAACTGGCTCCGGTAGTTGAGGATCGCCGTGTAGCCAAGTGTAAACCTGTCGCGATTCAAGTGGTTGCCATGGTTGAAAGAAAACGAAGTATTCAGAAAGCTGTTCTTCCGGATAGGAGCGAGCCGGGGATTAAGGCTACGCGTCAGGGGTTCAACAGCGTCAGCGTTCGCGGAAGCGATGTTCGGAATTACGGTCGATGAAGGAAACGGCAACTTTCGTGTACCATCGTCAAATCCAAGCCAGTCAGTCTTGCCGCCTTGATAGGTTAAGAAATCCGGGTTCAGATTCATCTTAGCATTATACCCGCATCCCATGGAAGCGGAAGTTGTCTTGACGTCCGGAAACTTCTTAGTTTCTACATCCACCATACCGCCGGTGAAGTCACCAGGCAGATTGGGAGAGGATGTCTTGAATACGACAACGTTCTCCAACGCGGAGGTCGGAAAGATGTCGATCTGCACATCATTTCTGTCGGGATCCAGTCCGGGAAGTGTCATCCCGTTGAGCGTCGTTCTCGTGTAGCGGTCGCCCAGTCCTCTGACGTAGACGTACTTTCCGTCCTCAACCGATACACCGGTCACCCGCCGGATCGCACTTGACAGGTCGCGATCACCCGCTTTCCGAAAGGTTTGACTTGAAATACCATCCACAACGTTCGGTGACTTTCTCTGATAGGTCATGATGCCGTATTCGGAATCTTTTAGCAGCGCGCCGGTCACTATCACCTCATCCAATTCCGAGACGGCAGACTGCATCACAACGTCGAGCGTTGTTATTTCGCCAGCCTTCACCTCGACGCCTTCGACGGATTGCGACTGGTAGGATATAAAGGTGATCACGATACTGTGGACTCCAGGCGCCAATGCAAGGCAGAAGTTGCCATCAAAGTCAGTTACTACTCCGATGCCGGTTCCCTGTTTCAACACTGTGGCACCATATAGGCCTTCACCTGTAATTCCATCGGTTATTTTTCCCCGGATTGTTCCGTTCTGTGCGAACGAAGCAAAGCTGTAAAACGCCGACAGGGTGATCAATAGTAGAGATTTCATTGTTGCTGCTGAGTTCGCATTTCTCATCTCACATTAATTTTAAGGCAGCATTGATTTCTCAGCTGTCAGTGTCCAGCTCCACGTAGTGGAAGCAGGCGCGCCTGTTGCGGAATCGTCTGACATGAGCATCCCGGCGGCAGTAGCGTCAGCTTCCGCGGTGTCGCAGTTGCCGGATGAATAAACATCGGGATCAACGGACGTGTTAATTGTCGTGAAGATCAGGTTTCCGTCAAGGAGGTTCTTAAAGGCATTTCCCGTTAGCTCGCAGTTGTCGTTGTAACTAGCGGCAATCATGATCTTGCGTGTGTCATTATACCCTTGAAAAACTACGTTTTCTACAGTTCCCTGGGCTCCGGACTTGAAGTCGGCGGGGTTGGCTGCGTCTCCGGCTCCGATCAAGGTGCCGTTTTTTAAAACGAACTTGCCGCTTGCATTTTCGGTCCCTTCGGGTCCATCAATTTCAAGTCCTTGATTGGTATCTCCACCGTGAACAACCAGGAATCCGTCGACCACTCCTGAATATGCCTGATCGATGTCGATACCGTCGTCGCCCTGGTGTGCAATCAGGACATTTGAGACGTTCACGCTTCCACCAAAGAACTCGATACCATCGTCGACGTTGGCAAAGACTTCGATATCACTGATCGTTGTGCCGCTTCCGACACCACCGAGTGTAAGGCCATTTATTTCGCTTCCGCCGGCAATCTCGGTACCACCATGACGTATTGAGACAAATTTGATCGTGCCAGAGTTATCATCAGGTACGGAGCCACCATATAGGCCCAACGGATCACCCGATGGGACACCTTCAATCTGTGCCTCCAAAGACCCTGAATATGAGATTGGGGCTTTGCCAAGAATTACGAGACCACCCCATAGTCCTTTGTCGTCTTCGTCCAGGTTAGACCCGGAAGCCTGGCCAGGTATTATATCATCAAGTACGCTGGTGAAGATGATCGGTTGATCCGAAGTACCAATTGCATTAAGCTTTCCTCCGCGAGCTATCATCAAAGCAGACGCGTTGGTGCCTTGACCCTCCCGTCCCTTGACTACTGTTCCCGCCTCAATAGTCAACGTAACGCCATCGAGCACCGAGATCCGGCCGGCAAGTTCATAGATATTGCTCTTGTTCCAGGTAGTATTCTGCGTGATGTTTTCTGTTATTACTACAACATCCGGAGCGGGAGGTGTTGGCTCTTCGGGTGTTGCATCGTCATCATCACAGGCGCTGATACTTGCGACGACTGCTGCAATTACCAGGATTGAAAAAAACTTCTTCATGTGCTATAGTTTTGGATTCGCCAGCAAATTGGCACCTCCTTATTAGCCCTAGCACAAGGCCACTTTATGAAATTGTTAAGTAGGCAGGGGTACGGTAACCTCTGTGTTAACAGGGTACGTTAGCCGTAGCCGGAAGAAGCACAAGAGAAAAATCAGGAGATCCTTACCCCTTGTTGATCGGAACCTTCAGCAGCAATGCTTTGATGATATCTGTTGTTCTTACGTTGTCGGCTTCCGCTTCGTAGTTCAACAAGATACGGTGATTCATTACATCAGGTGCCACTTCTTTGATGTCCTCGGGAAGGACATAATCCCGGCCCTCCATATATGCAAGAGCCTTGCAGGCGAGGTTGAGGTTAATGCTCGCACGCGGCGACGCGCCGAACTGAATGTACTGCGCGTGCTCGTTGAGTTTGTATTCGAGGGGTTTACGCGTAGCATACACCAGCTCGACGATATAGCGTTCCAGTGATTCGGAGATCTTCACGCGGTTGACTTGCTCGCGAATGGCGAATATCTCTTCCTTCGTCAGTATCGTCTTCACTCGAAAATCGAATTGCATATTCGAGATTCGGCGCATGATCTCCATCTCCTGTTCCTTCGATGGATAGTCGACGAACACCTTCATCATGAACCGATCGACTTGCGCTTCCGGCAGCGGATATGTTCCCTCCTGATCGACGGGGTTTTGTGTCGCCATCACAAGGAAGGGGCGATCCAGCTTGAAGGTGGTTTCGCCGATTGTCACCGTCTTTTCCTGCATCGCCTCCAGGAGTGCCGATTGAACCTTCGCAGGCGAACGGTTGATTTCGTCGGCGAGAATGATGTTCGCGAAGATCGGCCCTTTCTTGACTTCGAATTTGCCGTCCTTCTGGTTGTAGATCATCGTCCCGACCAGATCCGCAGGCAACAGGTCAGGCGTAAACTGGATGCGCTGGAAGTCAAGGTGCAACACTTGCGCGAGCGTACTGATCGTCAGTGTCTTAGCGAGACCCGGAACACCTTCGAGCAAGATATGACCGTTGGTAAACAGCCCAATCAGCAGGCGGTGGACCATATATTCCTGTCCAACGACGACTTTCCCCACCTCATCGATCACTTCCCGGATCTTCTCCTTGTGGGCCTGTTGTTTATCGACTTCTACCACATCCATGTTATTCTGTTTATAATCGGGCAAAAATAGCGTAATTATCGAAACATGCCATGCGCGAGTAATTGTCTCTTCGATGGCGGCGATCGCGAACGCACGGTCTCACACAAACGCTAGCATGAACAAAACCTTTGTCATTGGCGACATCCACGGCGCATGCCGCGCATTGCGGCAGTGCCTGGAACGGGCCGAATTTAACTATGAAACGGACTATCTCATCAGCCTCGGCGACGTCGCCGATGGCTGGCCCGAAACGAACGCGTGCATTAGCGAACTCTTGAAGATCAAAAACCTTACCTACGTCCTCGGAAACCACGACTGGTGGACGCTTCGTTGGATGCGCTCCGGCGAAATGGATGAGATCTGGTATTCGCAAGGCGGTAAAGCGACCGTTGATTCGTACACCGACGGTGTACCTCCAAGTCATATCAGACTGCTCCGCAATGCGCATTTGTACCACACTATCGGGAACAAACTTTTCGTGCATGCCGGCATCGATCCCAATACTTCACTCGACCAACAAGACATGCATACGTTTCTTTGGGATCGCAAACTTGCCAGCCTTGCATTACAAGGCCGTTCACAGGATGGCCCCGAGCGTCTCACCGGTTTTGAGGAAGTCTACGTCGGACATACGCCGATTCCCTTCCCCCGCCCGGTGCTTTCGATGGGTGTGTGGCTGATGGACACCGGTGCCGGCTGGTCGGGAGTGTTGTCCATGATGGAACTGGAGACGAAAGAAGTGTTCACCAGCGACCCCGTACCCGACCTCTATCCAGGCATCGAAGGACGAAAAAGATTCCGCTAACCGGCGGACCGCGGACTATCTACAGCACAACCACCTCCGCACCGCGGGGATTCATCATATACGAGTTGATCAGATTCTGCACCGTATTGGTCTGAACACTCTTGCTCACGTAACTCCGGGCGGATTCAAAATCCGAAATTGACACATCACGGCTCAGGAAACCAAATCCGAAGTAGTTGCCCTCCTCAACGAGCACAACAGATTGCTCATCCTGATGTCGGCCTTTGCCGATGATCGCTGCGCTTGTTCCTTTCTCCGTAAACGACTCAACAGCATTTTGTACTCTGTGGTTGTATTTCCTAACCGTTTCAACACCCATGCACGCACCTTTGCAGGTCCCGGTCTGATACTCAAAACAAAGGCCCTTGGCTACCTGGAGGCCCGATAGCTTGGGACAAAGCTCAAATTCTCTAACCTTCTGCCACAGGAATCCCCAGGCATCGCTCTTCGTCGAGAACCGGATCAACGGCCTTGATCCCCTGGTCACCAGGTTCACGGAGAATCGCAGGAAGCCATTGCGATCTTCATATTCATAAATGCCCCATTCCTCCACACGATATTTCTGAGCACGGTTGTACTTCGGCCACAGCTTTCTAATCTCCTGAGACTCGAGTATGAGCGCTATTAATTCGTTGCCCGTCAACTCATACGTGATGTGATGGATCTCGTTTCGAATTCGTGAGCGACTCCACTCGCGCGCATCACCAGTGAAATGCCCCGCAATGCGTTTCTTAATGTTGATCGCTTTACCCACATAAATGACGTTGCCCCTCGCATCATGGAAATAATACACTCCGCACTTCGCGGGCAACTTATCGAACTCTTCTCGCGCGAGGTTTGGAGGTAAGATCGTTTCCCCAGAATTTTTCTTCAGGGCTTTTCGAATGTGATTGTCCAGATCACGCTGCAGAAGCTGATCGAAAATCTTGACGGTAGCGCTCGCATCTCCGGACGCGCGGTGGCGATTCTCGATCCGAATTCCGAGACTCTCCGCCAGGCTGCCAAGGCTGTAGGACCGAAGCCCAGGAATAATCTTTCGACTCAACCGCACTGTACACAGCTTCCGGGCTTGCCATTGTATGCCGGCTTGTTCGAACTCCTTCTTGAGGAAGGAGTAGTCAAAATGAGCATTGTGCGCGACAAATATTTTTCCTTCCAACCGGGCGCGAATATCCCCCGCGATATCGGAGAAACTCGGCGCATTCAGAACCATTTCAGTCGTAATCCCAGTAAGCCCGGTTATATAGTAAGGAATATTTCTGCCAGGATTTACAAGCGTATGAAAACTGTCCGTGACTTGGATACCATCATGATAATAGATAGCAATCTCCGTAATGCGATGGTTTGCTGCGTACCCACCCGTCGTCTCGATATCAACAATCGCGTACATATAATGATGACTGACCCTTTACTCTGTTGCGCTAAAACCGCTGCGATGGAGGAGCGCAACCGCGCTCTTTCACGTCCCAATTTAATTCTTCCCCGTGCTTTTTCCTTAAAGTAAAAATAATGAATTTAGCACCATACTATGAACTTGATTATCCGCTTGTTGCTCAATGGCTTGGCCGTCGTACTGACCGCCTACCTGTTACCTGGAGTGAATGTCAAGGACTACGGAACGGCATTGATCGTCGCATTGGTTCTCGCCGTCATCAACGTCGTGATAAAGCCGATCCTGGTAATCCTGACCATACCGATCACCATCCTGACGCTCGGCTTATTCCTTCTGGTGATCAATGCCGCAATGATTCTGCTCGTTAGCAACCTCGTCGGAGGATTCGAAGTCCGGGGTTTCTGGTGGGCACTACTCTTCAGTTTGATCCTCTCTATCTTCAATAGCCTGTTCAATGACCTCGCAGGCAAGAAAGATAAGTGATCACAATTTTCTAATACTATGATAAGGAATATCCTCATGCTCGCAGGAATAGCCCTGCTTTCCGCCAGCTGCAATCAAAGCAAAACGCAGGACGAGCATTCTCCCGAGTTATCGCTCGCTGACTTGAAAGTGTATGACGGATTGGAGGTAGGTTTGTTCGCTTCGGAACCGGTGTTCAGCAATCCCACCAACATCGCAATTGATGCACGCGGACGCATCTGGGTGTGCGAGGCCTACAATTACCGAAACAGGCTCAATCCCAACAATCCTGTAAAAGAGGAAGGTGACCGCATCCTGATCCTGGAGGACACCGATCAGGATGGCGTAGCCGATAAAAGTACGGTCTTCTACCAAGGTACCGACATCAATGCGGCCCTTGGTATTTGTGTTTTGGGCAACAAGGTTTACGTCTCCTGCAGTCCGAACGTCTTTGTTTTTACAGACGAAGACGGCGACGACGTCCCGGACTCGAAGGAAGTTTTATTCACAGGTATAAAGGGAGAACAACACGACCACGGCATGCACGCCTTTATCTTCGGTCACGATGGAAGGATGTACTTCAACATGGGAAACGAAGGCAAACTGCTGCTGACAGCGAAGGGTGATACAGTAATCGACGTTCACGGTCGCAAGGTGGCCACAGACGGTAAACCATTTCGCCAGGGTCTCGCGCTGCGCATGGACCCTGATGGTACAAACATCGAAGTACTGGGACACAACTTCCGCAATAACTACGAGCTGGTAGTCGACCCCTATGGCACCATCTGGCAATCCGACAACGACGACGACGGCAACAAGGGTGTCCGGATTAATTATGTGATGGAGCAAGGCAACTATGGCTTTACGGATGAAATGACAGGCGCGGGATGGCGCGCGCGCCGGACGAACATGGAAAAGGAAATTCCACTGCGACACTGGCATCTCAACGACCCGGGAGTAGTTCCGAACCTGCTTCAGACAGGGTC
>JBIQJZ010000089.1:9493-14129 GCA_044507115.1 Flammeovirgaceae bacterium | reverse complement strand
GAATCTGAATGTGCATCTGTACGAGGAAGTGCTTGCGTCGCGGGTTTCCGACGGAGCGCACATCGTCACCACGAGTAAGGGCGAATACCGGGGAAGGATTGTGATTCTCGCGCTTGGATTTTACGACCTCCCCTACTTGTTAAACGTACCGGGTGAAGATCTCCCGAAGGTCCGCCACTATTACGATGAACCCCATCCCTATTTCGCGCAGAAGGTACTCGTTGTCGGAGCGTCTAATTCTGCTGTAGACGTCGCTCTTGAAACTTGGCGCAAGGGTGCTGAAGTCACTATGGTGGTCCGGGGAACTTCAATTGGAGATAACGTGAAGTATTGGGTAAGGCCGGACATCGAGAATCGGATCAAAGAAGGCTCAATCAAGTGCTATTTCCAGTCCCAGGTGGCGCGCATTGCCGAAGATTTTGTCGAGATCACTACACCTGAAGGTCCGAAGACCGTCGCCAACGATTTTGTCATGGCAATGACCGGTTATCAGCCGCCGTTCGAGTTTATGAAGTCGCTGGGAATTCAGTTTCGCGACGATGCTTATCACACGCCGGTGTACGACGAAGCAACCATGGAAACAAATGTGTCGAACTTGTATCTCGCAGGTGTAGTATGCGGGGGTCTAAAGACTAATAAATGGTTCATCGAAAACTCACGTGTTCACGCGGAAATGATCCTTCGCCACGTGACCACTCGCAACGGTGCGCCTTCGCTACCTGCCTGATCCAATCCCGATGCTCAACCCCGCGTAGTAATTGCGCGGCATAGCAGCATTGTAGTAACGCCCGCCAAAAGCATTGAGATCGTTCCCCAGGCTATATCGCTCATCCAGGGCGTTGTCAATTCCGGCAAATACCTGAACCTTGTCGCCATCACCTATCGAGGTGTTGTAGCCCGCGCGCACTCCCACCAGCACATACGAGGAGGCAAACGCTGTGTTCGCATCATTCAGCGGGATATGGTCGACGTAATTCACGGTAGCACAAACAGCAACCCGGCGGTTTAGATCCACATCCACACCTGAGGAGAAGATCGTGGGGGCCACCCCTGTCAGTGCATTGCCGGAATAGTCCGTGTCAAGGGGAGCATATTCGCGGAACCGATAGTGCTGATACGCGTAGCTACTCCAAATCTTGAGCAGAGAGACAAACGATTCAGGAGCTGACAAGGTATAGGCCAGATACGCTTCCACACCACGCTGGGAGGTACGACCTGCATTCACGAAGTAATCGGCGCCCTCAGTGTTGCGTTGAACGACAATCGTGTTTCTCAACGCAAAGTCGTAGGCAACAACATCGTAACTCAGCCGGCCGTCAAGCACCTGACCGCGTGCTCCGAACTCGAGGTTATTTCCGCTTTCGGCCTTCAGGCTATTGCTGAATGTATTCGTTGAGGGACGAACCTCCGCAAGTGACGGCGGTGAAAACCCGTCGCTATAGCTCGTGAAGATCGAAAGGTTGTCGGAAAATTTCTTTAGTACGGCAACTCTCGGCGAGAAGACGACATCGAACTTTCTCGTCTGCTCGACTACAGGCGTGGGCTCTACACGGGTAAAGCCGTACTTCAGAAAATTCAGACTTCCGCCGAATGTGGCAAATAAACCGCTTCCCAACTGAAAATTCCCCTGAGCAAAAAGCAGCCCGAGATTGGAAGACACTTCATCTCTCACCTGGACAGCTCCGGGCTTTCCCTGACCATCGTTGTCAAACACATCTATAGGCGATGTGAAATACTGAAACTCACCTCCGAAAGAAAGTTTGTGCTCGCGCTCGCTGTTGCTGTAAAAAGTGTATTCTGTTGTCGAGCGGAGGCCCACATTCGTCTCATCACGGCTTTCGTAGTTGCGAATCGTCGGGTTCTTGAAGAACGACGCTCCCGCGTAGATACCCGAGGTTGTTGTCCACTGGCTATTCCAGTCGTGCTCGTAAATCAAACCCCCAAATATTGTTTTATTTTCTACGGCGGCACGCGCTTGCACTGCGCCGAGAGATCCTGTGGGCGGACGTGCCTGACTGGGGTCGGCATCGAATTCAGCCTTCGTCAATCCACCCGGGGTTCCGTACGACAGATCACTGTAAAGGAGTGTCGCCGTAATCGCACCGCGAGAAGTAAGCGCTGTTACATCCGCATTGACCGTACCCCGGCGAAGTTCGGTCTGCTCGCGATAACCGTCAGAGCTGTGAAGACCCAGCTGCACGTTTGCCTGAATGCGATCACCATGCACTTGGCCTTTCAACAAAAATCGCTGAAGTCCATAGCTGCCAAACACCATATCGGCTTGTAACTGATCCCGTTCGACGCGAGGACTTTTCAAAAGGATCACGCCTCCAGTCCCTGCGCCGTATAAACTTCCACCTGGCCCCTTTATTACTTCGACGCTTCCAAAAGAACTGAAATCCAGAAGATTCAGATATGTGTTGCCTCCACCGTCTGTGAAAGGAAGGCCGTTCCAATAGACCTTGACGTTGCGAACACCAAACGGAGACCGCAAGGAGCTTCCGCGGACCGAGAAGCGAAAGCTTCCAGGCGAGCGCTCCTCCATCCTGACACCGGGCAACAGGTTCACTGCTGGCAGAAGAGATGTATTACTAAACCTCTCCAGCTCCGCCGCTTTCAGAACCCCAACCGATGCGGGGACTTCATTGAGTAGTCGGTCTGTTTCATACGCTTCGATGACCACCGGCTGCAGCAGGCGCGTAGAGTCAGTGTTTTGAATCTGAGCGGTTGCGGAATGGTGAGCTGCTGGAACGAGCAGTATAAGCAGTACAATAAGTGATCTCATATACAATACTAGCACGAAAAAACTAAATGAATCCAGATTCCAGCGACCATCGTCCCCTTACCACTCCGCGAGCAATTGATCGACAGATCGCGCTGTCGGAAAAAATTCCAGAAGTCGCAGCATCACTCTATCGACCAATGTATCCGGACAAGAGGCACCACTGGTGAGCACCAACTTCACCGGCTCCTTCTGGGGAAGAAAGTCCTGGGTAATGCGTTTCTGCTTTGCGGGATAATCGAAGTGATGAATCTCCGCAGCAGACTTTATCTCGGAATCGGAGTTGATAAAGTAAGTCGGAAATTTTCGCTCACAGAGCTCGACGATATGCGAAGTGTTTGAGCTATTGTAACCGCCAACCACGATCGCGAGATCCGCATCAGTTTCCAGCAACTGGTAGGTCGCATCCTGGTTGTCGTTTGTCGCATAGCAGAGGGTGTCGCGTGTATCGGCAAAATGGGCGCGAATGTTCGCGAGACCGAATCTTTCTACCATTACCTGCCGCAGGTAATCGGCGATCGCTTGAGTATCGCTGGCCAACATCGTGGTCTGATTGACGACACCTACGCGCGCGAGATCACGGTCGGGATCGAAGCCCGCTGTAACTTTTTCCCGAAATTTCATGGTAAACTCCTCTCGCGAAACGCGGCCCAGGATGAATTCCCCTACCACTGCGGCATCTTCCATATCGCGCACGATAATGGAGGGCGCCCCCTGTGCGCTGTGCGAGAACGTAGCCCTGGTTTCTTCATGCCCGGGTTTGCCGTGAATTACAATTGTGTAGTCTTCATTACCTAGCTTTTGTGCGCGGTTCCAAACCTTTTCCACAAACGGACAAGTCGTGTTGTACTTCTGTACTTCGACGCCCTTTTCTATCAGCAGGTTTTCGATTTCGACGGTCGTACCAAAAGCCGGAATTATTACAATGTCCTCCGGGTGGATATCGTCCCATGGAATGAATTGTTTCCCATCCGTGTCCATAATGAAGCGAATGCCGCGATTCTGAAGATCGCGGTTGACTTCCTGATTGTGGATCATCTGGCTAAGAAGATACACTTTCTTAGTGGAATTTTCCTCAAGTGCTTTGTAGCTTATTTCAATGGCGTTCTCTACACCATAGCAGAATCCAAAATGCCGTGCGAGATAAAATACTACAGGACCGAAATCCAGTACTGACGGCGCAAAGTCCTGCTTGCGCTGGTCTTTCAGTCGGCGGATCTCCTTGATCCTTCCGGTCAGCGGTGACCGATAGTAGGTAGGAATGTCGAACTTCTTGATGGCAGATACTTTAACAGATTAACCGCAAAGTAACGGTCTTTGTTCGCAATAACGAAATCAAAAAGAACACGCAGCCGAAGCTGCGTGTTTATCATGCCGCTTTGGAAAGCTTATCCTCCCTAATTGTATTCTTCCTGGGTTCCTTCTTTTCGAGATCAAACCACATCACCTCCACGAGATTCTTCTTGATATACTTCAGAACCTCCATCACTTTACCATCTGTTTTGCTGCGAACGTGATCGCCTTTTCTAAACAATCTTCTCATATTATAACAACACGTTTACTTCCTGAATGCGTAGTTGTATTCATTCTTCGGATTTGCACGATATGTGCCCGAAAGAATGATCAACTCGCCGGGTCTTTTCTTATCAAGCAGCGCATTGAATTCCTTAACAGAATTCACCGGCTCGTCATTGACCTTTGTGATAATGAAGCCTTCACGGATATCCGTGTAGCGGCTTAATTTACCATTTCCCAATGATTTGACTGCCACGCCTTGTTTGAGGCCCAATTTGTCAAGATCATCCTTCTTGACGTTTTCCAATTCCATTCCAAGGGCAGCGACGGTACTTCGCT
>JBIQJZ010000089.1:0-9483 GCA_044507115.1 Flammeovirgaceae bacterium | reverse complement strand
CTCGGCCTTAACCGGGCCTACTTTGCCTTCACGCGTCTTCAGCACCACAGGGAAGGTCAATTCCTTACCGCCCCGATTGACAACAATGTTGACTTTGTCGCCCGGCCTATGGGTACCAATATACTCAATTAACTCGGTGTTTGATTTGATAATTTTGTCATCAATCCTGACAACGACATCACCTTCCTTCAACCCTGCCTCCCGGGCTGAGCTGTTGTCAGCGAAGGACGAAATATATGCCCCTGACGAGACGTTCAGATCGCGCTCCTCAACCAGCTGGCGGTTAACCGTGGTGATGGAAACTCCCAGCCACCCGCGCTGAACAATACCGTACTCGATAAGGTCTTCCACGATCTTGCTCACCAGGTTAGATGGAACGGCAAAGCCATAGCCCGAATACGCGCCAGTAGGACTCGCGATCGCGGTGTTGATACCCAGCAGTCCGCCTTGCAGGTTTACCAAGGCGCCACCGCTGTTACCCGGATTAATTGCGGCATCCGTCTGGATGAAAGATTCTATTGCAGTACTACCTTGTTCCGTATTACGACTGAGGATATTTATATTTCGGCCTTTCGCGCTGATAATACCTGCAGTGACTGTTGAGTTCAGGTTAAACGGATTACCAACGGCGAGAACCCATTCACCGACCTTAGCTTTATTCGAGTCGACAAAAGACAGAAAGGGAAGTCCTTCCTCCTCGATCTTGATTACCGCAATATCCGTGTCCGGGTCAGTCCCGATTACTCGGGCTTTGTAGACGCGGCTGTCGTACAGAGAAACCTCAAGTTCATCAGCTCCTTTGATAACGTGATTGTTCGTCACGATATAGCCGTCGGCGTTGATGATCACTCCTGAGCCCGCCGCTTGTGATTGTTGGGGGCCCTGCTGTGGGATCATCGGACCGAAAAAGTCCCGAAACGCTGGTGGTAACTCATACTGCTGGCGTGCGGGGCCGGTAAATGAAGAGCGGATGTGCACCACTGCGGGCATCACCAACTCGGCTGCTACTGTGAAATCCAGAACCACCGCCTTTCCCTCATCATCTACTGTGTAGGCAACGTTACTAATCGGAACGCTGTTGGTGTAGTTCATTACTACTTTACTGTCGTTGTCGTCACCCATCCACCGCAAGGTGGCCACGGTACAAAGGCTTCCGAGAACGGCCGCCAATAATACTGATCCAAATCTTCTCATAGCTCTTAATATGTTTAATGATCAATCGTCACTTTACTAGCGAGGTACATGCAAAAACCGTGGCAAAAGCGCTTCAAAAGCAATTTTGTCAGCCGGCGAAAATGCCGAAACCGCCTTGAAATGACAGAATGTACTCCTTGAGTACGAAAACTTCGGGATTTTGGTTTACCAAACGACGGACCGTTTTACCGGCGGAAAATACCCGCGTTTTGACGGAGAGTGATCAAACGTATTGTCACCCTTTATGCGGTATTTGTCCTCTCAGAAGCAACATTTTGTCCCTCTGGCGCATCCTTGTGATGAAAAGAGCAGTTAATAATGACCTGACGAACTCCCCCCGCGAAATGCAAGACATTTACACAACCTGGCAAAATGGAATGAACGAGGACCGCAAACGATCGCGATATCGCCTGCTGAAACGCCTCCGAATCGCTCTCCTAATCTGGCTTCTGTCTTTCATCATCACCGTGATATGGTTTAGTTACGCCCAATAGCTGAGGGCGGATGCTCGGTGCAACGGGTGTATCAGCGTCGGGTGCGGGTTGGGGAACGCGCGCTCACGGCGTCGGCGTAGTCAAGCGTGAGCTGCATCAATGCCTTCACTCCTGTAATCAAGCTGCGCTCATCCATCATGAAGTCCGGGGTATGGTGTGAAGGCGCCTCGACTGCGCTCAGATGCGGGGGTCTGGCACCAACAAAGAAGAAAAATCCCGGCACTTTTTCCTGAAAGAATGAAAAGTCTTCTGCACCTGTATCCGCAGCAATCAACAGAACACTTTCTTCACCCACCGCTTTCTTAAGGAATGGAAGTACCTGGTGAGTCAATTCGACATCGTTGAATGTTACAGGGTAGTGGGCACTGTAAGGAACGATCACTTCTGCAGTCGCACCATTTGCCTCCGCTGTTTTTGTCGCGATCTGTTTCACGCGGTCGATCAACAATTTTTCATCTTCAGCACTCAGGGCGCGAAGCGTGCCCCACATCTCTACCTGCTCGGGAATGATGTTCGAACGAACACCTCCGTGAATAGATCCTATGGTCACCACCCCCGCATTCTGCGTAACGTCCAGGTTCCTGCTGACAATGGTCTGAAGGTTGTTGATTATCTGAGCAGACACGACGATTGGGTCAATAGATGACCACGGCGAGGCACCGTGAGCCTGCCGGCCCTTAACTATAATCTTCATGTCGTTAACACTGGCCATCAGACCACCCGGCCGATACGTGAGCTTGCCCAGTTCCGTTTGCGAGTTGACGTGCAGTCCGAAGATTACGTCAACCTTTGGATTGTCGAGGACACCTTCCTTAACCATTAGCTCCGCTCCGCCCTCTTCACCCTTTGGTGACCCTTCTTCTGCAGGCTGAAAGATAAACTTGACTGTCCCTTTGATATCCTTCTTCATCGACGCCAATATTTCCGCAACTCCCATCAGTATGGCCATGTGCGCATCGTGACCGCAGGCATGCATCACACCTACTTCCTGATCATTGAAGGTGGTCGTGACCTTTGATGCAAAAGGCAGGCTGTTGCGCTCTATCACCGGCAGTGCATCCATGTCGGCGCGGAGAGCGATAACGGGTCCGGGCTTGCCACCTCTCAGCAGCGCAACGACACCGGTATGTGCCACTCCCGTTTTCACTTCCAGTCCAAGTCCTTTCAGATGTTCTGCAATTTTTTCCGCTGTCTTGAACTCGCGGTTTGACAGCTCGGGGTACTGGTGGAAGTGCCGGCGCCATTCGATGACCTTTGGTTCAATTGCGCTGGCCAGTTGGTCGATGCGTGTCTGCGCGTTGGAAGAGAAGATCAATACAACCAGAAAGGAGAAAAGTAAAATTGCTGATTTCATCTGACGAGATAGTTTGTTGTTGCGTCGTTACGTGTGTTTCGAATTTTCAAGTTTCGCGGAAGGATTCGAGCGACTCAAGATAGCCAAAACACGATTGCCGACAAAGAGCTGTTCATCATACCTCGTGAATGTGCTCCCAGCACACGGCTGTTCACTCGTATCCGGGATTTCACTATTTTTGCTGTTTCATGCTTTAGCGCGATGCCGATGAAATCGGGAGTTCCGGGCAGGCATCTAAAATAGAATAGCGAACCTCATCGTTGACATACTGATGAAACGTCTTACGGGCCTGATCCTTTTACTAGTAACAGTTGCGTCGACGAGCACAGCTCAAATCCCGGTTGGCGAAGATGCGTTCCTGTCGAAGCTTGTTACAGGTTCTATCGTTCCCGAAAAACTTTTGAGTACCCGGTCCGTGGTCTTTTACCCATTTGAAATGACCCGGAAAGAACTGGAGCAGATTCAGGAATATTTCCATCGCTCCGGTATCGATGCTGTATTGTACATTGAAAGCGACTATATCGCCGCTGGCCGCGATCCTTCCGTAGCACTCGCCCAGTACCTCAATGCCCGTGAGGTCGGCCACCTCATCATCTTCCGCAAGAATAGTCAGGGCTGCGAAGTTTACGTTTCCGAGTACAACAAGCTCGCAACGCTTGTGAACGACCAACAAAGTGCATGGCATCAATCAGCGCCCAAGCTCGAGACCTTGTTGCTAAGCCTCTACAGAGCAGTGAACAGCGCGGGACTTGTGCTGGAAAATTTGCTCATCAACGAGGTGCCAGAAGTAGCGATGCCAGTGAACATCTTCTCCGGGCGACGCGCTGACTTCTTTGCGATCGATCTCAAAGTAGACCCACTCGGGGTGCCTAAGTTCGGAGACGAATCAACAGACCAGGAACTGGAAGAAATCATGAAAGGCTATCCCTTCAAATATAAACTCACGGACGCAGGGTTGTCGGAAGCGCAAATCAGACGAGACGGATCTTACTATGTTCTTCGCTTTGTCTATGGTCGCGGGAGAGCGGTGCAACAACTTCTCGGTTACGACGTCTCCAGATCGCAGAGCGCTATTGTGTCTGTCACCTATTCAGATGCCGACAACCAGCCCAAGTTGAAAAGCATTCCTGCCGATGCCATGGTCTACAAATTCTATTTCAAGCACATCGACTCCGGTAACATCTTTCTCGGAACGAAATGGGATGCGGATGTGACTTGGCAACAAGCCTTAATCAATCAGTTAAAAGCTTTTAAGGCCGAACTAAAAGTCAACTGATTCGCCCGCGGCAGTCACTCTACAACGATGGCATCACCTTCCTTCAATGCAATGAAGGAATCTGCAGCAATTCCCAATCGCGCCTTAGCAATTTCCAAATCCTTCACGGGGTCTTCACGTCCGTCATCGGCCAGCGGAAAGGTCCCAAAATGCATAGCGATACTCATTTCGGATCCGACGTCGCGATGAATCTGGACAGCCTCCTCAGGGGATACGTGGATCGGCGACATAAACCATCCCGGTTGGTAAGCACCGATAGGAAGAAGCGAAACCTTCATCGGACCGCATGACGCACCGATCTCCTTGAACATTGCCGCATGATATCCGGTGTCACCGCAATAGTAAATATTCCCCGCGCCGCTTTTTATCACAAACCCGCACCACAATGAGCAATCCCGATCGAAGAGGCCGCGTCCCGAAAAGTGTTGTGACGGTACTGCCTGTATATTCATTTCTCCTGCACGAGTCGTTTGCCACCAGTCAAGCTCTTCCGATCCGGAAATAGCATTATCATCGAGGAAGCTTTTGACACCGAGGGGCACAATGATGCGAGGGTGATGTCCTCCAAAGATCGTCCGCAACGTTTCGAGATCCAGGTGGTCATAGTGATTGTGACTCAGCAATACTACATGGATCCTGGGGAGATCCTCAAGACGAATTCCCGGAAGCCTTTTTCGCTTCGGACCAATCCAGGGAAATGGGCTCACGCGACGGCTCCATACCGGATCCGTCAGGATATTGACTCCATCGACCTGTATCAGGAACGTAGAATGATTGACAAACGTGATCCGGATGCCATCCTTGAAATGACCCAGTGGTCGCTTGCCATAATTTTCGACAGTATCGTCCGCACCCCAGAACCCCGGACGGCGTGTGGCAGCCCACTTTAACACATCGTGAACATCTCTCGCCCGTACACCATCGCGATTGACAAAACGTATTCCATTAAAGTGATCGGTCTTCGGACCCTTGTAGCTTGGAGCGGATAGCATGTAGCCAATCGCTACCAGCACTACAAGTATGATTGAAAACACAACCAGAATGACAATTCCTATACTCATGGTTCAGAAATGAAAAAGGAGTCAGAACCTGACTCCTCCATAATAGCAATCGACAAACCGCTATTGCGCCAGTTTTGTAATCTGCGACATCGGAATAGTGTTTGCCATCTTCATCACGTCATCCTCATTCGAATCCGGTACTGTAAACGTCAGCAATGTAGATCCGATGGGAATCTGAAGCGTGAAGTCCATTTTCTTGGTTGTCTCATCAACAGATCGCTGCAACATCCCCTTGTAGCCGTCAATCCGGACCACCTTTTGCGATCCGTCCCCGGCGTTACCTATGAACGGAATTGATAAGATCGCATTAACCGAAGCGATCAGGGGTGAATTGCTCATCAGATCGAGATTGTATTTTTTTTCGCCACTGCCGTAATCTCGATGGATCAGCACTCCCGTTAGTCCGGAAGTGACCGACACATTATCATTGGCAGAGTTCGAAGCAAGGGCGCCCATTTTTGCGGGGAGCAGCTTGAGTATTTCACGACCGATAACCAAGTCGACATCGTTCAGCATCTGTTGCATGGCGAATCTGGCTTCTTCCAGATTCCCCGCGGAATAGGAGCCGCGGGCGCTGGCGAGGTTCTTATTGAAATCCTGCGCAAAGGACGTACCCACAGCCAGGATGATTGTACAAAGCAAAAATATTTTCTTCATGGCAGTTTGATCTTTTATTTCTCTCCCAACATTTTCTTGATACCGTCTATGTCGAAAGACTCCGCGGCACTCATCATTTCCTGCTCGCTCCCAAAGTTGATACCTTCAAACATGATCAGCGATGTTTGCCCCAGTGGGACGGAAAGTTTGTATCCGGAATGATCGCTGTATTCGATTACTGCTCTGTGCCCCTTCACCTTGGTTTGTTTCCAGTTTTGTTCACCGTTCGTGGTTTGTGAGTATCCTCCGCTTGCCATAAACATGTTTACAGCAGCCATCATCGCAGAGTTATTCGCCACCGTTGTGGTTAGCTGTTTGTCTCCTTTCAGATACTCGCGTTGGATGGTGAGTCCTACCCAGCCATAGCCTGAACTTGTTACCTGATCAGATTCTGCAACTTTGTCGAGTCCGCTTACCGACGACGGCAGGCTTTCCAACACTTTCTTACCGATCTCCATTTCCACACCGAGCATCGCCTGCTGTACTGCATACCGGGCATCACCGTAACTACCGCCGCGATAAGACGCCTCAGCCTCTGCAAGGTTTCGGTTCACATCAGGAGGCGTGGCTACCAGCCCTCCACCACCCTTATTGGTGGGTCTGCTTCGGCTCTCACTTGTGCTCTCGTTTTGTTGCCCCGATGGGTGGTTAGTGTCATCTTCGATTCCAACCTTTTCCTTCGCTTTCTTCTCAAGCGCTTTAGTGGCTGCTTCATCAGCCTTCTGCTTCAGTTTGTTCACGAACCCCTGACCATCCGCCTGAATAACGCAGGCGGCGGCAAACAGGCCGACCAGTAAAATTCTTGTTTTCATGCAGTAAGTGTTAGAGTGCGAAAATACGCATTCGTCGACAGTCTTTCCGATCTGGCGGCAAAAATCGTTTCGGTGTGAGAGTTAGCGGGCCCCACGCGGGAATCATGAAACACTTAAGAGTACTTTGATGCGCGTGTAGAACACCTTTGTGGTTCCGGAGACATTTGAATCTGTTCCGATGATAAGCCATAACTCGCCTTTCGAGTTCGTCCTGCCGACATACCGCGAGTTCGCCATGGTGTTGCTACGGGTGATCAGGGCGTAGGCGGTTCCGGTCCCGTCCTCCAGCAGATTACCAAGGGTTACCATATCTTCTCCAGACGATTCCTGATTCCCCTTGTCAATGTTCATGATGTAATTGCCTCCTTCAATCACACTTTTGGGTTCAGCGTGAATCGCCCCCGCCTTTAGAAAAACCGAGCCTCCCTTGTCGGTTTGCACAGAAAGCAGGTCGGACGTCAATTCGACGTTGAAGGTGATCGTGTAGTCGGTATCAGGCTTCAGATTCTCGACCTTTCTTTTGATGTACATAAAAAGGTCTTGATTCAGGTTCTTTCCGGAGAGCATCACGGAGCGCTTGCTCAACTTCGATTCAACTTGAGTATACTCGAATTTCAGTTCAAACGCAGACGAATCTTCGTGGTTCGCAGGAAATTCCGCAAAGCCAGCCACCCAGCCGTGCTGGCCTTCATTGAAATCATGGTCAATCGTCAGGATTGACAACTCTGACGGGTCGCCATCGTCGGCGCACCCGGCAATAATCAAAATCAGAAACAAGAACAGGATCTTACCCGGCTTCATAATAATTTCTTTCCCCTCAAATAGACCCCCTGGCGCGGGAAATGGTTGGAACGGGCGGATCAGACGTTACTCGATCATACCCTCAATTTCCTCCATTTTTTTCTCGCTGTACTTTCCGGATGTCGCATAGACGATCTTGCCCTGCGGGTCCAGAACAAAGAAATACGGAATATCTTTCTTCTCGAAGTCAAGTGCATCCTTGTAAGACTTCAGCTCACCCTTGTAAAACAGCACATACGGCAGCAGCTGTGGGTCAATATTCTTTGCCGCTTTGCGTTTTGCGGTTCCCGTAGCAGCGGCGTTGACGCCGGTGAACATCGGAACAAAGTAGACGTTCACATCGTACGCGAAGCCCGAAAACAAGCCGCCGGTCTTCTGGATAAACTTCCCGAATACGGGCTGAAACCAGGTATTTAGTTCGGACTCCGACTTTTTCGAGTACGCGAGCCCGATTAGCGTGTACTTACCTAATGTTGACGAAGGCAGTTCTACTTTTTGATCGTCCACCGTCTCGGCCGTCATCGAGGGAAATCCCTTTCCTATTACCTGGGAAAATCCCGAAGAAATTGACAAACAGACGAGCAACAACACACAGACCGGAGTTTTCATAAGAGGATTAGTTGAATCTACAAATTGTCTTGGTTCCGCGTAGGGATACCGATATCATGAATAATGCGCCCATGCTATTTGTAACCGTCTCGCGTCGCGCACGGCTCGCTGCTATGCAGTCGTTACCCATCGACTGATTTCCTCAATTGGCTTTCTCCTCCCCGGCGGATAAGTCCGCTTTGGTATTCCGATATGGAAAAAACCGATGAGCCTGTCGTCCGGGCCCAGCCCAAAATACTCTTTTGCCTCCTCGAAATAGGTAATCCCGCCAGTACTCAGATAACATCCCAATCCGTAGCCACATGCCGTCAGGTACATATTCTGGAGCGCGCAGAACGCTGCTCCCGTTTCCTCGATCTCCGGTACGGACTGCCTTTCATCCCGGAGCATCAGTATTGCAATGATATGGGACGACAGCAGCGGTTTACTTTGAAGTTTTGCATACGTGTCTTCTTTGAACGTCCCATTTCGGCTTGCAACAGTCTTGTACAAATCAGATTGAACCTTCGCCAGCGCTTTAATTCCTTCGCCGGTGAAAACCACAAATCTCCAGGGTTCGGTCATTCGGTGCGTCGGCGCCCACCTCGCGTTGTCAATTATTTTTGTCACGATATCGTCGTCCACTTTCTCGCCGGTGTAGTCTTGGGGAAATATTGATCGCCGATTGCGTATCAGTTCGTTCAATTGCTCCGGGTTCAACAGTGATGACATTCTCTTCGTTGTTCAGTTACGCGTTCACTTCTTCGTTCTCAATAGTGCTTCTCACTAGTCCGGGAAAAGTGAGACATCGATATTTGGTATTACTCTTATCGCATTCTTGTAATAGATCTTCTTGAGGACAGAGTCTGGTAAGTCCATGCCGTACATTCTCCAAAACGCATGATAGCGTTTGTGATAAGGAAAGTAGTCGTCGTCCGTTTCAAGAACGCGAAAATAGGTGGCATATTCTTCCGGCACCCAGCTGTCTTTGCCAAACATCACACGATCCTGGTACTTGATCATGAATTCCCGGCCGTAGCGCGGCTGCCGTCCGAGTTCTGCAATCACCGCGCCGATCTCCGTGTACATGTTTGGAAATTCGTCGAGGAGCGACCCGAGTTTCTTCAGATCGTTCCCAAACCATCCCAGATGCGCATTGATAAAAATAGTCTTCTTGTGCTTGCGGAAAACCTTGTGTTGCTCGGCAATGATCGTTTCCCAGGCCACCGGGTCCGAGTCATGCCTG
>JBIQJZ010000088.1:0-14149 GCA_044507115.1 Flammeovirgaceae bacterium | reverse complement strand
CTGGCAGTATTCGGAATTGCAGTCAATGGCTACGCCATGCTGCGACTGAGGAGAGGTGGTAGCATCAATGAAAAAGTGGTTGCCCTGCACTTTGTCGAAGACGTGCTCGGGTGGATTGCCGTGTTGATCGGGAGCATCGTGATGATGTTCGCAGACGTGCCTATCCTCGACCCGATCCTTTCGCTGCTCATTGCCGCGTATATCCTGTTCAACGTATTCCGCAATCTGCGATCCACGTTTCGGATATTACTTCAGCGAAAACCCGACAGCATTGATCCGCAAGAAGTCGAAAAGGAAGTGCTTGGTATTCCAGGTGTCAGGAATGTCCATGATGTGCATCTCTGGACAATGGATGGAAGCTATCACGTAATAACCTTGCATGTCGTGGTGGATCGTCACCAGTCCATCGAACAACGTGAAAATATCAAGCGAAAGGTAAAACGTTCGCTGCTGCGACTGGACGTGCAGCATGCCACTGTTGAGATCGAATCGGAGGACGAAGACTGCAGAGCGGAAATCAATTAATCTTCTTAACACTCAGCAGTGTGTCGTGTGTCTTGCCTATACAGCGTGAGCCTTCTCGGCAAAAATGCTATTTTAACGGCCTTAAGAAAAACACGCATATGAATAAACGCCGTCACCCGCGCCAGGTCATGGTCACCGCCCTGACAATCCTGACCGTCTTCTGTGTACAATGTTCACCGTCTACGTCCATAGACCAAAGGAACTCCGATGCCTCATCCAATTGGAAACGCATTGGACCCGGCGGGGGCGGTGCGACGTTCACCCCGATATTCTCGCAGCAGAGTCCAGATCATTTCATCGTACGCTGCGATATGACCGGTACGTATATCACCACAGACGGCGGAGATTCCTATTACCAGTTCAACTTTGCAAACGGGACGTCAAGCTATGCCTTCGATCACGAAGACCTGCAGACAATCTACGCTGCAAATAACGCCCTGTTTCGTTCGCACGACGGTGGAATGACCTGGCAACAGCTCTTTCCAAAACCCGAAGATATTCAGGAAGCAAGATACCTCGGTGACCACGCCAACTACAGACTGATTCCTAAAGAGGGCGTTGTATACCCTCCGGATGCGTCACACATCAGCAATATTTCAATCGACCCGTCCGATAACAGGCGTCTTTATTTCAATATGGGACGCTACTTCTTTTATTCATCTGATAGTGGCGAGAGCTGGAAGCGCATTGAAACTCCTTCGTCGATCATGGGCATTTACACCGACCAGAAGCACGCGCGGGACCACGTTTATATCTTCGGAGAAAACGTCCTTGTGACCTTTGATAAGAAAGAAGAATCAATATCATCTGTTGATCTACCCGAAGAGATGCGTCCGGCTTTCTCATTCACAGCCGGAACCACGGCCGATACCGGCGACATGATCATTTATGCGCTGCACAACAAGGACGACGACGATCCCAGCGACGAGTTCGGACAGACACAGGTGTGGATCTCACGAGATAAAGGCAATACATGGAAGCATACATTAAGCGACGTCATCACGGGCAACGGAAGTAACCCGAGCTATTCAATGATCGCATGTGCCGCGAACGATGCGGCAAACGCGTACATTGTTACCAACCGCTATCTTGAGCAAAAACCCGACGGCAAGAAGGTATACTGGTATGGTGCACTAAAAACGTCGGATTCGGGAAACCAGTGGGAATGGGTGTGGAAAGGTGGAGGAGGTTCGGGTCGCTATGGTGTGAAAGATGGACAGGGCGTTGCCAATCTCTCGGATGCATGGGCTGAAGCTGCGTTCGGTGGCGAATATATCCGCTTGATGGATGCCGGGGTATATTCCAACGACGGCAACGTGGCCGTCGTGACAGACTGGTATCGAACAATGAAGACTACAGACGGTGGGAAAACGTGGCGCGAGGTATATAGCGAGACCCAGCCCGATGGTAGTTTTATCAGTAGGGGGATGGATGTCACCACTGCGTACGGCCTGCATTTTGACCCGTTCGACAAAAATCACATTGTCATCAGCTATACGGATATTGGCTTCCATCACTCCTATAACAATGGAGAGAGTTGGATCCGGTCCGTCGAAGGTGTTCCGAGTGAATGGGTGAACACGTCGTACTGGGTAGTCTTCGATCCGGAAGTCAAAGACAAGATTTGGTCAGTATGGTCGGGCCTGCACGATTTTCCGAGGGGCAAGATGACGCGTAACCCCCGGTGGAAACGATACGCACGTGGGGGCGTCTGTGTATCACTAGACGGCGGCAAGACCTGGACGCCGACAAGCGAAGACATGGGCCCGGACGCACCCGCGACCTCGATCGTTCTTGATCCGAAATCACCTGCCGGACAGCGCACGCTCTATGCGAGTGTCTATACCAAAGGGATCTTCAAATCTACTGATGACGGAAAGACCTGGACGCTGAAGAACAAGGGCATCGGCGACAACACCGCCGCCTTTGAACTGACATTGTCACCCAACGGCGATCTCTTCGCCGTCATCAGTCCCATCCCTGCCCATAAGGATGAGAAGGCAGGTCTTGACTTTTTCTCTGGAGAGGTCTATAGATCACGCGATGGCGCGGAAACGTGGACCAGGCTAAACGTGTCGGATGGTCTTTTGTTTCCCAGTGGAATAGCCGTTGATGCCGAAAACCCAAATCGGGTCTATCTCGGATGCTGGGGAAATATTACACTGAGTGATCTCGTCGGCGGAAGCGTGGTCAGACAATTCGGTGCAGAAAACAAAATACTCGACATGCCCGGAGGAATCTTCCTTTCGGAAGATGGTGGTGACACGTGGTCCTCGATCTTTGATCGCAATCAATACGTATACGACGTCACCATCGACCAACGCCACCCGGGCAGGCTGTACTGCAATACCTTCAACAAGGTAGCTTGGCGCTCGGACGACTTCGGGAAAACGTGGCGCGAACTGAAAGATTACGACTTTCACTGGGGCCATCGCGTGGTGGTGGATGAAAACGATCCGGAGAAGGTCTATCTGACCACATATGGTTCGAGTGTATGGCACGGGGCACCTGTGGTCGCAGATTAATGAAAACGTCTATCCAGTCAATACTATGAAAGCTGTTCCTTCATACCTGATCGTTATCCTCCTGTTTGCCTGTACGCAGCAGCGCGACAACCACAGCGCGTCTAATCCAAACGGACGACATGATGCCTGGGGCTTCGCTGGATATGGCGGCGGCGGTGCAATGTTCTACCCCGCGGTGAGTCCCCACGATCCGAATCACGTTTTCGTCGCGTGCGACATGACGGGTTCGTATGTCACGTACGATGGTGGTGAAAGCTGGCGCATGTTCAACCTGCGCGGACCGGTTAACTACTTTGTCTTTGATCCGGTTGACCCGAATGTTGTGTATGCCAACTCGATCGCACTCTTCAAGAGCTCCGACCGCGGACATACGTGGAGCGTCTTTTATCCTCAACCCCGGGATGTCGCCGGCGTCGTGTCTGTCGGCGACCACGCAGGCGAAGTATTGGTACCGCGCGACAGCATCAGAACGCGTGTTCAGGCGTTCGCAGTCGATCCGCGTGAATCCCGTACGCTGTACGCGGCCATTTCGCGAGATAATACTTCAGCGCTCTACATCTCGCACGATGGAGGCAAGAACTGGAACAAGGAACAAGAACTGACAAATCCCGCACAGAATATTTTTGTTGACCCCTCCTCTCCGGCCGACGACCGAACGATCTATGTAACCACCGCCACGGGCGTCGCCGCCCGGAAAGGCGGAAACTGGAAAGTCCACCCGGGACCGAATGATGTAAAACACCTCACGGCAACGACCGGTGGGCTTGATAACAAGACAAATAAATTCGTACTCTACGCGATGTCCGGAGAATCATACTTCAATCCCGAAGGTGATCGTTCCGGAATTCACTATTCGGATAACGGCGGCGAAACATGGGAGAATCGCCAGGACGGGATGATACAATTTGCGGTCGACGGAAAGGCACCCGAATGGCGTGCGATTGCGACGAGCGCGCTGAATGCAAGTGTCGTGTACATCTCTTACAACAATCTGCAAACGGACGACAAGGCCTCCAGTCTGGGAGTAGCCCGGAGCGATGACTTTGGAAAGACCTGGAGTCTGGTGTGGCAAGACCAATTGGTATCCGGCGGGAACATACTCGCGAGTAACTACGAAAGCGGGTGGATCAACGAGCGGTTCGGCCCAACCTGGGGAGAGAATCCGTTTTCGCTCGGTGTATCACCAAACGATCCCGCAATCTGCTATGGCACCGACTTCGGCCGAACCAGTAGAACCACGGACGGCGGCAAGTCGTGGCAACAGGTGTACACCCGCCAGGACCCCTCCGGCAATGGCTGGACATCACGCGGACTGGAAGTCACCACGTCCTACGGAATATTTTTCAATCCGTTTGATAAAGACCATGTCTTTATTGCAAACACGGACGTCGGGCTGATGGAGAGCGTGGATGGCGGAAAGAGTTGGCGAAGTGCGACAAACGAAAATGGGATTCCACGCGCCTGGATCAATAGTACTTACTGGATGGAATTTGATCCCGCCGTCAAAGGCAGGGCTTGGGCTGTGATGAGCGGGACACATGATCTGCCGCGACCGAAAATGTTTCGTCGAAACGGGACTGCGGGTTACAAGGGTGGTATACTCATTACCGACGACGCAGGTAAAACCTGGACGCCGGTAAGTACAGATATCGGTGAGGCAGCGATGACACACGTGCTACTGGACGAGCGAAGTGATCCGGAAAAACGCACGCTGTACGCCTGCGCATTTGGAAAAGGAGTGTATAAGTCTGAAGACGGCGGTCGCAGCTGGCAGCAAAAGAACGTGGGGATCAGTGGCAATGAGCCCTTGGCATGGCGCATCACCCAGCGCGCCTCAGATGGGGCGTTGTTCCTCGTGGTCTGCCGGCGAAGTGAAGACGGTTCAATTGGCAACGCGGGCGACGGCGCCTTGTACCGATCCGATGACGGTGCGGAGTCATGGGTTCCGGTGTCGCTGCCAGATGGAGCAAATGGACCGATGAGTCTGGCGATCGACGCGAGTGACGAACAAAGAATGATCCTGGGGACGTGGGGACGCCGGACTTCCGGGCCGTTCTCACCCGATATTGGAGGAGGGATATTCACAACAACAGACGGAGGTGCTACCTGGCACCCGACGTTGACGAGCGATCAGCATATACACGATATTACTTACGACCATCGCAAAGAGGCGTATTATGCATGCGGATTCAACGGATCCGCCTACCGGTCGACTGATCGCGGAGAAAGCTGGCAGCGCATGCGCGGCTATAACTTCAAGTGGGGCAAGCGTGTCGAGCCCGACCCGCGCGACGCTGACAAAGTCTTCATCATCACTTTTGGCGGCGGCGTCTGGTACGGGCCGGCAAAAGGCGATCCGGATGCAGCCGAAGACATTGTGCCCGCCCTCCCTGTCGCCGGGCTGAACTAAAAGCAAAGCATTCGAAAGATTTCTTAGCCTAAAACACACCAAAATATTTTACTAGAGTAAATATTTTGGTGTGTTCCCGGAAACACATTCTCCCGGAAAAAGTCGATTTTTGCCCAGTTTTTCAATTATTGTTTCAAAACCTTATTTTTTTTCACAAGAAAGTGAAGTAGGGTTATTTCATTTCAATTTTTTCTTCTCTATTTTCATGTGGTGAAAGGATAAATAAGCGGTCATTGGCTTTGAATCCTTTCTAAACTCATATAATAATTGCGATGATGATCCGCAGCCGAAGTGAATTTTTAAACACAAGAATCATATTAAACCCAAATCTATGACCAAACAATTACACACTTTTGTCAAGGTGTTTTGCCTTGCGATGGCGGGGTTTGTTTGCTTCCAGGCTTCTGGAAGTGGATTGAACTCCTATTCCGCAGGGACCCATGAGGTGCATTCGACCCGCGGCGCAAGCGTTGCGGTACTACTTCAGGAAAGAGTCGTCAGCGGAAAAGTTTCCGATGACAACGGTGACGCCCTTCCAGGTGCCAACGTCGTGGTTAAGGGCACCGCGCTCGGCGCCACTACCGATGTGAACGGTGACTACCGGCTCCAACTCCCCGCTGATGCCCAGACCCTGGTTGTTTCCTATATCGGTTATAACTCGAAAGAAGTGTCTATCGGAAATCAGACACGTATCGACATCTCGCTGACGCCCGATCTGGAAACACTCGACGAAGTGGTCGTCGTTGGCTACGGTGTACAGCGGAAAAGCGACCTCACCGGTGCAGTTACCTCCGTCAAGGGGACTGACCTCGCCCAACTCCCCATGCAACGGGTAGACCAGGCGTTGCAAGGCCGCGCGGCAGGTGTCATGGTCCTCAATACAAGCGGACAACCCGGTGGTCAGACGACAATCCGCATCCGCGGGATGAACTCGATCTCGGGCGGCAACCAGCCACTGGTCGTTGTCGACGGTCTCCAGGGTGTTGATATCAACACGCTCAATCCAAACGACATCGAATCCATCGAAATTCTCAAAGATGCTTCCGCTACTGCCATCTATGGTTCTCAGGGTGCGAACGGTGTTATTCTTATCTCTACCCGTCAGGGCAAGAAAGGTAAGCCGGTCGTTAACTACACCTTTAATCAGAGCTATCAGAAACTCGCGAGGAAACTCGATCTGATGGACGCGGCCGGATTCGTCAGCGCCATCAATGATTTCCGCGCGACACAAGATCTGGACGTTACCCCTACCCCGATCTTCGACGCTTCCGAAGTCGCCCACTGGAACACGCATAAAGGAACAGACTGGCAGGAGGAAATCTATCGCACTGCCCCCATGACGAGCCATCAGCTGTCTCTCAGCGGTGCTACCGACAATGTTAACTACATGGTCTCCGGCGGATACCTCGACCAGGAAGGTATCCTGATCAATTCCGAATTCCAGCGCTTCTCACTCCGAACCAATGCGAACGTTAAAGTCACTGACCACGTGAGCTTCGGCCTCAACTGGGCGGGCATCAAAGAGAAAGGAAACTCACCTCCCTTTGGAGAAGGTGTAGGCATCATCGACCCTACCGGCCAGGTGGTCAGCGTGGCGGTGCGCTACAGCCCGACAATTCCCGTTTACGTTGAGTTCGGAAATTACTGTAGACACCCCAATATCTTCGGCGTGCCGGCTCTGTGGAACCCAGTTGCCAGCGGTCTTGAACCGTTCGTCGAAAACAACGCAATGATCAACAATTTGAACGCCTTCCTGGAATTCAAGATCATCGACGGTCTGACACTCCGTTTTACCGGCGGTGCGATCACCCGGAACACCAACAATTTCCGATATCTGAATCGGAATACGCGTCCCGGATTCCAGCAGAACGGTTCAGGTGTTTCGACAGCAGACACCTACGTGCGCTACCAGAACTCGAACATCCTCACCTACACGAAACAATTCGATCAAAAGCATAGCCTTACGCTTACCGGTGTAGCTGAGCAGCAGGTGCAGTTGAGCAAAGGCTCATCCATCACAGGTAACAATTTCCTGGTGGATCAGTCGGGAATCTTCGACCTGGGCGGGGCGCAATCCCTGATTGCAACTTCGTATCAGACCAAACGCGCCATCAACTCATTCCTCGGCCGCGTGAACTACTCTTTTGCTGACAAATACCTATTGACTGCAACTTATCGTGCGGATGGGTCGTCGGTATTTGGCGCCAACAACAAGTGGGGTTACTTCCCTTCCACGTCCGTCGCGTGGCGTGTGTCTGAAGAAAACTTCATGAAGGATCTGGGCTCTTTCTTCACCGAACTGAAGATCCGCGCAGGCTGGGGTGTTACGGGTAATCAGGCGATCGCCCCGTATGCCTCGCTCGCTCAGGTTGCCTCGCACCCGGATTACCGGTATCCCTACTACGGGCTGTCAACGACGAACATCGGTTTTGATATTACACGCGCAGCGAACGCGAACCTCAAATGGGAAACCACTACCCAGACCGACCTCGGACTCGACTTCGCCATTCTCAATGGGCGTTTGACAGGTAGCTTCGACTACTATAAGAAAACAACGGATGACCTCCTCCTCAGCCGCCAACTCCCTACCTATACAGGTTTCAGGAGCATCGTCGACAACGTGGGATCGACTGAAAACAAAGGTATCGAGATACAACTCGAGGGCGATCCGTTTGTCGGAGACTTCAAGTGGAAAACAGGATTCAACATCTCGTTTAACCGGAGCAAGGTACTGCGCCTCTCTAACAACTCAAGATTGCCCTTCCGCACTACCAGCGGCGCAGGCTATGGTATTACCGACCTGATGTATCTGCGCGAAGGTGAGCCTTTCGGCCAAATGGTCGGCTGGATCTCCCAAGGGACATGGAGTACAGATGAAGCCGATGAGGCCGCAGCCTATGGACAACTGCCAGGCGACATCAAGTACTTTGATCTGAACGATGATGGCTCGATCAACGCTCAGGATTTGACAACCATCGGCAATGCTATGCCAGACTTCATCTACGGCTGGAACAACTCGTTCTCGTACAAGAACTTTGAACTCATCGTCCTGATTCAGGGCGTGCAGGGCAACGATCTGTTCAACATCGGTCGAATCCGTCAGGAACGTCCGGGCGAAGGTATGAGCACTGCGTTGCTGAACCGTTGGACCCCTGACAATCAAGACACCGACGTTCCGGCGTTTACCAAACAATCGGTGCGTGCAGCCGCGGGGCTTACCAGCAGAATCAACGTAGGTGATAGCCGCGTAAGCCGCTGGGTGGAAGATGCTTCCTACCTCCGTGTCAAGAACGTTACACTCGCATATAACTTGCCGCGCGCATTGACCGAGCGGGTTGGACTGAATCGCGTGCGTGTCTACGGAACGGGTACCAACCTGTTCACCGTGACAGACTATACCGGGTACGATCCGGAAGTAAGTTCATTCAACAACAATGACGCGATGATTGGGATTGACTTCGCAAGCTATCCGACGTCCCGCACAGTGACCTTTGGTCTTGACCTTACATTTTAATGAGTAACAACATGAAGAAGATAAATAACATCCTGAAAGTTGGCCTGGCCGCTGTTATCATGAGCCTGGCTTCCTGCCAAGATCTCACCGAGGAACCGATAGGCTTCGTCGGACCTGACAACTTTTACACCACCATCGACCAAGGTGAAGCCGCCCTGGCAAGTTCGATGAACCACCTTTGGGCCTATTGGGGTGGATACTCATACGGGCACTGGGATTTTATGCATGACGACCAACTGGTCGATGGTGACCTTGTCATCACGCCTACTTTCGCGTCATCTATTTGGGACAGGCATTACCGCGCCCTCAAGAATATCAATGGCGTGATTCGCGCAGTATCTAACGGATCGGTCCAGAACGCGAATCCCTCCGATGTGGCTGGCTTGCTCGCACAGGCTCGCTTCCTGCGTGCATACAATTACTTCATGCTGGTCCGCCTGTATGGAGACTTGCCGCTGATCACGGAAGAAACACCAAACCCTGTTACAGATCCCATCACCTCCCGCACACCTTACGAGGAGGTATACGATCTCATCGTCAGCGACCTGCTTTACGCATCAAATGTTGACAACATGCCGTTAACCTGAAGCGGACAACCCGGTAAACCTGGTGCCGGAGCAGCCAAAGCGCTCTTAGCAAAAGTGTATCTGACAATGGCAACCGCGCCGATGAACCAGACAGCGAACTACGCGAAAGCAAGAGACGTGGCTGCAGACCTGATGAGTGACAACATATATGCGCTCACGCCGAACGTATTCGATGTGTTCAAGAAAGAAAACAAGTACGGCTCGGAAATGATCTGGAGTTTCAACTCTACGTCTGACGACCAGGCAACAGACCCGCAAATCTGGACGCCGGAAATCATGGACGGTTGGGGTGACGCCAGCATTGAGCTCGCGTGGTGGAACGCCTGGGCGGCAGCATCACCCAACGAGCCGCGTCAGGAGGCATACCTCATCCTTGAACACGATGGCACCCCGTATACTGACTTCGACGAGCAGCGCCCCTTCGTACGGAAATTTGTCATGCCGTACATTACGCAAGACGAATACGATTCGTATTTGAGTGAAGCGAATTTCCCGATCCTGCGTTACGCCGATGTTCTCCTGATCTTTGCCGAAGCTGAAAATATGGCTGAAGGTGGACCGACTGCTGATGCGTACAAAGCCATCAACATGGTTCGACGCCGCGCATTCAACGAACCCCTCGATGCACCAAGCGCGATTGCCGATCTCCCCGCTGGTCTCTCGCAAGAGGCATTCGACGACGCAGTGATCCAGGAACGCAACTACGAGCTTTGCTTCGAGTACGATCGCTGGTTCGACATCGTGCGCAAACGGCTGTTGCCAGAGGTAACATTACCGGAGTATCTGCCCAATTTTACCGAGGATGATTACCTGTATCCCATCCCGGTATACGACGCCCAACTCATCGGCCAGAACCCAGGTTACGTAACGGAATAATCAATTCTTTAACAAGGGCCCCTGTGCATGCGCAGGGCTCTTTCTTTTTATCCAGCTCTCAATGAAACTCATTCGCCCCCTCAGCCTCTTATTTGCCGTTATGACAACGTCATGCCTACTGGCGCAAGATGCATCCGAACAACTACCGGAAATGCGGTACACCGATGGACATGACCTCACAATTGTCGGAAGATATCATTCGGAGAAGTCCTACATGCGGTTTCCGGCGCGCTATGAGCAAACGCTGCGCAAGGAAGTATGGGAACTCGGCAGAAATTCAACGGGAATTGGCATCCGCTTCCGCACCGACGCAACAACCATCAGCGTAAAATGGAGACTGCCGAGTCGTCGTCACCTCGGATTTCCCCACATGCCACCCACCGGTGTTAGCGGTGTCGACCTCTATGGCTATGAAGGAGGAGAATGGCAATACATCAATACGGGCTTTCCTCGCGACTCTGCCAACGAGGCCACACTCATGCAGCACGTGAAGGGTGAATGGAGGGACTATCTCATCAATCTTCCATTATACAACGACCTGGTGGAGATCTCCGTAGGTGTCAACGCGGAAGCCACGCTGGCACCACCTCAGCGATCGCTCCTACTCGACAAAAAGCCTATCGTTTACTACGGCACCAGCATCGCACAGGGAGGCTGCGCGTCCCGGCCGGGTATGGCGTACACCAACATCCTGTCACGACGGCTGAACTATCCGTTTATCAACCTCGGCTTCAGTGGAAACGGAACCCTTGAAACGAGTGTAGGTGAAGCCATGTGCGAGATCGACGCGTCCTTATACGTACTGGACTGCAACCCCAACACCGACCCGGAATTGATCTACGACCGCACGCTTGCCCTGGTAAAAATGCTGCGGGAATGTC
The DNA here is from genome assembly GCA_044507115.1 of Flammeovirgaceae bacterium. Classification (GTDB taxonomy): domain Bacteria; phylum Bacteroidota; class Bacteroidia; order Cytophagales; family Cyclobacteriaceae; genus Chryseosolibacter. The sequence goes on along the minus strand of JBIQJZ010000088.1, from coordinate 2,831 downwards.
ACGCCGCTACACCGATTCTGTTCGTGGAGCGCGACTACTACCGCACGGCTCCACTGATGGACCAAAAACGCCGCGAAAACCAGTTCCGAAAGAATGCCGAATTGAAACGCGCCTACGACGCGCTAAAAAAAGCTGGACATAAAGACCTTCACTATCTCGGAGGAGACGGTTTGTTAGGGCAAGACAAAGAGGGCACCGTAGACGGCGACCATCCCAACGATCTGGGTATGCTTCGCATGGCAGACGTATTGCATCCTGTCATTCGAAAAATCCTGTAACCCAACTGCCCACCGCCGCTCGTCAACAATTTTTGCGAAGTGGTCGTTCCAGTTGTTATCTTGTAATCTATGTTGAGATTCCAGGGTTACCCCACACCTCTTGCACTTCTCGTTGCAGGTTGTCTCGTACTATCGTGCAACCATGACCGGACTGATTACCGGTCGTGGTCCGTATACCGCGGCGATGCTGGCAACTCGGCCTATTCAGCAGTTGATCAGATCAACCGAACCAACGTCAGCCAGCTCAAGGTGGCGTGGACCTACCACACGGGCGACGCAGACCCGGGGAATCGCTCGGCGATACAATGCAATCCCATTGTCGTCAATGGAAAGATGTATGTGACGTCACCAAAGCTTAAACTCATCGCACTCGACCCTGCCACTGGCGAGGAGATATGGAACTTCGATCCGTTCCAGGGTGCCCAAGCTACAGGCGTTAATCGCGGAGTGACATACTGGGAAGATGGCGACGACCGGCGAATCTTCTTTACAGCTAGTCATTACCTGTATGCGCTCAATGCCGACCAGGGAACGCTCATTCCCACGTTCGGCAACGGAGGCAAGCTCGATCTTCGCGAGGGACTCGGTCGGGATCCTGCCAGACTGTTTGTTGAGGCAAGTTCCCCGGGCGCGGTGTACGGTGACTTGCTTATTCAAGGTACTGCACTCGGCGAAGGATACGATGCCGCACCCGGGTTCATTCGCGCGTATGAGTGCCGGACAGGAAGAATTGCCTGGACTTTCCATACCATTCCCCAGCCAGGCCAGCCAGGCTACGAAACGTGGCCGCCCGACGCCTACAAAGAAGTGGGCGGTGCCAATAGCTGGGCCGGTATTAGCATCGATCAATCGCGAGGGATCGCGTATATCCCTACCGGCTCGGCAGCGTTTGACTTCTACGGCGGCAACCGGAAAGGCATGAACCTTTACAGCAACTGCCTGCTAGCACTGGATGCGGCCACCGGGAAGCTGCTATGGCACCATCAACTCGTTCACCACGATCTTTGGGACTATGACCTTCCGGCCCCGCCCAACCTCGTCACCGTGACGCACGAAGGCAAGCGTATTGATGCAGTCGCCCAGATTACTAAGATGGGAATGGTATTCGTGTTCGACAGGGTTACCGGCGAACCGCTCTTTCCCATTGAAGAGCGACCTGTTCCCAAGTCGGAGCTTCTCGGCGAAGAAGTGTGGCCGACGCAGCCGTTTCCGGTAAAGCCGCCCCCCTTCTCCCGTCAATCATTCACTAGAGATGATGTGACTGATATCTCGCCGGAATCGCGAGACGCTGTGTTGCGCAAGATCGAAGGCGCCAGGATGGGAAGCATCTACATCCCGCCAGATACCGAGGGCGTAGTGCAGTTTCCCGGTACCCGCGGCGGCGGCGAATGGGGCGGCGCGGCCATTGATCCCGCGAAGGGGATCATGTACGTGAATGCCAATGACATCCCGCTACTGATCAGCATGAGGCAAATAGAAATTGACGGACAGGAGGAATACCTCGCGTCAGCCGGCAAGCGCGTGTACACCATGAATGCATGTACTTCATGCCACGGGGCCGACCGCAGCGGAACAAACGTCTACCCTTCTCTTCAAAGCTTGTCCGAACGCAAGACCGAAACGGAAGTATCCACCCTTCTCCGGACCGGAAAAGGACAGATGCCGGCTTTTCCAAATCTGTCAGATGCAGATATGGATGCGCTGCTGGCTTTCCTGTTCGACAAAAATGATCTCCGCAACCCCGCGTTTGACAGCCTCGAAACCAAGGGCGAAAAAACCTATCGGTACGCTCACAGCGGATGGAATGTCCTCACTGACGACGAAGGGTACCCGGGGATCAAACCTCCCTGGGGGACGCTTAATGCGATCGACCTGAACACCGGAGAAATCCGCTGGAAGGTGACACTTGGTTTCTATCGCGAACTGCTCGACAAAGGACTTCCACCCACAGGCACTCAAAACCTCGGGGGCCCTGCGGTGACTGCGGGCGGTCTTGTCTTCATCGGCGCAACCCGCGATAAGATGTTCAGAGCTTTTGATCAGGATACTGGTGAGCTGCTCTGGGAATACGAACTGCCGGCGGGCGGCAATGCAACGCCGTGTGTATACGAGATCGCCGGCAAACAGTATATCGCGATAGCTGCTGGTGGCGGCGGAAGAGTGGGCAGTCCGTCGAGCGATGCGTACGTCGCGTTCAGTCTTCCATGACGTTCGAAAAAATGAGTCTCGTTCCTGGGCATGACAGCAAGCGAGAGCGGCTATCTTTGCAGATAAAAGCATGGGCAGTGACCGCAGTTCACCTGACAACACAGCCGGCGAGCGCTTTTACAGTAAATTGCATGCCGCCTTTGACCAACTGGGGACTCGCCGGACAATCTCCAAAGGTCAATTCCTCATCCGCGAGGGAGAAGTCGAGAACAAACTTTACCTAATACACTCGGGTGCCGTACGCGTTTTCTACCTGACGGAATTCGAAGAAATCATCGTTCGGTTCGGCTACAAGGATTCGATCCTGACATCGCTGTCGTCTTTCATAGAAGCAACTCCGTCCGA
>JBIQJZ010000087.1:7889-14413 GCA_044507115.1 Flammeovirgaceae bacterium | reverse complement strand
GATAAAGATCGACAGCAACCCCTGGCTTATACCAAAGAAGAATGAAAGTATTGCCAGCTCCGCATATATTACATTCGAGAATGTGCTGTTGAGTCCGAACAACATCACCGAGACAACGATGCAGCCGGAAAAGCAAAGCATCATTGCTCTTCGCACGCCTAATGCGTTAGACACCCATCCTGATGAGAACCCACCGAGAAGGCCACCCGCGCCGAGCAGCATCATCGCGATGCCGCGTTCGCTCTGCCCGCCGGTTGTTCCGATCAGGCTTTGTACCCAGGTCGGAATCCAGGAGAACATTCCCCAAAGACCGATGAGCATCGTGCCGAAGATAATCGATCCTCGTACCAGATTGGTCAGATCAGTGCGGCTTACTTTTTCGGTTTTCGAGAATCTCGATGTGCGCCGCCAGTGTTCCGATTCCTTCAGCACGCACAGGGCGACAATGGCCAGTGTGAGCGGCAAAAGGCCGACAAGAAATGCATGACGCCAGTCAGCTACCAATACGGTGACTAGTCCTGACGAGAAAATCCCTACTGGGAATCCGATTGAGTCGATTCCGATAATCACCGCACGCGATCTTGCGGGCCAGATCTCGAACAGTAGTGTGGGCGTGACGACGAGAATGCCGCCAACGGCAAGGCCCGACAACAGACGGAGGAGAACAACGTACTCCCAGGAAGAGGCGAGTGAGATCAAAATCGTAAACAGTCCAAACAAACCAACTGCGATGGAAAGAGCCTTAACCCTTCCAATCTTGTCGCTGATGAATCCCCAGAAGAATCCACCAACCGCCCACCCGGCGACATAAAGCGACTGGATGTAGGCGCCTATCGTACCGAGTTTTTCAGGGTTGCTTTGTCCGGTGAGATCCTGTACCACTGGCGGAAGGTATGCTGACATAAGCGTCGAGATAACACCTGCAGAGATGTTGCAGAAAAGGCAAATGAAAAACGAGCCCCACAATAGGATTCCGATCTTCCCGGAATCCTTTTCTTGTGAGGTAGCAAAATCTGTGGTCGTCATCATCGGAGCAGCTGATCGAATGTCAGGCTTACGTAGTAAATCGCTCCGATTGACGGGGAACCGTATGCCTGGTACACCCGATTGTTGAAAAGGTTGTTGGCGCCCAGTTTGATCACCGATTTTATAGGGAGTAGCTTGTAACTCACTTGTGCGTCCACGACCGAGAACGCATCTATTGTTCCGGGTCTCATTTGATTGAAGGTGCCATACCACTCGTACGTATCCTGCCATCTCCAGGCAATGTTGAAGCCGATATTATCCGAAATTCGACTGTTGCCTAACGTCAGCGCAGTCTTGTACTTCGGCGTGTTGAAACCGGGAACATTGTTCGGATTGGCGTCTTGAATATCAAAGGTCGCAAGTGTCAAATTGACGCCAATCAAATAATGCTTCGGAAGACTGCAGGTTAGCCCGAACGTTGCTCCTTGTGCCGTGACGACATCTGCAGCATTGGTATAAAGTTGGTAGAGGTGACTATCACCATTCAGAAGATCCATCGCTGCCATTGGATTGATTGATCCGTCCTGCGCCAGTACCGGACTTTGCGGTTCCATCACTACCTGATTTAACAGAAAGTCGGTGTAACTCGAGAAATAGTAGTTAACATCGATGATGAGGTTGTCGTTGAACAGCCCTTTGTAGCCTATCTCGAACACTTTTACTCTTTCGGGTTTGATGTATTCAACGTTTGACTTCACCAACAGATCCTTTGCTTGCATAATGGCCTCTTCGGGTGTTGATCCTTGCTGCATAGCTTGCTCGAAGGCCCCGAAGAACGGGCCGAGCGACGCAGTAGTGAAGGAGTTTTGATATACTGTCATGCCTTGACTGTTGTCTGGGACACCGCCGAGGATAGTGATTGGACCGGCGTTGAGTTTGATGTATTGATCACCCGGTGTAGGGTTGCGGAAACCGGTCTGATAGGACGTTCTGAAGTGGTGGTTGTCGGCAACAGTGTATACCCATGAAGCCCTTGGTGTGAAACGTCCTTCAAAGTTCTGATTCTTGTCGTATCGTACGGATCCTGCGATCTTCAGGCGTTTGTTCAGTAACTCTTTTCCGAGTTGAACAAACGCTCCACCTTCATCGATAATGATGCTTCCACCTTTGTCATCGAATAAGGTTCCGTTGGTGAACATATCGTATCGACGAAAATTTCCACCGACGAGTACATCTAATATTTTTATCCGGGTAGAGAGATCGTATTGTCCTTCTACGTGATAGAGTTTGCTTTGACTGAGAATACCTGCTCCGCTTAGCCCTTGTGTCGCGATCAGGCGCGCTTTCTCAGTATTGAACTCCGGACTTCCGGGAAGAAATCGACCTTGATCGGCGAATACCCGGGCTGCCGCGTGGTTGGAGGCGGTGACGCCAGCGATGTTCCCGAGAAAGGCCTCTTCGTATCGGGTATACCACATGTCATCCGCTTGATTTTCCGGGACGATGGTATTGGTATTCACATCTCGAACCCAAGTCTTTGTCAGGAGTTGGCCAAGGCCTTTTGCATTGTAGGAGTCGTGTGAATCTTCGGCGGTTGAATATGCACGTATGAAATAGTTCGCTCCTTTCAATTGCAGTTTATGCTGCTGTAGTGTGAAGTTATTAATAGAGAACCGGTTACTACCCGTGTAGTTAGCGGTGCCTTGTCCGAAGTTGTACTGATAACTCACTTCCATGTTTTCGCTCAATCGATAGTGAACGGCCCCATTGAGTTTCAGGCTGTAGACGTCGTAATCTGTGACATCGCGCTCTTCGTACCCGGTCCGGGAGACTCGGCCGACACCTTCGATTGTACGCGCTTCATCGTCGCCATAGATGTTGAGCGCATTTCGCGCGGGGTTGTTGTCTCCGCGCTGGTTCACAGGCGTTCCAGGGTCTACGTCCGTATAGTTCGTGGCAAAGAAGTCAAGTCCGGAGAAGTAGGATGCATTTACTTTGAAAGCAAACCGATCATTGAAGGCCTTAGCGTATCGAATGGAATAATCGTTTAGGAGATGCGGATCCGTGTATTCTTCACCGATGTGATTGACGCCAAGTTTGGCCTGTGCACTAAGGCCTTGGTATTGGAACGGGTCTTTGGTTCTCATAACTAAGACGCCGCTAAACGCAACAGGACCGTATAACGCGGAGGCGGCTCCGGGGATCAGCTCAGCGCTTTCCATATCAAGGTCCGACGATCCGAACATATTTCCCACCGAAAACCCTAGGCCAGGGGTTTGATTGTCAACGCCGTCCACCAATTGCAGAAAGCGTGAGTTTCCGGTGTGATTGAAACCCCGGGTGTTAATTTGCTTGAATGTCAGCCCGCTCGTGACCATTTCAACACCTTTAAGATTTTCGAGGGCATCATAGAAGGAGATCGAGGGCGTGTTTTGTATGTCTCGCAAGTCCATTTTTTCGATACTCACCGGCGATTGTAAAATGCTTTCCTCGACGCGGGAAGCTGACACCACTACTTCATCGATCACAACGTTCGATTCCGACAGGCGAAGTACGAGATTAGAGGATGCTGCTGCGATTTCCAGCTCTTGCCGTTGAAATCCTATCATTGATACAATGATTGTGAATGGAGGCTCCTGGGATGTGTTCAGTTCGAAAGCTCCGCCGGCGTCAGTTACGGTACCGGTCAATTTTCCTTTGATCAGAATGTTTACTCCGGCAATGGGATTATCTGATGCATCGGTCACTGTTCCACTGACAACGGTCTGGCAATAACTCGTCGTCGTGACGAGCGCCAATATTATCGGTAATATTGTTTTCATAGGGGGTCATTTAAGTGTTATTTCTTTTTCAGGTGATCGTAGCCTTGGGGTAATCGCTTGTAGCCGTTGGAGACAAGTCGCGCGGCGAGTGTGTTGTAGTAGTCGGCCGAATCTGGCAGGCGTGTAGCAAGGCCGTCAACGTACCGGTTGTAGAGACAAAAGAGTGCGGCAATGAGTACGGTGTCGTGGATTTCGACGCCTGTAGCTCCCGCGTCTTTTGCCGCTCGGATCGACTGATCTGTCACAGCTTTTCCGCTTGACTGGACCTGTTTCGCAATCCTGAGAAGCGTTCTCATCTTCGCACTGACGGGAGCTGTGTCAATATCACTCTTGACCGCTGCGGTTGTGGTAGACTCTCCCAGTAGTTTGTCTGCGGCTGCAGTATGAGCGGTGGTGCAGAATTGACATTCATTAGCGTGTGAAACCACGGTCGCGATCAATTCTCGTTCGCCTTCCGTGAGAGAAGATGGACCCCTCAGAAGGAATTGAGTCAATTCGCGAATGGGCTGAGCGCTGTCTTGTCGGTATTCAAGCAATCCGGTGATACCGGGCAGATGGTCCTCAAGCGGAATGTAGGGCATAGCAATGGGATTAAAGGACTATCGTCGTTGAGATGTAGCCATCTGTAAAACGATGGCAGTACGTTCTCTCAATACCCAACGAGCTAACTACAAATGGGGGATGATTCGTGTCACTTACTCAGTGACAGTGCAAGGCACGCAGCTGTGATCAGTGTGACTCCGGTGGATGCGCGATCAAAGCATTAAATGACGAAACAAGCATTCCGCGATGGTCGTTTCGAATGACCTCGGCCGACCATCCGTTGCAGAATGAACGAATGCTGAAGGCCTCGCGTAGATATTCTTTTATAATGGTGATAGGAATTTTGACGGGTAAACTTTTGTCGGGCGGGGCATCTGCGAAAGTCTTGACGTAACTGACCAGGAGCTTGTTAATGCTTTCGTGCGATGTATCTCTGACGCAAATGATGGTAACAGTATCCTGCGCGTAACGTCGTTTCACGATCCTGTAAAGAAGCCCATCGTGCTCAAATGTTCCGTTCACTCTGCCGAATTCGGGCTCATCTGCCATGTAGGGAATCGAAAGAGGTATCTTGATTGTAACGGTGTGCGCGGGATCATAGATGTCTGCATCGAGCAGTCGCGTGATCGCCTTCGTATGCCGGTACTGCATTCCGAGAAATATACCGTAGTATCCCAGAACATTTAGTAGCAGGACTGCAGTCAGCACTATGGATAGGAGTGTCTTCAATTATTGCTCGTTGACTAAAATAGCGTAAAAAGCTAGAATGGCAAACTTTTTTCGTGCGGCTGCATCGGTAATTTTCCGTAATTTCAACGATGATGCCTTCTTTCGCGTTGGTTTGGGTCTTCCTGATTGTCCGCCTGGCGCCCGGCGACATCGGGAAGTTATTCGGCCAATTGCCGCCAAGTCCGAAGAAGATATTTTTTTCAAATAGCATTTCGTTTAACAATTCAGGGGGGCATCTGCAAGGAGTCCAGCCTTACTTTTTTGAGGGGGAAGAGTATCTCTTTTTTTCAGGCAGCTCGAACACCTATGCTTATCTGGCCATAGCCCACGGAAAGGAAGTCAAAAAGTTGCAACGGCTGATGCACAGACCGTTCAAGCATGCCGGTGGCTTTCAAATTCACCGCAACTGGCTGGCAGTTGGCATCGAGGATAATGAAGCCCGCGACGCATCGTTCGTTCATATTTACAAGCTGGGCGACCCTCTCTCTGTCTTGAAGGCTCCGGTTGCCGTCATTGAACGTTCCGGCAATAGAGAGCGAGCCACGGCAGGGGCCGTCGCGGTACATCAGGACGACCAAACCTTGTGGCTTGTTGTAGGCGATTGGTCTAACAGGCATTTGGATTTTTACAGCGCTGAGATCGCGGCGCCGGGTGAGAAGATACGGTTTCACAAGACGGGCGAAGTTGACATGACTAACCATCCCAAGGATGATTGGGTCGATCCCGTGTCGAGATCATTCCAGAATATCAATCTGTTTCGCATCGGTGGCCAGTTCTACTTAGTGGGCTTGGGTGCTGATCAAGATTCGAACAGAAATGTGCTGGATGTTTTTGTCGTCGAAGATATATCGGGACCAAGACCGGTGGTACGAATGGTATATAGCCGAACGTTCGACGCTATCGCCGATGCGAAATTCAGGTGGGGTGCGGGGGTGTCACTTGATAGCCAAGGCCAACCATCCGTCTATTCATGTGGAGATAACATACGGTCGAACGTTGCGGTCGCGATCTATCGATAACTCTCCTCTGGGTGCAGCTACATGACAGCGAATCATCCACACGCTCATAGGTAAAATTTGATACCCGCTTGTGCGGAAAGATTACTCATGTTGAAGGATACTCGAAGCGCCTGGCCAGGCCGGTCGGAAGCGTTTGTGTTAAGACGGGAGTCGGTGTGGGAGCTTCTTACATAGTGCGTCTTTCGCACATTCATGTTCATGGTTGCCAGTATGTCTTCGTCGTCCTGTTGATATTTTGTGATTTCCCTGGCTTTTGGATGATAGGCCATGCTCGTCAATCCCCCTTCCGCGAACAACGCCAGTTTGGGTTTCAGGCGCAGTTCGAGCCCGAGGCCGCCGCGCAACCCAAAGGCCAGTCCTCCGGAGTACTTCTCTTCTCTGCTGACATTCTCTGGGTCGCCACTGTAGTCTGACGTGCTTTCAGTCTTTATATCAATCGTCGATG
>JBIQJZ010000087.1:0-7879 GCA_044507115.1 Flammeovirgaceae bacterium | reverse complement strand
GGAGATATGGCCTCAACTTTCTTCCGTCATTGACTGCGAGCGTGAATGCTGGCGAAACGTAGGATGATCCTGCGTGAGTGGTAGTTGTTGATCTGCTGTGAAATAGAACAACGTCGTCGAGCATGTCGGTGTTTTGGGACGTGGTCTCATACTTTCGGCCATGAACATAGCCGATGCTCACTTCCACCCCGATGTTTGAGGGAAACGTGTAGCCGAGTGTGAGCGACGAGGTGATACCGGAGTTGAATGATCCATTAACTTCGCTAGATGACTGGATAATGGCCGGAACATAGTATCCTGTCTCGGGGTCTGTCTCTCTCAGATACGTTTGTGAAGTATTTTCTCCTATGGGTGAATTCGCAAACGGGAAGGCAAACCCTGCGCCGGGCTTGATGTAGATTGTCTGCGCATGTGCAAAAGAAGAACATACAGTGAGGATGATCGAGGGGAGGAAAGGTCTCATGGCTCGCGGGTTTAGGTGAATCTTAATGATTTTCGTAGAACGAGGTCAAACCGTATTTATTATGTGCGATGGGTCAACCGCTCCGGTACGTCCTGATTTGCTGCGCACGGCAGACTGCACACTGGCGGGAGAATTTGATTTTTTGACCATCGACGTCTTTGAAATCGCTTAATTTCGTGTAGTTTTAAATTCCCCGATAAACCCCACACGGTATATGAATCTGAAAGTAGTTCCCCTGATTGGTTTACTAATCACCTCGTTTTTTTTATCGACTGCTCAACACGGCGTAGGCATTGGTGTGGCAACCCCTAACAAGAATGCAGTTCTGGAGCTGGTTTCTCCCGGTAATAACCAGGGCTTGCTGATTCCGAAGTTGACCACAGCCCAACGCAATGCGCAGGAATTTGTATCTGGCTTGTCAGGCAATGAGAACGGCCTGTTGATTTTTGACGGAGATGAAAACCGATTTTACTATTGGGAGGAAGATCAGTGGAGACCACTGGAAGGCCTCCAGGCGATCAGTGGGCCAGCAGGAGGAGATCTTTCCGGGAGTTACCCGAATCCGGTCATTAGTTCCAATTCGATAACCAGCGCCAAGATCGTCAATGGAACGATCTTGAGTGAAGACATCGCCGATGGAACCATTACCTCTGCCGATCTCGCCAACCTTGCGATCGGCGATTCTAAAATCGCGTCCGGCCTGTCCGTGAGCAAGCTTTCGCCGGGTACAGTAAACCAGGTGCTCACGACAACGGCGTCGGGTACTGCATGGGCAAACCTGCCCGCGTCGGGTACAGTGACAAGTGTGACCGCAGGTACGGGGCTGACGGGGGGGCCTATCACGACCACGGGAACAATCAGCCTGGCGAACACCGCCGTGACGCCTGGGCCTTACGGCTCGGCTACACAGGTGGCTACGTTTACGGTAGACGCACAAGGACGGCTGACAAATGCGGGCAGTGTCAACATAGCTGGTGTTGCCCCCGGCGGAGCCGCTGGAGGTGACCTTACCGGAAATTACCCTAACCCGACCATCGCCAACAATGCAGTGGGATCCGCGGAAATTATCAATGGCTCAATTGTCGATGCTGATATTAGTAACGCCGCGGCGCTATCGGTTTCAAAACTTTCGATCGGCGCGAACGGCCAGGTGTTGACGACTTCGGGCGGTACGGCCCAGTGGGCGAACCCGAGCGGAAGTGTATTGATCAACAACGCCGGGACAAGGAATCTTTTCGCCGGGGAATTCGTCGGCGGGACGGGAACTGATAATGCTTTTTTCGGTTTCTCCGCCGGCAATGCCAATACCGGTGACTACAACGTGATCATGGGATCAGGCGCGGGACAGAACAAGGGATTGGGGGGGCTGAATACCATCATCGGTTGGCTCGCCGGCGCAGCTCCCACTCAAATCACCTTTAATGGAAATACTTTCCTCGGCGCGCAGTCGGGGGAAAACACGACCGGTGGCCCCAATACCTTCCTTGGAGAGAAGTCGGGACAGAACAACACGACAGGCACGGAGAATTTGTTTGCCGGCAATCGTGCCGGCATCTCCAACGTCAACGGCGGCCAGAATACAATTCTTGGATACTGGGCGGATGTCAGTTCGCCCGCTCTACAGAACGCCACGGCTATTGGGTTTAACACGGTTGTAAATGATCACAACAAGGTGCGGATAGGCAATGGCAACGTGTCGGTTATTGAAGGCCAGGTGGCATTCACGGCAGCGTCTGACAGGCGTCTTAAAACCGAGATAAAAGGCCTGGACGCAGGTCTTGATTTTATTCTCAAGCTAAAACCGGTAAGCTATCGAATGAAGAATCCTGTAGACAGTCGCACGAACTGGGGCTTTATCGCGCAAGACATCGAGGAACTCCTGGGAAAAGACAATGCGATTCTTACCGTCGGTGGTGACGCTGAGCGAACGTTGGGATTGCGCTATACTGACTTCGTGGCACCGCTGGTGAATGCGGTGCAGGAACAGCAAAAGGAGTTGGAAGACCTTAAGTCCGTCCTGGCGGAGAAAGAGCAACAGATACTACAGCTGGAGCGGGCAGTACAACGTCTCGAGGTCCAGAACGCCGATATGCACCAAGTAAAGGGGGATCTTGAGAAAATTAAGAACGCCTTGGGAATGGCCGCAAAGGCTGACATCCGATAAGGCAATGGTCATGAAACTCTTTTTTACCATACTCATTTCTTTGCTCGCTGCTGCACAGGTTGCTGCGCAGGGATTTTACAATCGCGGGGCAATCGTCAGTGTTGCTCCTCAAACAACCTTCGCGCTACCAGACAGCATGGTCAACACAGGTAGATTGATCAACGAGGGCGAACTGATTATTGCCGGCGCATGGATTAATACGGGCACGTATGATGCAAGTACCGGACAAATCAACTTCAACAACGACCAGCCTCAAACAATCAATCACAGTGATCAATCAATGGGCAGATTGCTGATCAGCGGTGGGGGCAATAAGCAATTCCTGGCCGACATTACGATCCTTTCCGAGTTGCAGCTTGAAAATGGAGTGCTGGTTTCCGGCAACGGCGCGAAAATCATCTTCGAGCAAGGTTCGTCAGTTACCGGGGGAAGCGATGAGTCGCACATTCAGGGTCCTGTCGAGCATCGCGGGGCGGGCGACTGGTTATTTCCGATCGGGAACGGAACGCAATACCTGCCCGTGAGGATTGATCAGATCACCGATCCTGCATCGACAGGTACGCTCTTCCTGCACGAAGGAGCGGTAGGGTGGAATCCAACGCCGGCGTTCTCCAGGTTCTCTACCAGCCGATACTGGGAGTTGACGCTCAACGGGACCGCAGGAAGCGGAAGCAGTATTTCCTTACCCGTAAGGGATGAAGAAACCCTTGCTGCCAGCGCATCGGAACTGGAAGTCGTGGCAGCGAATACGTTGGATGGACCGTATTCAAGTCTGGGGCAGTCTGCCTTTACAGGAACGCTGTCGAATGGTATACTGACGAGCGAGCAGCCACCCGCACCTCGTTATTATTCGATCGGAGCTGTTCTATCGGATGCTGCCATTGAAGTATTCAATGCTATCTCGCTCAACGGAGATAAGGTTAACGCATTCATGCGCATCAACAACATCGAACTTTATCCTGATAACAATGTTGCGATCTTTAATCGATGGGGCGACAAGGTATTCAGCTTGCGGGGCTACGACAACATCGAAAACAACTTCAAAGGCGAATCTAATATTACCGGCAAAACTCTGCCCGCCGGAGTGTATTTTTATGCACTCGATCTTAACGACGGGTCTCCTCGCAAAACGGGATTCGTAGTGATCAGGTAGGGGACTCCATTTAGGACGATAAATCTAGCGAATGACGAGACGAGAGACGATCAAGTATTCAGCAAGCGCGCTTTTGGCGGGCTGCATTCCTGATTTTTTCATAGGTACCAAATCAAAACGCGTCGATTTGTCTGATGTGAGAAGGCGGATTTCTGCCCATTTTGAGAGCCTGTTGCAAGGAAAAACATATGGTGACTATGCCACGGGTATAAGCACTCCAATTGATCTGTATGCTTCCTGTGACGTGGCGATCGCACGTCATATCATGGGGGAGGATATCGTTCGTACTCTTTCAGCAGAAAAGAGAAGGGAGTGGACTGACTATATCAACAGCTTTCAGCAGGCCGAAGATGGAAGCTACAATGAGCGACTTAATCATTCAAAGCTTCACGGCAACGGGATGACCATTGGTGCCCTGGGAGTTATCGGTGGAAAGCAAAAGTATCAGGTCAGGTTATATGACGATTTTAGTAGTGTTGACCTGTTGGCTCCCTGGCTGGAGAAAATTGACTGGGCAAAACAATGGAATGCTTCCCACCAATTCTGGGGAGGGATTCATTGCTTCAGTATGAGCCGCCATTGTACAAAGGATTGGATAGCTGCTGTCTTTGAATGGCTCAATGCTAACCTTGACGAAAAAACCGGTTGGTGGCGGAAAGGGGTTCCTCACACGGACAGGCATCAGCCTTTGGGTGGGAGCGTGCATATTCTTCCGATGTATGAACACCATAATAATCTATTTCCATATCCGGAGCGAGTAATCGATAGTGTATTAGATTTGCAGATTTCAAACGGTCGTTGGCTTGCGCACGAGAAGAACAACGTCCACGTTGTGCACTATCTTGAATTAGACGCTTTGTATGCTTATCGCTATATGAGCATGCTGGCGCCTGGCTATAAGACGAATGAAATTGCAGAATCTGTGAACAGATATGCCGATTTGGTGTCCGATTACTGGAGCAATCCCCGGAATATCTGGAAGAATCAACATCCGCACAGGATACTTTCTATCGTAGGCACGTTTGGATTGTTGCAGCAACTGGTGCCGGAGCGGTTCTATGATTCCGTGAAATGGTCTGATATTTTCAGTGACGTGAAACTCTACGACACCTCCTCTGTTGAAGCGTGATTTCCGTTGACGTCTCATTATGTCTACCTTTACCGTGCTGATCAAAGTGCGAAAGAGATGACGAAGAAGATTGGTTTTTTATCGTTCGGACACTGGGCTAATCACCAGGGATATGAAACGCGTACCGCGAGTGATACCTTGCTTCAATCGATTGACCTAGCAGTGGCGGCTGAAGAGATTGGTTTAGACGGAGCTTACTTCCGCGTGCACCATTTTGCCGCTCAGCTCGCATCTCCATTTCCGCTGTTGTCAGCAATCGCCGCCAGGACAAAGAAGATAGAGATCGGCACCGGTGTGATCGACATGCGTTATGAAAATCCACTGTACATGGTCGAGGAGGCGGGAGCCGCAGATCTGATCTCCGGTGGAAGGCTTCAGCTAGGTATCAGCAGAGGTTCTCCGGAGCAGGTGATCGACGGCTGGCGTTATTTTGGCTATTCACCCGGGGAGGGTGAAACGGATGCAGACATGGGTCGTCGCAAGGCGCTTGAATTTCTGGATAAACTAGGAGGTGTTGGGTTCGCCGAACCCAATCCAAATCCAATGTTTCCGAATCCCCCGGGCTTGCTGCGATTGGAACCTCAATCGGAGGGACTTCGCGAAAGAATCTGGTGGGGCGCTGGCTCTAATGCTACAGCTGTGTGGGCCGCCGAAAACGGAATGAACTTGCAAAGCTCAACGCTCAAGTATGATGAAAGTGATAAGCCTTTTCATATCCAGCAGGCAGAGCAAATCAGGTTGTACAAAGAGGCGTGGAAGGATGCTGGACATTTGCGCGAGCCAAGGGTGTCGGTTAGTCGTTCGATTTTTGCGCTGGTAACGGATGACGATCGGTATCTATTTGGACAGGAAGCCAGACGTTCGGATAATATCGGGTTTATTGAGGGCGGCAGGCGGGCAATTTTCGGACGCAGCTATGCCGCGGAGCCGGATCAGTTGGTGAAGGACTTGTCTGAGGATGAAGCAATCAAAGAAGCGGATACCTTACTGCTAACGATACCCAATACGTTGGGTGTCGAGTATAACGTTCACATACTCTCGTCCATTCTTAAACATGTTGCCCCCGGACTCGGCTGGCGGTAGTCTCAGTCTTTGGCGCGCAGGTCCAGGGAATGGAACACGAATAATCTGATCGCGTGGGTTGAGAAGTAGTCATGGCCCGTTCCTTCCTGCTGAAAAACGTTCATGTACCCCAGTTGAGCGTTAAGGTGGGCCGTCAACTGATATCCCAAACCGACAAACAATCTGTTCTGGTCGAATGTGTTGTAAACAATCCGGTCGCCGAAGTTTAGGAAAACCTCATTGGTCACCGCCGCGAACGCGGTTTTTGGCGCGATCTCGCTACTATTGAACGGTACGAAAAGCGAGAACGCGTAGCGTATCCGAAAGTTGTAATTGTATCCATCGTGTTTTTCATCTGACACAACCCGTTCATTGAACCGTTGTTCGAAGCGGAGAGTTTGCAATGTTGTTAGCCCTGTGTATTTCTGGTTCCACCACAGTTGTTGCCAGGGGCGATGCTCGAAGCGTGTGGTATGCAGACCTGGACCTGGCGGGTGAGAGACAAACGTGTAGCCCGCGTTTATCCGGAGATTGTCTCTGACGAAATAGGTTACCGCCGGACGAAACAGGAATTGGAAGGGTCTGTCAACAAAGTTGTCGGTCATGCGGTAATGCACATCCACCCATGCGCCCCATCGGTCACTGAACCTCATTTGGTTGAAGTAGCCAAGCCAAAGTTGTTCGCGGGTGTGAACCTGTTTAACTGGTGCCTGTGCTCGAGCAGAATAGTTTACGGTGACCAAAACAATCGCTAACAGACACACGATTGATACTTTGCTTAGCGCTCCGGCGAAAGAATGACAAGCGGAGGCGAGTAAGCTGTAAACAGGCGCTGGTAATGTGTGCGATTCTGCGGATTTTGACATAAGCCGGTATAATGCGCAAAATATAGCACAGATAGAGGTAGGTGAAAGCAGGAATTTTTATGAATGGCTTATCTATTTCGGGTCAACCGCGCGGTAGGCGTCCAGTGCGATTAACGCACCTTCCCGGCCGGGCTTGCTCGTGCCATGCTCCAGCCCGACGAACCCGCGATAACCCTTGTCGTGAACGTGTTGTAGAACCTTCTGGTAGTTGATTTCGCCCGAACCAGGCTCCTTTCTTCCGGGCGTATCACCTACCTGCAAATATGCGATCTCGTCCCACGCGTAGTCAAGCGTCGGCAGCAGGTTGCCTTCCTGTATCTGGACGTGGTAGACGTCGTACAGGATCTTAACAGCAGGACTTCCCACTGCTTTACTCAGGGCGTACGCCTGCGGCACGGTGTGAAGGAACATGCCTGGATGGTTGATCTTATGGTTCATCGGTTCCATGATATTTACGATCCCGTGAGGCTCATAGATTTCGGCGATCCGCTTGAGTAGTTCAATTGCGTTCGCCATCTGGAAATCAAACGGGAGTTTCGGATCGGCCATACCCAGTACGTTGTGTACAATCTTTGTGTTCATACGTTTGGCAATCTCGATCGAAGCGCGGACGTCGCTGAGTACTTTATCCCGCAATGCGGTATCACGTCCCCCAAAAGTGACATCATTAAATGTCATCGTTCCTACAAATTGACCAAACTCCATCCCCAGCTGCTGGATGGTCTTGCTGATTCGTTCTTGCTCTTCAACCGACCTGCTTTTGAGTGAGGTGCTTTCCCAGGCTCTAAAGCCCTGGTCATACCCCCATTTGATCTGATCCACCGGATCCTTGCCCGCCGCCTCCGAAAAGAGGTTGAAATCGGGTGAGAACTTCATATTGAATTTCTTGCCTGCCTGGGCGGTGGCTCCTGCTGTGATTGATCCTGACACGACTGCGGCGCTGGCCATCAATCCATTCTTGATAAAATTTCGCCGTTCCATATTCATCTTGATTTGTTGACGTTCTTCTTTTTTGCAGGGAAGGACCAGGGCTCAAACACTA
>JBIQJZ010000086.1:0-14476 GCA_044507115.1 Flammeovirgaceae bacterium | reverse complement strand
AAGAGGTCTTCAGAAATGAAGACTTTTTTTTTACCTCGCCCGCCGTAGCCCTCGTGAAGGCAGCGCCCCAATTCACTGGCGGCGAGGGAGTTACCCGGTGAGCGACTTCCAGATCAATCCGTAGACATCGGTCGCTACCAATTGCTTCTGTACAACGTCCCCGCCAATAAACACGGGGTGATATTCTTCCGGTGAGCCGATGCGCCCGTGCGAGCCTTTGATCAAGGTCGCATCCAGCGGTATGACATCCATGACGTAGCGAAGTCCCGCTTTCTTTCTCAGCAACTTATACCCTGCGCGGACTTTAGAACTCATGAACATTTCGACCGGGTCGTATCCCGGCTTCTTATGAATATCAACCGCACGCGCATAGTCCGGCGCCTTTGCATCGTCAAGCCAGAAGTAGTAGGTAAACCAACTGCGTTCATCGGCCATCAGCACAAGATCGCCGGCACGGTTGTGATCGATACCGTATCGGCTTTGCTCCTGGCGATCCAGAACCAGCTCGACGCCATCGATATTGTCAACAATCGTTCTCACCTTTCCGGCGACGGAAGGATCATTGAGATAAATGTGGGCCACCTGGTGGTCGGCAACCGCAAATGCCTTAGACGCGCCAGCATCGAGCAGCTCCAACCCACGCTCTACCCGCAGCTGGAGCAGTCCCTCCTTACGGAGAATGCGGTTGATGTGAACGGGGTTCTGCACGTCGGTGATACCATACTCGGAGAGCAGGATCACGCGGGCGTTCACCGATTCATAGTACGTCACCAACTGCTCGACCACCCGGTCGATCTGGGTAAGTTCAGTGCCGATCTTTTCAAAGTCCTGGCCAAACTTCTGAAGACAGTAGTCCAGGTGCGGCAGGTATATCAGTGTGAGTGTCGGATCGTACTTCTTGTCAGTGATAACCGATGCGTCTGCGATCCATTGAGTTGATTTGATGTTGGCGCCTGGTCCCCAGAACTGAAACAGCGGAAACTGACCTAGTTCGCGCTGCAGGTGATCCCGCAGATCGGCTGGAGTGGAATAACAATCCGGGAGCTTGCGACCATCAGCCAGGTAGTTGGGACGTGGTGTCACCGCGTAGTCTGCTGACGAGTACATGTTGTACCACCAGAACATGTTGGCGACGGTGAAGTCGGGGTTCTCCCGCTTTGCGCGCTCCCATATCTTTTCACCGGACACAAGCTTGTTCGACTGCTTCCAGAATTTTATCTCGCAGTCGACGCGGTCATACCATCCGTTGCCGACAATACCGTGCTCAGTCGGGAGCTTGCCGGTAACATAGGTTGATTGCACTGAAGTCGTCACTGCAGGAAGCATCGGGTTGATCGACGCGATCCCCTTCTCGGCCGCGAACTTGCGGATAAACGGCGTGTGATCTCCTATCAAAGAAGACGAGAGACCAACAATATCTATGACAACGGTTTTCTTCATAGCTTCAATTACCCAACTGTGGGCCGTCGACTGCGTCCTAATGCTCCAACCTCGTCTTAACCCACTCTAGTTCCCGGACAATTGAATCTTTCAACGGCAAACGAGTCTCTTTCGGAAGGACTTCCCACGTGTAGGTTTCCACCTCCAGGAAATTCGAAAACCGCTTCTCTTTCAACAGTGCGAGAACTGTTTCAATATCGGATTGTGTAGACTTCAGAATACCATAATCCTCCACGAACAATGGCACGTGGAAATGTGAACGCCATTCGCGCACGGAAGGATCATTGGCGTCCGCCAGCGCTTGTGGCAGGTCGGGGTACCGCTTATAACTTCCATCCGCTGTCCGCGCTACGACCTGGTGGAGGTACGTCGATTCGTTAAAGGAGGCAAACGCAGCAAGGGTATCCGCGCGATCCGCAGGGTCCGGCGCGATCTCCGCTTTCAGTGCGGCGCTGATCTGAACACGACCGATGCGAATGGATTGGCTCGCGAGTTCGCGAAGAATGGCCGCGTGGTCTTCATATCCCACCGCGAAGTGACAAATGTCGTAGCAGAGTCTCACATGTTGTTTCAGCGCAGCTACAGCCTCCTGCTCCCTGTACCCTGTTTGTGTTTTTAGAAACTCCATCCCTTGCGGAATCAGTTGATGCTGATACCACGAAATAAACTCGGGCCCGTTTCCGAGGAGGCCGTCGGGTTCGGGTTCAACGTCCAGGTGTAGCGTTGTGCCTGTTGCCTCGCGGATGTCTATCAGATGTTGGACCACCTGCAGGACATTCGCAGTAGCCGTTTCCATCGCTTGCTGACGGGTCTCGCTTGGGTGCCAGTGTTTGTACGACAGTGGTGAGGTCGATACCCCTCCTTCCATTCCTGCGGGTAATAGCTCGGCGAGAATGTTGAATAGCCGTTTGGTGTACAATACGCGATCTTCTGTCAGCCAATCGGGTGTATGAACATCGTCCTTCACACGGGTGTGATGAAAACCTCCATAGGGAAACCCGTTGATCACAAAAACATAACAGCCTGTTGATTCCAGCCAGCGTTTAAATGCATCGAGGTTTTCGTGTTTCTCTAACTCGAGACTGGCCAGGTGCGACAGGCGCAAACCGATGCCGAAGGGTCTATCAGGTGACAAGTCGCTCTTAACCGCTGGGATATTCGACTGCAAGGCGAAAAAATGGTCGGCCCAGCTTTCGCCTGCATGGATATTAGTGCAATACGTCAGATGTCCGAGCGGTGTCTGCATAGTCGTTCCTTTATACGCTTTGAAGATTGTAATTCCTGATCCACTCACTGGCCTGCCGAACTAGTTTCGTATCCATTTCGTGAACCTCCTCGCCCTTGCCAATCTTACGCAACAACATAATCGTTAAGCGACCCCCGAGGTGCTCGCGGAACTCATTCAGTCCTGCCAGCAACGGACTCTGATCGTCGGTGATGTCAAGCAGCGGATGGGTGATGGGCAAGCCCAGCGCGAGAAGCACGTCGAGTACTCTTTTCATCGACTCCTCCGGCAACCAGCCCGAAAGGAACGAGTAAACCGTATCAAGGGCAATACCTGTCGCTACCGCGTCGCCGTGACGAACGGTAAAATTACTCAGCTGCTCAAGCTTGTGGGCACTCCAGTGTCCAAAGTCAAGCGGTCGCGACGAGCCAAACTCAAACGGATCACCACTCGCGATGTGTTGCAGGTGAAGCTCAGCACAACGACGGATCTGGTACCGCATCGGTGTCATCTCACGCGCAGCCATTTTGTCGGCATTCGCTTCGATCCATTCGAAGAAGGCCGCGTCCTTGATCAACGCCACCTTCACGGCTTCAGAGATACCCGAACGCCACTCCCCGTCGTCAAGTGTCGTGAGAAAGTGGTCGTCATTGAATACAGCAACGGGTGGGGTAAACGACCCGAGAAAGTTCTTCTTGTTGAAGTAGTTGATCCCGTTTTTTACGCCTACACCGGAATCGTTCTGCGAAAGTACTGTAGTCGGGATGCGGATATGTCGCACACCTCGATGCGCAACCGCGGCGGCATAGCCTGCAACGTCGAGGACGGAACCTCCGCCTATCGCAACCAGAAACGAATGGCGGTCAATACCGTGCTGATTAACTGCCGTTAGTATCTTCTGAAAATAACCCTCGTCATTCTTAGTGACTTCGCCGCCGGGAAGAACGATCATCTCGTCCACGAGGCGGACGTCAGCTTCGCCGGCAAAGTAATCGCGGATTTGCCCGGTGAGCGCGGGGTGACTATCCACCACGCCCTTGTCGAGCACAAACAGTATTTTCCGGGTTACACCTGCGTTTCCTGTTTCGCGGAGAAATGTTCTGAAAAGATCATTTTCCTTCGCAAAAAGGTGAGAAGTGAAGAATACCTTGTATTCGAAGCGAATATCGAAGGCCTGACGTATGAACTCCATTTTCTAATACTCAACACAATAAGCGACAAAATTATTCAGATTAAAATGACACTTATCATGTTTCACGGGTTATTTTACCACCGGTAAGGTGAGCAAAACCATCAGGTTACAGCGAAAACGCGCGCCAGCGCAAGTGAGAACGGAAGGAGTAGCACGATAACGATAGCGAGATAAATAGCGCCGAATGCAGCCGCCCATGCAGCATTCATCAGGATGAGCGCCAGCACACCTGCGCGGACGGAACGTGCAAGCATGCGGGCTTCCGGTATACGAACGGCTTCCCGAAGTGGAAGGAACACCATAAATGCCCACGCAAGGATGAAAATCATCGTCACAACGATATGCCCGTGTACCCACGACAGCCCGACGATACACGCCATAGCGACGAGGTATAACGCGGCTGCGACATAGAGCGTAGAACGCCTTCCGCCGTGAACCTCACCCCGGCTGATCATTGTTATTGCGGCGATGTAGACGACCGGAACAAAGCCGAGGTACCAGTACGCACTCACTTGAGCGGAGACGCAGCTAATGCCGAGAACGAGGTTCAGGCCGCGGCATAAGCCCATGTTAAGCGGTCCGAAAAATGCATTGTGTTTTGACCATTTGTTGTATACTACCACGGCTACGGCTGTAGTAAATGCCAACACCCCCGACAACTGGGATACCAGGTACGCTGAGAAAACTCCCAACACCAGTAGAAAGACCGCGAGTCGGGCGGCCTCTCCGACGGATATCAAGCCACTCGGAATAGGGCGCTCGGGCCGCTCGGTAGCATCGAGTTCGGCGTCGAACACGTCGTTGAGCACAACACCGCCGCCGTATAACCCGATCGTTGCCAGTACCAGCCACAACACAGGCGCATAGTCACTCGTCTGTTCAGTCAGAAAGCCGGCAATAGCAACACCCGCCAGGATATCGGACACCGCGGTAACGATATTGGCCGGTCGTGTAAGTCGGAAAAAGCCGATGAACCTGTCCACCGGCTACTAGCGGATAATCAATGAATCTTTGTCCACACGGGGAGCTTGGCCTCCGCGCAATACGGTATTGCCTTCGAATTTCTGACTTTGATCAATATTCTTAACTGCGACGAAGTCAGCCTCATTGATCTGTCCGCTTTGCGCGAAGGCTGTGATAGCGTTCTGATAGGTGACCAGGCGAATCGTCTCTTCAGGGATTCCCTTCTGCTTCATCAGCACGGCAGTCTTGGGAACCGCGAGTGGATCGCTGATACCCCAGTCGGCAGCTGAGTTGATCATGATTCGCTCCGGACCGTATTGGCGGACAACCTCTACCATGCGCTCATTACCCATCTTGGTAAAGGGGTAAATTGTAAACGCAGCCCAAAAGCCGCGGTCGAGAACTTCTTTAACAGTTTCTTCATTGTTATGATCCACCACGACCATGCCCGGATCAAGTCCGTGTTCAATAGCGATGTCCATGCTGCGCTGCGTGCCGCGTTTTTTGTCGCGGTGAGGTGTATGGATCTGAACAGGAAGCGATGCCTCTTTTGCAAGCTCAAGCTGCAACCTGTAGTACTTATCCTCCGCGGGTGTTTGGTCGTCGAACCCGATCTCACCAACGCCAACCACGCCTTCTTTGTAGATAAACAGCGGAAGTATTTCCATGACCTGCTCGGCGAGTGCTTCGTTGTTCGCCTCGCGGGAGTTCAACCCAATTGTGCAATAGTGTTTGATTCCAAACTGGGAGGAGCGGAACCTTTCCCAGCCGATGAGGCTGCTGTAATAATCGCGGAACGTAGCCACTCCCGTCCGCGGCTGGCCGAGCCAGAAGGCGGGCTCAATCAATGCCACCACACCGGCATCGGCCATCGCCTGGTAGTCATCGGTCGTGCGCGACGTCATGTGAACGTGAGGGTCGAAGAACTTCATACCCTTAATACTGTCGAGATAGGCCGACAATGGTACGCCGGGCTGGATATCTTTTTCGGTTAACTCGTGACTGCAACACATAGCCTGTTAGTTTAAATAGTTCTCAATCGTTCACGTCGTTCAATCAATTGCCAGAGGCTGTCGCGGCGAGTTTGCTCGCAATTCCTTCCCAGCTTATTGCTCCCGAATGAACCAATTCCTTCAGCCGCGGAGATTGTTCGAGCAGTTCACCTGCCGGGGGATAATCTGTCGCGCGGCAGACCAGCGCCGCAGCTTCACGCTCCCGGTCATCTTCGGATGCAAACAAACGCTGAATATCCGAAAAAATACCCTGATCCACGAATGGCGCTACACAAATCCAGAGAAGTGGGTTTACTTCGCGATGAGCTGCCCATCGCTCGTGCGCGTAGTCGGACAGCGATTCGGCAAGCGATCTGTTCGCGCGCTTCTGCAGGCCGATGATTTCGAGTATAGGTTTCTCGGTGAAGATCGCTTTTAGCACGAGTTGATTCCACGCTGCCTCATCGAGTTGCTCAGCGGGATAAGGATTGTTGCAGATGACAGCCTCCAGCACCTGCCCGATGTTGTTTCGAATTCCCTCCGCGCAACGCTTGCGCCAGGATTCCGGATATGCATAGATGGGAAGTGCCGAATACAGCGCCACGAGTTCGCTCATCTCCGCGCTGAGAAACAGATTCTCGATCGTGGCAATGTACTTCTGGTGGTCGCGGGCATTGAGCATCATCAGGAGCCATACCCGCGCGAGTCGATCAACTGTCCATCCGCTGACAACCATGTCAGGTCTCGCCGATTTGATCTGATCCTGTTCCCGACTGTCAATCGCAACAATGGACTTGCCCGTCTTCCTCGGCATCGCGACAAACGCGATATTAAATCTGGCCACATCGCCAGTCGTTCGGGCTCGCGTCCCCTCGCCCTCCAGCCATTCCCAGGTGGGCGCTGACACATTTCTCTTCAGCACCACCGTCAGCAGGTTGTTCAAAGCGTCAAAGTCGTAGGTATACATCGGTCTAATTCTAGGTCAAAACATCTAAACGTGCAACAAATAATATCACCCGGCTGTTTCCCGAAAACGCATTCAAAAAAGTCACAATAACGCTTTTGCCACTGTATATCCAACCCAGACTGCCAGTACTCCGGCGACCACACTAAGCGAAATGTACAGTATTGCAAGGGCCGGTGATTTTTGATCCAGTAACAGCAAGTTGTCGGCTGCGAAAGCCGAAAAGGTTGTGAATCCTCCGCAGAATCCCGTCCCAAGCAATAGGCGCCATTGCTCGCTGCCAGGAGAACTTCTGCCCGCCAGCCAGGCGAGGACTACACCCAGGATGAACGATCCCGCGATGTTGACTGCCAGTGTACCATACGGGAAATTCGCAGGCAGTCTGCGCTCGACATACAATACTGCGAGGTACCGGCACGCAGACCCTGCACACCCTCCGGCAGCAACGAGAAAGATATTGATTGCACTCATTTTGTGACATTTGCCTCCTGCGCAAGCTAAAGGCGGGCACGCAAGGATGATACAAGAGCCGAGGATGGGAGTTGAACCCACGACCTGCTGATTACGAATCAGCTGCTCTACCTCTGAGCTACCTCGGCATTCCATCCGGAATAGTCCGGGTCGTAAATATAAATAAATGCTCCTGTCAGCGTACGCGACGCCCCGGTCCACGCGAAAAATTTGTTCACCTGTCTGGAGAATCATTTCACTTTCAAACTAATTTGCCACAGAGTTGGTTATCTTAAGCAGTCTCATATTTGTTTAACTATAAATCCAATCTACCATGTCAATCCGATTAGGGGACGTTGCTCCCGATTTTACGGCAGAAACTACAGCAGGAACAATCAAGTTTCACGAGTGGCTCGGCGATAGCTGGGGAATTCTGTTCTCCCACCCCGCAGACTTCACACCCGTCTGCACAACAGAACTCGGCTCTATGTCGCGTCTCGAGCCCGAGTTCAAGAAACGCAACGTAAAGATTCTCGCAATAAGCGCGGATCCACTCGACTCTCACAAGAACTGGATTAAGGATATCAACGAGACACAGAACACCAACGTGACTTATCCGCTGATCGCAGATCCTGATTTCAAGGTGGCCAACCTGTACGGAATGATCCACCCCAATGTCACGGACAAATTCACCGTGAGATCAGTGTTCATCATCGGCCCCGACAAGAAAGTAAAACTGACGCTGACTTACCCGGCATCGACTGGCCGGAATTTCAATGAGATTCTTCGCGTCGTCGACAGCCTTCAACTCACCGCCAACCACAGCGTGGCCACGCCAGCCGATTGGAAGCACGGTGAAGACGTCATTATCACATCTGCCGTCAAAGACGAAGAGATCCCGGCCAAGTTTCCGAAGGGCCACCAACGCATTAAACCTTATCTGAGAACCACCCCTCAGCCCAATATCTAAGCACATTCAACCATCCGCAGCCGTCGGTCGACCCGGCCGTCGGCTGCGGATTCGTTTCCGAGGCCGATTTTCGACCTGTTCTTGCCTCCTCAAACCTTCCCGCGTAAGAAAATCGCGAATTTTTCGCCGAAACGCCCAAACCTGCCGCAATCACCGCACGTATAAAAGCGTTGTAACAGAAATATTTGACATTCACCAAAAAAATTCAGTTCTGAATCAACCCTTTTGCCTTAGAAAGGGTCAAGAGAAATAAAAATACCGGTTTATGGAAAATCACATAAAGCTATCCTCCGGACTCACCGCCAACAGCTATATTCGTCAGTTTCAGGTGGCGCAGATGAATTTTTACCTTGTGGACCAGGAGGAGAAGAAGAACAAGAGGAGGCTCAGACTGCGTCACCCGCGTCAGCGTTCAAACAGCGGTCGATAACCGACTTGCACCGGCTGACATAGAGGCCCTCCTACCGTTCGTGTAAATGCCGCCCGACCCCCCGGCTTTCACGCAGCACCCGCACGATAATTGAGAGTAAACTCCGGAACGAAAACCTCGTTGTCCGGCACACCGAGCACACGCGCAGTTTCGGATGAATGTCTTGGGACGAGGAATCTTATTCTGTATTTTCGACTCTCAAATTTTTTGCTGCTTTGAAAAAAACACTGGCTTTTGCTCTCTTCTTTCTCTCCTTCGAACTCGTTGCCCAGCTAAAATCATACGAACAGACTATCCCGGGAACCGGCGTTTCGTTTAAGATGATTCCGATACCTGCCGGCACCTTTTCAATGGGTAGTCCGACATCGGAGAAAGGACGCGCCGCGGACGAAGGACCTCAAAAGAAAGTGCAACTGAGCGCCTTCTGGATGGGTGAAACCGAAGTGACCTTCGGCGAATGGGACGCCTTCTTCAAGAATGCGAATGTGCCTCAGACGAAAGAGATCGAGGTAGACGCCGTGTCGCGCCCTACAGCGCAATACATCGACCTCACCTGGGGCATGGGGCGCGATGATCGCCATCCCACAAACAGCATGAGTCATCAGGCTGCGATCATGTACTGCAAATGGCTCTACGAACAGACGGGAGTGTTCTACCGGCTTCCGACCGAGGCCGAGTGGGAGTACGCCTGCCGGGCGGGTACCACCACGTCGAGACCTTTTGGAAATGACCCAGCAAGTTTGAAGAGCTACGGCTATTTCAAAGAAAACAGTGACGGGAAATTCCAGAAGACTGCATCATTAAAGCCAAACGCCTGGGGATTATACGATATGTTGGGTAACTTGAGCGAGTGGACACTCGATCAGTACGAACCGGATGCGTACGCCAAGCGCGCAGTCAACGCCAAAGATCCACTGGTTCCACCCGGATCGAAATACCCGAAGGTCGTTCGCGGTGGTTCGTACATGGATTCAGCGGACGAACTCCGTTGTGCAAATAGATTTGCCTCCGATGCAGCGTGGAATAAGCGCGATCCCCAGATTCCCAAGAGCAAATGGTGGCTGACAGATGGGATGTTTGTAGGATTCCGAATCGTTCGCCCTGAGAAAGCTCCTTCAAAAGAAGAGATCGAAAAGTTTTTCGAGAGTTACCTTAACTAAACCAATACTGACATTTGATCAATAGTTCCGTTATGAAAAATGAAACAACTAAACAGTCGCGCAGAGACTTTGTAAAACAAGGAACGATGCTCGCGGGTGGAATCATGACGATGCCACTCGTTTCCAACGCAGGGTATTTCAATTCTGTCGATGATACCATTCGTGTCGGCGTTATCGGCTGCGGTGGACGCGGCACAGGCGCTGCGATGCAAGCCCTGAAGACAAAGCAAAACGTCAAGCTCGTCGCGATGGCCGATGCTTTCCGCGATCGGCTCGACAGTTCATTTAAGGCACTGACGGACTCCGAAAACGGCGACGTCAAACAAAAAATTGCTGTTACGGAAGAGACCAAATTTGTAGGCTTTGACGCTTACAAACAGGTGATCCCGCTGGTCGACGTTGTTATACTCTGTACGCCTCCCGGCTTCCGTCCCATCCACTTTGAAGAAGCGGTCAAGCAGGGCAAACACGTTTTCATGGAAAAGCCGGTAGCAACCGATCCGGCCGGTGTAAAGAAGGTTCTGGACCTGGCTGAAACAGCTAGAAAGAAGAAGCTGAATGTAATCGTTGGACTACAACGCCACTACCAGACCTCGTATCGCGAGCTGTACAAGCGCGTGAAGGACGGCATGATCGGCGACATCACATCCGGCCAGGTGTATTGGATCAATGATGGCGTGTGGGTAAGACCGAGGAAACCCGGGCAGACGGAGATGGAATACCAAATGCGAAACTGGTACTACTTCAACTGGCTTTGCGGTGATCACATTACCGAACAGCATATCCACAACATCGACGTGATGAACTGGTTCAAAGGTGCGTATCCGGTGAAAGCCCAGGGTATGGGAGGACGTCAGACTCGCACAGGCAAGGAATATGGTGAAATATTCGATCACCACTTTGTGGAGTACCACTATGCCGATGGCACGATCCTGAACAGTCAGTGCCGGCACATGAAGGGGACCTACTCGATCGTCGATGAGATGATCGTCGGCACCAAAGGTGTTGTCCAATGCGGTAAGGCGGAAATTACTTCGAAAGGAAAAACGCTGTTCAAGTTCGACAAGTCCCAGGAAAATGAACCGTATCAGAACGAGCACGACGAGCTGTTCGCAGCGATCGCCAAGGGCGAGTACAAATACGACGACACTGAGAACGGAGCAAAAGCGACACTTACATCGATCATCGGCCGGATGGCTACATATTCCGGACAAATCATCGAGTTCGACAAGGCCCTGAACTCCGGAATCGATATTCAACCGAAAAAGTACGCATGGGATGCACCGCCACCGGTTCTTCCCGATGAAAACGGATTCTATCCGATCGCGACGCCAGGCGTCACGAAATACTTCACCTAATCAGGAAAGTGCCGGTTTCATCCGGCACTTTTTATTTTTTTCCCCCAGACGCATTAGCTTGCACGCTCAAGTTAGCTACTCATCATGCACGCATGGTTCTTTTGGAAGGATTGGCCTGAAGCTTACAAGAAGGTCTGGTTTGCACTTTGCGCGGTATTCGTATTTTCACTCGGCTACCTTTGGATTTCGTGGCTTCAGGGTGCAGACAACATCATTGAATGGCAGCGGATCCAGGAGCAGAAGACGATCGAAACCGCCGTCCACGAATTCCGGACCGGTCCCTTTCATTTGAGTGTACCCGGCGAGAGCTATGTCATCTTTGAATATCTCCAGGGTAGCAACATCACACACAATCAGGTTGCATCGTACATATTTTTGATCGTGCTCGTGGGATGCGCGATGGTGCTGCTGACTGTGATCTCCACACTTCAGCGCTTCTGGTACTTTGCCGGCGTGGGGTTGTTCGTAGTCTTCGTACTCTCTCTCCAGCTCGATGTCACGGTTGTCTTTGGCATTCGCGGCTATACGGTTCCCGTGATTGTCAGTCTCACGTTCGTAGCCGTCAGCTACTATCTAAAAAGCTACAGGCCGGATACGAGTTGGAGTGCGCGGCTGATTTGTTTCTTACTCCTCGCCGCCGTAACAGCCGTCGTCATTGGCTTGTTTTCCGAAATCCCCTATCCCCTGCTTCACCTCGTAGCAACGGCATATCTGCCAGCGCTGGTGCTGACGCTCATCTTCATTCTCATGGTAGCGCACGAAATTCTCGCGTCATTCGTGTTCGTAGCCAGCCAGGGATCCTCGAAGAGCCTCCGGCATTTCCTGGTTATCAGCGTAATCTATATGGTCAACGTATTCCTGACCTGTCTGCACGAAATGCGCGTGATCGACTGGGACTTCATCTATATCAACGTCTATCTGCTTTTTTCGTGTTCCGCGCTGCTTGGCATATGGGGCTTCCGCCGCCGGGAACCGCTGTATCAATCGATCATCGATTTCAGACCACAGGGCGCGTACCTGTACCTCGCACTCGGCAGCATCGGCCTGATCACCATTACACAGTTTCTTGCCAATGCAAATGATGCCGCGCTAAAGATCATCCGCGACGTCATCATCTTTAGTCACACCGGTTACGGCATCATCTTCCTCACCTACTTCATCTCGAACTTCATGGTGATGATGGCGGAGAACCTACCGGTGCACAAACTTTTGTACAAACCCAACCGGATGCCCTATTTCACCTTCCGGCTCGCCGGCCTGATAGCCACGCTGGCATTTGTGTTCTACTCAGACTATCGACAGCTGGTCTATCATGGCATGTCCGGGTTTTACAACTACATCGCCGACCTCTATGTGTTACAAGGACGCGATATCCTCGCACAGGACTTTTACGACGAAAGTCGGAAGTATGGCTTCATGACCCATCGCGCAAACTATGCCCTCGGGAAGATGAAGTCATCGCGGATCAATTTCGAAGGTGCTCACTACAACTACGACCTTGCCAACAGTCGACGTCCAAGTGAGTACTCACTGGTGAACAAAGGGAACCTCTATCTCTGGGATCGCGACTACTCCTCTGCCATCCGATCTTACCGACACGGGAAGGAAATCATGCCGGGATCATCCGTCCTTTCGAACAATCTCGGGTTTGCGTACGGTAAGCTTCACGACCTCGATTCGGCCACATGGTTCATCAACGAAGCCCGTCAACACAAGCTCACGCGGAATTCAGCAGAAGGAAATTTCCTCGCACTCGCGGCGGTGGAACAGCTTCCTATCAGAACAGATTCCGTTGTCAAGATATTTGCTAACGAATCACCGGCAGTGATCGCGAACGCGCTCGCGCTCGCCGCCCTCTTCGATCAGGAAGTCGAAAGCCCGATCGATCCACTTGCGGAAAAGAGCCTGAATCTGTATTCAGCCACATTGCTGAATAACTACACGATCGGGCATGCGCGTTCGATAGACACGACGTTCATCAGTCAGGTGCACGCCATAGCGAACGACTCGCTCAATGTGGACTATGCCGAAGCACTGAAGGCAACACTGGCGCATGCCTATTACCACCGCGGCAACGTGACAAAAGCACTGGAGATATTTGCAGAACTCGCGTACATCTCACACGAATACCGCGGCAAATACAACTATATAATGGGACTGTGGGCATTGGATCAGGGTAACCCGGAAATTGCATCCGCCTATTTTACGCACGCCGAGACTGCCGACTACAAAGACTCGCGATTCTACAACGCAATCGCACTGACGGAAGCCGGGCACGTGTTTGATGCGTATGTGGCATGGGACTCCGTCGCGCGCGGGCGCGATGCAGGCGAAAAGGAAATTGCTCAACGCATGCAGCGCATCCTCGGACTCACACCCGCGCAGGCGACGCAATTGAACGATCCTGAAAAGTATCAGTACTGCCGGTACAAGGTGGGATTGACAGATACAATCTTCTTCAACCGGCTAACGAATACCTTTGATAACGCCGACTACAAAGCTCAGGCGTTACTTGACATGTCGAGACGGCAGTTCAAAGCTGGGCACCTCGCTCCTGCCATTCGCTACTTGAATCAGATCAGCGGCCTGGAACTCACAAGCCAACGCCTGTACGAAGAGGTGCGTCACACGGAGTTGATCATGCTCGCGCAGCGACGCGAAGTGCAACTCCTGGCGCAGCAGATCAACAACGACGTAGAATTTGGTCGTGGGTATGAACTCGAAAAGATGTGGTATACGGCGTTGATCAGCGAAGCTAGCGGAGATATGGAGACTGCCAGAAAAAACTACCGGATCATCGGCACCTGGAATCCCTATTTTGAAGACGGCATCATTGCAGCAGCCGACTTCTTCCGCACGCATGACCCGGACGGGTTTGAGGCATACACCCTACTCGTTGAAGCCATACAAGTCAACTATAACTCCTATCGCCTGCTCCGTGCATATGCCGAAGAAGCAGAGCGAAAGGGACTCGATGAATACGCCGCAAGCGCCCGCTTGCGGTTACAAGCGATCCTGTTGAATCGTCGCTAGGTCGGAGTGAATTAACGACGTGATGACTTCTTTTTCGAAGCCGACTTCTTCCGCTTAGTAGTGGTCTTCTTGCGGACACCGGTCTTCTTTGTCTTACTCGTCGAGGCCTTGCGCGCAGAACCCGCTGTCGCCTTCTTTTTCTTCGCGGCAGCGCGTTTCTTCTCACGAGCTTCTTCGCGAGCCTCCTTTTTCCGCAACTTGATATTTTCGCGGATCACTTTCCAGTAGTCAGTACCGTAGTCGACGAAGATCTCGCCGCCGGCAGGAATATCTTTCTTGGATTCGATATAAGCCCTCGT
>JBIQJZ010000085.1:0-14483 GCA_044507115.1 Flammeovirgaceae bacterium | reverse complement strand
CATTCCGGGAGACGTTTCGAATTTTGAAAGCCGGAGGTCACTTTAGTGTTTCAGATATTGTGCTGGTGGGTGAGCTTCCGGAAGGTTTACAACGGAACGCAGAAATGTACGCTGGCTGCGTTTCAGGCGCAATTCAGAAAGAATCTTATATAGAAATTATCGAAAAATCGGGGTTCAAAAACATCCGTATTCAAAAGGAAAAGCGCATAACGTTGCCGGATGAGATTGTGAATAGGTATTTGTCGTCGGAGGCTGTTGAAAAATTTAGGAGTGGAAATACGGGAATTTTCAGTGTTACAGTATATGCCGAAAAACCGGACACAAAATTTCTACCCTCCTTCATCGAATCTCCTTAATCAAATACTTCTCTGCCACCTTTCGAAGTTGTCGTCTTTGTCCCCATGTGAAAAATGCGGGATAGGAATGAAAAGTTTCGATTGCTCGTAGTGTCAAGACGGATTGATCGCCTTTATGTTCGATCCAGAATGTTGCGCGCCTGATTATGGAGTCATTTTCAATGACTAAGTTTTTGATCACGTATAGTGAATCTCCAGTGTCGGAGAGTTCTGTATAAAACTCACAGTTTAACTGGTTTATTTCATTTATCAGCTCGGACTTGGAGGCCTTGAATTCGTAGGATTTGTTTATTTCGGCGCCAAAATTTGGTGCCACTGAGGTGGCGGTTAGACAGACAAAGCAAACTACCGCAAGAGCATTTGTTACCAAGGTTCTATTAATCGCCCCGGATGGGGAGATGGTTGCGAGATACTTGTATGAGAAGGGTAGAATCGTGAGGGCAATAAGGTCGGAATAGTCGACCGTGCGGTGGAAGGGAATTCCAATTGCGTTGCCTGCTGTAAGGAGGGGTTCTGTTATGGGACTCTTCCAAAGTGTGAACATTAGCGCCGTCAAGACATAGTTTAATGCTGTAGCCCTTTCAAATAGAGCGGACAGGAAAATCGGCAAAACGAACAGCCCTGCGAAGTCTGATATTTTTCCGGTTAACCAATTGGGATATGCCAGTTTGAGATAGTGGTCATTCAGAACCAATACGACGATGCCCAGAAGAAAGAGTCTTGAGCGCAGCAGGCTTGGATTCCCTACCATCGGCAAATTGATATGTTTTGATTCGGTGCCCTTATTCATTTCATCCACCATGGAGGAGCACATTTGACGCTTGTATAAAGATAAGCAATTCTGGATGGCGTGTGATAAGATGTTTATGGAGGTCTTAGCGCCTTTCTTGGGTTTTCTTATGGATGAAGATATCAACGTTGTATAGCAGGAAGTTCTGATGCCGAGCTTTTTCATTGAAGGTAATAACTTGTTTTTTAAGAAAAATGTGGCAACTTGGATGAGCATGAAGTCTGTTCGGACCAATTGAAGGGCGATGAGCTTTAGCAGCCCCTGTTTCCTGATCGTTTATTTATGAAAGGTGTATTCTGTAATCTTATCTTACTTTTAGTTGTACCGCTACTTGGAGTGGCACAGCACAAGTCTGCCGCAAAGCCAAATGTTCTCTTTATTTTTGTGGATGATCTGAGACCGGAGCTGGGATGTTACGGTGCCGATTACATCCGCTCTCCAAACATCGACCGGCTCGCCTCGGGCGGCGTTGTTTTTATGAATCACTTTGCGGCAGTGCCAACGTGCGGGGCATCGCGGTTCAGCATGCTGACGGGCATGTTGCCAAGGACCAAAGGCCATCTCTCGAACGATGCTATCAGAAATTTCATTTCCGGTAAGGAGGAGTCGAAAATCCCCGAGACTTTCATTCATCACCTGCGACGGAATGGCTATTACACCGCCGGTGTCGGAAAGATCAGCCACTATGTCGATGGTGTGCTTTATGGCTACACCGATCCGGTGGGCTCCGAGAGAGAGCTGCCGAACAGCTGGGACGAATTTGCCTTTGACGCGGGGAAATGGGGAACGGGTTGGAACGCATTCTTTGGCTACGCGGATGGATCTAACAGGCAAAGCAGAAACAGGCAGGTAAAACCTTATGAGAAGGCGGATGTGTCTGACGATGGCTATCCGGACGGCCTTACTGCTGATCTGGCGGTCGACAAGTTGAAGGAACTGGGACAGAAGGGAGAGCCTTTCTTTCTAGGTGTTGGCTTCTTTAAGCCTCATCTGCCTTTCACGGCTCCGGCGAAATATTGGGATTTGTACAATGAAGATGAAATCGACCTAACACCCTCGCCAGACGTTCCAGAGAATGTCAACATCAAGAGCCTTCACAGGAGTTCGGAGTTCAATGGCTATCTGGAAGGTGAGGAGCACCCGTCTCTGCAAGACCCGGTATCCGATGCGTACCAGCGGAAAGTCCGGCATGCATACTTCGCGGCAGTTAGCTACGTTGACGCGCAGATAGGCAAAGTACTGGATGAGCTGGAAAGATCCGGGCTGGCGAAAAATACGGTTGTCGTTCTTTGGGGCGACCACGGATGGCACCTTGGGGACCACCGCGTGTGGGGTAAACACACGCTTTTTGAAAGGGCCTTGAAAAGCGCGCTGATCATGCGGGTGCCGGGTATGGGGACTTCAGGACAAAAGATTGAGCGGATCGTAAGTTCCGTAGATATATATCCTACCCTGATGGAACTGTGTGGAGTAGGTATGAATTTTCAGACGGATGGGAACAGCATGGTGCCTTTGCTGAAGAACACGAAGACACGTAGATGGCAGGATGCGGCGTGGGGATATTATAACAATGGCATTACCGTTCGCACGCCAATGTATCGTTTTACGAAATACTTTAGGGATGAACAGCCTGTGGTCGAATTGTACGATCATCGCACCGGCGGCTCGGAAAACAGCAATGTGGCGGCTCGGCATCCGGATGTTGTTCGGGAACTATCATCTCTTCTTGAGAAGAAGGATTTTGGAATCTATCGGAGTGAGGGCAAGGAGTGACGAACTGATTCTTTTGGGTGCCGAATCAGCAGGACTGACTTACGAAACCATGCACATATGATTAAAGCATTTATTGCAACCGTCGCCTTGTCCTTCATTCTCTCGACTGTCGTTTGTGAGGCTAAACTGTATGACGTCCGCGATAGCGTGCAGACCAACCACGTCATTCTCATTTCTATTGATGGATTTGCGGCCTATCACCTGGAGAATAGCGATTTGCTGATTCCGAATATTCGGGCGTTGATCGAAAACGGCGTATGGGCGAAGAACTCCGTAACGGTTTATCCAAGTGTGACGCACCCTTCGCATGCGACACTAGTCACGGGTGTCTCACCCAGGAGGCACGGTGTCCTCGGCAACCAGATGACCAACCGGAAGACGAACAAGTCTTTTGCGGCGACAACTCAGACACGCGCCAATGCAATCAAGGTGCCGACTCTTTTCGATGTTGCGCATCGCGCTGGATTGAAGACTGCGGCGGTGTGCTGGCCGGAGACCCGGCAAGATGCGTCATTGGATTTCAATATCCTGCATGGTCACGAGGAACTCAACAAGGCAGAAGTGTCTCCCGTGCTGTTGCAAAACCTGAGGAATGCAGGTATTCCAATTGATCTGTATTATGAAATTGCGCCACAGGGAAAAATGGTGCAGGTGCAGCGTGATTTCATTCTCGCACAATCGGCTGCCGAGATCTTTCGCATGGAGAAGCCACAGTTGATGGCTGTGCATTTTGTAAACACCGATGGCATGCAGCATTCCTGGGGACCCGGGCACTACTTTGCTCAGAGCGCACTCAGTTATGCGGATTACAATGTCGGGTTGATCCGTCAGGCAGTGCAGGATGCCGGATTGGCTGACCGAACAACTTTTTTGATTGTAGCTGATCACGGGTTTCATAGTGTTCAGCATGAGGTGAATATTCACCCGCTGTTTGTCGATAGTGGCCTTGCCGGGAAGGTGAAGTTGCACGGTGGGGGATGGGGTATATTTGTCGAAACTACCAAAGACTTTTCGCCTAAGCGCGATGGTGCCGCCCTCGATGCTTTTTTTGCGAGAGTGTTGAAGTTGGAGGGTCTTCAACGTGTTGTTCGGGATGATGAATTCCCCGCTTTGGGATATCCGCGTTATGAGGAGAATGACAACGTTGCGGGTCAGTATCTGATTGTTCCTGAAATAGACACGTACATTGTGGTGGATGAAAAATCTGTCTCCACTGAGCGTCGACCGCGTAAGGCTTCTCATACGCATGGGTACATGCCGGATCACCCCCGAATGTATCCAGCACTTGTGCTTTCCGGATATGGTATCCGGAGAGGCGAACGCATCGGGTCGGGTCGGAACCATGATGTGGCACCAACGATCGCCAGACTGCTCGGAATTCAAATGTCTGACGTAGAGGGGAGGGTATTAACCGAAGCACTCAGTAAGTAGCCGGCGTACAAGATTGCGCCTCAGTAGTATGCCGGCTTCTTTGAGAAGTGAAAACTGTACCGATAGACGAATCCTCCTGGAAAGTTTAGTTTCAGATGGAAGAAGTGCGTTTCAGAAGGGATTAGAGATTTAGCCTGCGTTCTTATCAGGTGCGCGATTGCGCTCATGAATTGGTGTCCCCAGCCTGTCAGTACGGCAAATCGCTCTGCCTTTCCTTCTTTGTTCACCGAGAACTGAATTGTCAAGTAGTTGTCACCAATTGAGTACTCTTGTGCTTTTCCGGTTCTGAAATCATTTTCGATGATTCTGTCAATTGCTACGCGCAATTCGGATCTGAATTGATGAAGATTGAAGGAGGAGTAGTTGTTCGAGGAATAGCGTGTCGAGTCTGCGCATTTTTCGAGTCGGAATTCCTCAAGGGAATACAGATAGGTAGCCAGAAAGAATGAGTTCAAAAATGATCCGTCACTATAGCGTTTGTCGCCGCCGACTGCATTGGGAAAGGAACCTCGAATTAGATTCCCGTGGTCAAACGTTTCTTTACAGTACATAGCGTTCGAGAGCAAAGAGGTGGATGACCACTTCCCATGGGGCTTCCCGTTTTCAACTTTTCCCCTGGCAATGATTAGGTTGGAGTCGTTTGATTTGCCTGCGACGAGACCGCTGAAGTTGCCGTTGCCTTCGACTACTTCCAGGTTCCCTTTTTTGTCGGCATGAGTTAGAAGTAGCGTGTCCGTTTCGGTGATTCTGATAGTCCTTTCCGGTAAGCCGTTCTCATAGAAGTATTCCCAATTTCCCGAGGGCCGGTGGTCTACATAGTTTCCTCTGCATTTTATGTTGCCATTCGGGTGATAGAGTTCGAAGTATCCATTCTTTTTTCCATGAACATAGTGCCCCTTGCTCATCAGCATGTTTGCCTTGTCAAAATCTTCGTAGTAGCCGTGGAAATACCCATTGTCATCTACCCTCGTGTAGCGTACAAAGTCTGAGCAATTTTCCTCCGTGAATCTGTGCCTTTCGTTGAAAAAGAACACGACACTGTCGTCCTTGATTATTTGATAGAATTTGACAACTGTAGATTGTCCAAACGAGGTGTGCTGAATGCAGAGAAATGTCAGGATAACGAGAGGGATACGGATTGCCATTTCTTACTTGTTTTGCGAGGTGCCTTTTAGGGTTGTTCGTGCTTCCGATGCACTTTTTCCATCAGTCTGGATACCATTAGGGGACGGTGGACGGGTATTCGAATTTTTTACGTGAATATAGTGAATGTGCAGCGTACGGCGTTTAGGTTTGGCGCTTTTGTCATGGTACATAGACCCACTGAATCGAATTTGCATGACTACCATCAGCTACCGGGATGACAACTGTCATGTCGAAGTCACTGTCTCAGCATCCTATGGTTTATTACATTTGATTTATTGTTTTCGCCGCGCCGCACCAATCATGCCTGGCGTTCGAATAAACGTTGACCCACATGGATACACCCAGATCTGCAAGTGAATCATCTGCCTTTACACCGAACGTCAGGTGGTTGCAGTATCTCCTCTATGGGGGCTTGCTTTTGTATTTCGGCCGGGATGTGCTGATTCCGCTGAGCTTTGCTGCGCTGGTCAGTTTTGTCTTATACCCCGCTTGTGCCTGGCTTGAAAAGAAGGGCATCGGGCGGCTTTCGGCGATCATTATCTCACTTTCTATCGTAATTCTTTTCGGCGCAGTGCTGATGGCCTTGCTGTTGAGTCAGCTGTTTGCCTTTATAGAAGAGTGGCCGGCTCTGCAGGCAAAGATCGGCCGGTCATTGCAGGAGATCAGTGATTTTCTCGTCAGCACGGTTGGAGTGTCGATCGACCAGCAACAAAGCTTTCTGAAAAAGCTGTCGTCGGAATCAGGAGGTAATCTGCTGACAATTCTCAGTCGGGCAATTTCCACTTCGGTTGCTTCGGGTATCGTGCTGTTCCTGATTCCGATCTATTCCGTTCTTATTTTGTACTATCGGCGGCAATGGGTTCGCGTGCTGTATAGTTTGTTTCCGGATGAAACGCCGGAGAGCTTGCGGGCGATCCTTTATCAAACCATTCAGACGTACTACAACTTCATAAAGGGCATGGCGTTGGTATATCTGATTGTTGGCGTTTTGAATAGCATTGGACTGTGGTTGCTCGGGATCCCTCATCCTGTGCTTTTTGGTTTCGTCGCGTCTATCCTGACATTTATTCCCTACGTCGGTATTATAGGAGGATCTCTTCTGCCCATTACGATGGCATGGATCACCTATGACTCGATTTGGTACCCCCTCGGCATAGTCGGAGTTTTTGGTTTCGTGCAGTACCTGGAAGCGAACGTAATTTTCCCCATTGCTGTCAGTAGTCGCCTTAATGTCAACACAATGATCGTGCTGGTTGCGATTTTTGTCGGCGCCTTGGTCTGGGGTATGGCGGGAATGATTCTGTTCGTTCCTTTTGTGGGCATAGCGAAGCTTATTGCTGATCACAATCCCAAGTGGAAGACGGTTTCATTGATCTTAGGTGTTGAAGGCGTTCCAGCGTACCACAACCAGGAGAGGTGAGGCTACTGGACGAAACGTGGCTTACGTTTTTCTCTGTTGCGCTATCCGGCGAATCCATTTATATATTTCAAACCACAGGACCGAAATCAGGCCAGCTCCAATAGCTATCGCTGCCTGTGTCGCATTTGGAATTCCAAATTCGAAAAATCTCCTGAACGCGGGGATGTAGAACAACAATCCGACCAGCACGATGGTCACAGTAATTATTAGTGGAATAAGGTTGTTGCGGTATCGCAGTGTCGTGAAGACCGAGTAGTAGTAGCTTCGGTTGACCAGCGTGAGACAGATGTTAGCTGAAATAAGGGAGATAAAGACGAGAGCGGTGGTAATGTCAACTGAAGAGGTCGATGCCGCGTACCAATAGATCCCGATCAGTCCGGCCGTGATCGCCAGCCCCTGGGTTACACTTCGCAACATCTCATGCCGATTGAATAAGGACGTCGTGAAAACTCGCGGGGGCTGATCCATTGCATTTTCCTCGCCAGGCTCATTCTCATATACGATTGAACAGGTCGGTCCCATAATCAACTCAAGAAAAATGACGTGTACTGGTGAGAATATTGTGGGATAGACCCACCCCAGCACGAGGGGAAGAAAGACTATGAGAATAATCGGGATGTGAATGGAGATAATGTATTGTATGGCCTTCTTAAGGTTCCCGTAGATTCGACGGCCAGACGCGACAGCCTGTACCATTTTTTCCAAATCGTCGTCCACCAGAATCATGGCCGCGGCCTGTTTTGCGATCTCCGATCCTTTGTGGCCCATCGCTATCCCGATGTTCGCCGACTTAAGGGCGGGCGCGTCATTAACTCCGTCACCAGTCATGGCGGTAATCTCACCTTGCTTTTTCAGTGCCTCGATCACGCGCAGTTTTGCTTCGGGAAACATTCGTGTGAAGATGTTGCGTCGCTGAACAAAGCCTGCGAGATCCGCCTCATCGGCCTTCATTACATCGTCACCCGCGACTGGTGTGTCAGCGCCTTCGAGACCAATCTGCCTGGCGATGGTTCCGGTTGTCTTGGCGTTGTCGCCTGTGACGATCTTCACTTTGATGCCTGCCCGATGAAAGTCATTGATGACATTGGGGATATTTTCTTTAGGAGGATCGAAGAACGCCACTAGTCCTTCAAAGTCGATCTTGAATGTTGACTGGTCGACTGGATAGGGCAGCGAATGGGAGGAGGTCCCAACGCCAAGGACGCGATACCCGCTTGCGGTGAGTTTGTCGAGCGCCAGGTTCACTTTTTGTTGCTCCGGAGGGGAAAGGGTAGACTGACGCAAAACGGCTTCCGGTGCCCCCTTGATCGCAATAATCCTGTGCCCATCGCGATTCTCAAGCACGTGTGTCATGAGCGGGGGTTTCCCACTCAACGGATATTCTTTGACGAGGTTGTAGTGAGGACGTTCATCCACCCGAGAAAGCGCGGCATAGCATTCATGGATCGCTTTCTCCATCGGGTCAAAGGGGATAGGTTCACTCGCCCACATCGCCGTCGTTATCACTGATTCTGTCGCGATATCGGAGCTGTCAAAAATGTCATCCTTGTGAAACACATATATCTGTGTTAACCGCATTTCGTTTTTTGTAATGGTGCCGGTCTTGTCAACACAGATTACGGTTGCGCTGCCCAGCGTTTCCACGGTCTTCGTTTCCTTTACGATTATCCCGGACCGCATCAATCTCCATGCTCCTAGGGCCATGAACGTCGCAAAAGCCACAGGGATTTCCTCGGGAAGAATACTCATGGCCAATGTCAGCGAGTTCAACAGGCTCTCGACGAATGACTCTGTGGTATAAAGGTTAACGGCAAGTATTATCAGGAAGACAGCAATGCCGACGGCAGCCATCTTTTTAACAAAATTGTTGATTTGCTTTTCAAGTGGCGACTTTCCTTTCGACAACGAGGATACGCTTTTCTCGACTTCGCCAAGTTTGGTTGCAACTCCGACTGCTACAACTCTGCATACAGCAAGCCCGGATAGCACCAATGTTCCCTGATAGACAAGATTGTCATCTGTGTTGGCGTCTTTCTCCACCGGCAGCGACTCCCCGGTAAGATTGGCCTCGTTGACCGAAAAGTCATTCGACTGGATTACGACACAGTCTGCCGGAATCAGCATGCCCTCTTCGATGACAATAATGTCGTTGACTACCAGGTCTTCCCGGTTTACTTCTGTCATTTCATTGTCTCGGAAAGCTTTGCACGTTGGTTCCGTGAGTTTGTTCAGTGCGTCAAGTGCTGACTTGCTGCGCTGCTCCTGGTAATGAGAAATTGAATACACCAGGACAATGGCACAAAACAAAAAGACGCCTTCGGCAATATCGCCGTGCATAAAGTACAGGGTCGAAGCAATGGCGAGAAGAACGAGCATGGGTTCTCTCAACGCACCCCGAATGGCATTCAGCCATTTTCGCTCTTTCGGCGGGTCTACTTTATTTGCACCAAAGGCGGCACGGGACTCAAGGACCTCCTGAGATGTCAAACCGGGTGCGGGTATGTTTGTGCGATCAAATCTCACCGGAGAAAGATACGAAATGATTAATCATCATCTATTTTTGGAAAGGCTAACAAGCCGGATAAGAGATCACAAGCTAACGACGAGCTTTCGAAAGTTGATTTGATTTTTTCGTTTCTGACGTATAGCTTGAGCCCCCTTTAAACGTGGAGTATCAAGACTGATCACATGAGTACAAGAACAGGAATACGATCTTTGTTTCTGCTGACTGCCGTTGGAGTGTTATCAGGCGGTTGCAAAACGGACTTCCCGGAAACTCAGGTTTCGTTTGAGAACTACCGCACTGCACCTGGTGTCAGACTGGAGCTTGTTGCTTCGGAGCCGCTTGTAAACGCTCCTGTCTCATTTGACTTTGACAACAGGGGGCGTGTATGGGTGTTGGAGATGCCGGGCTTCATGCCCAACGTTGACGGGACGGGTGAGGATGAGCCCAACGGCAAAATCAAAATACTCGAAGACCTCGATGGCGACGGAGTCGCGGATCACGTGAAAGTGTTTCTTGACTCCCTCGTACTGCCGCGGGCTATAGCGCTTGTATATGGAGGTTTGCTTTATGCAGAACCCCCGAATTTATGGTTTGTCGACATTAACGGTGATAAGCCGGGAGCGCGTACTCTTGTCGATTCGCTGTACGCGCCCGTGGGAAATGTTGAGCATATGCCCAACGGCCTCCTGATGAATATTGACAACTGGATCTATAGTTCGAACGGAAATTTCCGGTACCAGCGCAAAGGAGGGCAGTGGCTGAAGGAACCTACGACTTATCGTGGCCAATGGGGTATCACCAATGACAACATTGGCCGCTTGTATTACAACAATAATACAACGCAACTCATCGGTGATCTTGTCTTGCCAAATGTAGCTATCAGGAACCCATATTATACACCACGCGAGTCGGTTAATCGGATATTGACAAAAGATCAGCGCGTATTTCCGCTGCATCCGACGACGGTCAACAGGGGGTATGATGCGGGCATCCTCGATGAGGAAGGGAAGCTTGTCAACTTTACTGCGGCGTGCAGTCCCCTGGTTTACAGGGGCGGCTACTTTCCGCCGGATTTCGAAGAGAATGCCTTTGTATGTGAGCCATCTGCGAACCTTATCAAGCGGAATAGACTTCTTTTTTCCGAAACCCGTACCACCGCCGAGCGAGTATATGAGGGTGGAGAGTTTATCGCTTCTACCGACGAGGCGTTTCGACCTGTGCGGATCGTCGGCGGACCGGATGGGGCCTTATACATCGCAGATATGCACCGCGGCATTCTCCAACACCGCGCCGATATTACTCCGTACTATGAAGAGAATATCGTTCAAAAGAAGCTTGATACGATTATGGGGATGGGAAGAATACTGCGGGTTGTTTACGAAGGCAAACCTGTGCCCGCGATTCCCGAGATCGAAGGTGCCACGAGTCGAGAACTGGTTAGGCTGTTGTCATCTAACAATGGTTGGGTACGGGATCGTGCACAACAGTTATTGATACATCGCGGAGATGGCGCCGCTGTGCCGGAGCTCCGGGAGCTCGCGATGAATACCCAAAACGAAATCGCGGTCTTGCACGCTCTGCATACACTGAACGGACTGAATTCCTTGTCTGTCGAATTTCTTCGCGGTGTAATCCCTGGAGGAACTCCATTGATTCGAGCACATGCGCTTGTTCTGCTGGATCAGTTTGCTGCTACCGGAAATGTAGAGGAAATGCAAGCGCAGTCGGAGGAACTCCTGGCATTGGCAGATTCGGTTACTGATCTGTATGTAGCGTTGTCGTTAGAGAAGTGGACAAGTCGTTCACCCGAGTCGTTCATCCCAATTCTCTTGAAGATATCTGCGAGGTACCCCGATCACGTGATTTACCAGGAAGCCGTTGTGAGCAGCCTGAACGGGGTTGGTGATTTATCCTCTGTTGCGGGTGCGACTGACAACGCTGTTTTGCGGGAGATGCTGACAAAGACTCTTCACAATAGGCAATCGGAAAACAAAAATCCAATATTCGTACAGTTGGGACCTCCCCAGGACGGAAGGAAGGTAGGTTATACGATGTTCCGCACACTATGTGCTTCGTGCCATGGCTTTGGAGGAGATGGCATTACCAACCTTGCGCCTCCGTTGAAGGATTCGGAGTTTGTCACTGGTCCGGTTGAGCAGTTGGCACTGATCATATTAAAAGGACTGGAAGGCCCGATACACGTTAACGGCAAGCGGTATGACTTGACCGCTTCAATGCCTGGTTTTGAGAATAATCTCACCGACGAACAGATTGTTGACATAATTGAGTATCTGCGCAATGCTTTTTTTCTTACGCCGCAGTTTTCGCCGAAGGGTATTAGCGTTAAGGAAGTGGCGAGACTAAGACAAGAGCACACGGGTGTCATGACCGAGAAGAGACTTCGTGATATATTCAAATAAGCGGGCGCTTTTGTCTTCCGTATTGAAGAATTTGCCGCACTTTGGCTATATTAGGTCATTGTTCGCCAAACTCTTCGGCTATGGAAATTTTTCTCGCAATCGCGTTTCTTGTTCTTGTCTTTATTTTTTCCGTATCGATTTATAACAAACTCGTCAGAGCACGTGTTCATGTAGACGAGGGATGGAGCGGGATTGATGTTCAACTGAAAAGGAGAGCCGATCTGATTCCCAATCTCGTAAACACTGTGAAGGGCTACGCCGGTCACGAGGCAAAGCTTCTCAATGAAATCACCGAGTTGCGCGCTCGAAGCATCGCTGACAATTCCATTGCCGAGCAATCGCAGGTGGAGGGCAAACTGGGGATGGCACTCCGCTCGCTCCTGGTGGGAGTTGAGAATTACCCCGATCTAAAGGCTAATCAGAATTTCGTCTCGTTGCAGACACAGCTCGAAAAGATCGAACATGATTTGCAACTGGCGCGCCGTTATTATAACGGAACAGTGCGGGACAATAACATCTTGATCGATACCTTCCCCTCAAATGTTATGGCGATCCTTTTCAGCTTTGGGAAACGCGAATTCTTTGAGATTGATGATGCTGTTCGCGATTCTGTTCCCGAAGTGAAGTTTAGTGGATCTTAGCATGCCATTTGCCATGACGAACATTAGACGGTCTGTGGTTGTGAGCCTCACACCACCGCGTCGCCTCGCACTATTTGTGCTGGTTTTTGCAATGGTGATTCCGCTGCTGCGCGGTCTGGCTCAAGATTCTTACGATCAGGAGAAAATTCTTTTCTATGGAAGCGAAATAGATGTCGATTCTACTGGTCTGGTATATGTTACCGAGACTATACGTGTGCGTGCGCTGTCGGTCGACATAAAGCGCGGCATTTATCGCACAATACCCACTATCTACAAAGGGAAGTTCATGGAGACAGTTGTGATACCCTTAAATGTTACGCGGGTTTTGCGCGACGGCCACGCGGAAGAATACTTTGTTGAGGAGGTTGATAACGGGGTCAG
Source organism: Flammeovirgaceae bacterium (assembly GCA_044507115.1). Classification (GTDB taxonomy): domain Bacteria; phylum Bacteroidota; class Bacteroidia; order Cytophagales; family Cyclobacteriaceae; genus Chryseosolibacter. The sequence goes on along the minus strand of JBIQJZ010000085.1, from coordinate 1,619 downwards.
AATATATATCGGACGAGAGAATTACGAGCTACCACCGGGAGAATACACCTATACCATCGCTTATTCGGTCGATCGACAGATCGGTTTCTTCGCGGACTATGATGAGCTGTACTGGAATGTAACAGGTTTGGAATGGAGCTTCGCAATAGATTCGGTCTCCGCTGTGGTCATGCTTCCAGAAGGAGGGCAAATCCTGCGAGATAAGCTATCTGCGTATAGCGGTGCTTCGGGTGAAGCCGGCTGTAGTTGCCAAGTCTTGCCAGAGTCAGAAAGGTCGGTGACATTCCGGACAACGGCGCCGTTGAATTCTTATGAGGGCCTGACGATTGCCGTGCCGTTTAGGAAAGGTCTGATCAGGGAACCAACTCGCGATGAACTCGTCGATCGTTTTCTTACCGACAATCCCGCCGGGATCGCTGCGCTTGCGGGACTTGCCATCGTACTGGCGTATTATGTCATAGCATGGTTGTTCGTAGGTAAGGATCCAAAAGGTCAAACGATCGTTCCGCGTTTTGAGCCGCCGGCAAATCTCGCTCCGCATGAATTGCGCTATGTGAAAAGGATGAGCTTTGACAATAAGGCTATGGTGGCCTGCTTGGTTTGGTTGGCGCAGAAAGGCCACCTGACAATTGAGGAAACGGATCGGGGAACTTATACGCTAACGCGCGTGAAAGGGGACAATCAAAAGCCGGGTGACGTCGAGAGAGCAATTCTTGGTAAGTTATTTGCAAATGCGCCGTCAATCACGCTGAGCAACACCTATAACCCTTCGTTTGGTGCCGTGCTCACATACCTGAGAAACTACCTGGAGAAGAATCTCAACAATTTCGCGTTTCGCCTAAACCGACGTTGGGCGGTGTTCGGCATCTTGTTGAGTGTGGTCGTGATGGTGGTCAGTTGTCTACTTCATCCATTCAATCAGGCGGCCACTGGCATGTTTATGGTGATTTGGATCTCGGGGTGGACTGCAGCTTGTCTCTTCATGGTCAAGGCGTGCGTGCATTTCGTGCGAGAGAGAAAGTATATCATGACCGCTGTCCTGTCCGTTTTTGTCACACCTTTTCTGGCTGCAGAAGTTTTTGTTTTGTATTTGCTGTTCGATATTATCAATTTCTACGCGTACGTATCTTTTTTACTGCTGTGGACACTCAATGTCGTCTTCTTTGGACTAATGAAGGCTCCGACGTTGGCGGGCCGTCGTTTGCTGGATGAAATCGAAAGCTTTAGCCTTTTCTTGCGCACCGCGGAAATGCCGCGAATTCAAACACTGACTACGACACCCGCAATGGACCTCAGGCTATTCGAGCAATATCTTCCCTACGCATTGGCACTGGATCTGCAAACCGAATGGGCTAAGCACTTCGAAAGCCACTTGTCTGCACCTAACCAGACAAATAGTTTTCACTGGTATCGGGGAATATCAACTTCCCGGTCCTTGGGGGAATTTTCTTCCTCTTTCGGACGGTCACTGTCGTCAAGTATTTCCTCCAGTAGCACCCCGCCGGGTTCTAAGAGTGGAAGTAGTGGAGGAGGATCGTCAGGCGGCGGTGGCGGTGGCGGCGGCGGCGGTGGTTGGTAATCGGACCGTGAGGATTTGTTATGTTTGTCTTGGTGACAGG
>JBIQJZ010000084.1:0-14522 GCA_044507115.1 Flammeovirgaceae bacterium | reverse complement strand
GCAGTCACGGAATCGGTAACGCGCTGGTCCGTCCCGATCGGCATGCGAACGAACGCATAGATAAAATTCGGATCGCCATTCGGGAAAAATACCACTGGTGGCTTTCGGATTCCCGTGAACACAATCGAAAAGATAAACAGGCCCACGACACTCAGCGCGATGTAAATCGGACGGTAGCGATACAAACACCACGTTAACAAATTGCGGTATACTCGCTGAATCCGCGGCCAGAAGTCGGTCTGAAAATGCTCGATCACGTCAACCAGCCAGAAATGATGGAGCACGTACAACAGGTAGATAAAGACCGTGAAATTACCCAGGCCCACATTTATCAGATAGAAAATAAAAGCAATCGACGCAAATACCACGGTCGTAATCTTGAACCCCTTCGTCACGCGGGACGCGTTTTCATCATGCTTATGGTGCGGCTTCATGAAATCGGCAGCAAACACAGGGTTGATGATATAGGCGACCAACAGTGACGCCAGGAGCGCAATGATTAGCGTTATCGGCAAATACATCATGAACTTACCAACAATGCCTGGCCAGAATGCCAACGGAATGAATGGCGCGAGTACCACGAGGGTTCCGGATAATACTGGGAGAAATACTTCGCCCGCAGCGATTTTCGCTGCCTTGCGGATCGGCACCTTCCCATTGGCAAATACGCGGTGGGTGTTTTCGATAACCACAATCGCGTCATCGACCACAATACCAAGTGCCAGCAGGAATGAAAACAACGTCATCATGTTCAGCCGGAAATCGATCGACGGAAACACCAGAAAGGCAATGAATGTCGAGATCGGTACCGAAAGTCCGACAAATATCGCGTTGGTAACGCCCATAAAGAACATCAGGATCACTGTTACAAACACAAATCCGATAATGATCGTGTTGATCAGATCATGCAAGGTCACGCGAGTATTCTCTGACTGATCCGCCGTGATAGTGACGTGAAGTCCCTTCGGCAAAACGCCGCTTTGATACTCCTCAATAATACTACGTATCTTGTCGGACGCATCGATCAGGTTCTCCCCGGCGCGTTTCACGATATTCAGCGTGATGACGTTGCTCTTGTCAAGCCGCGCGAAACTCTCCTGTTCCTTGTGACTGTCCACTACTTCGGCGATATCTTTCAGATAAACCTTTCCTCCCTGGATGGATCCAACTACCGTGTTCGCGATCTCTGTCGCGTCGGCGTATTCTCCGTTTACACTAAGGGATCTTTTCATGCCCGCCACGGAAAGCTGACCACCCGGGATCAACACGTTCTCCCCACCGATCGCCTGCGCGATATCGTTAAGGTCAACGCCCGCAAGCGCAGCCTTGTAGATGTCGACGTTGATTTGAATCTCCCGTTCCAACGCGCCTACAATGTCCACACGCCGAATCTCGGGAAGGCTTTCAAAACGGTCCTGCATCAGTTCCGCGTAACGCTTGATCGTTTTAAGATCGTAATCACCAGACAGGTTTACGAACATGATCGGAACTTCAGAGATATCGATCTCCATGACCACAGGGTCATCCGGAAGGTTTTGCGGCAGATCGGGTTTCGCACGATCAACCGCATCGCTCACCTCTCGTTTAGCCTCGGTGACAACAACGTCCGTTTGGAACTCCACAATTACGTTTGAGAAATTCTGAATCGAATTACTCGAAATCTTCTTGACGCCCGATATCGACTTTACTTGCTTCTCAATATGTTTGGTTACGAGATTCTCCACATCCGAAGGCGAGGCTCCGGGGATGGCAGTCGCTACGAAAATCTGCGGAAACACCACTTCCGGAAAATTTTCCTTCGGCAGCTGAACGTACGTCACTATACCCGCGATACAGATGAGGATGGTCGCGACGTAGATACTCACTTTATTATCGATCGCCCACGAGGTCGGGCCGAATTCTTTCTCGATGTCTTTCATACTTATGGAGTTTGAGCGCAGACAGGCCGCCGGCAGTTCACCGAACAGCGCATCTCCGTTTTGAAAAACTTGTTAGATCTTGATGTAATCGCCGTCGTTAAGTCCGAGGTATCCGACTGTGATGATCCTGTCACCCGGATTGAGGCCAGTCACTTCCGCGCGATAGCCGTAGACACCCTGAACGGTAACGACCCTGCGGCTGGCTACCATCTTGTCGCCTTCCTGTTCTGCGACGTAGACGACCTTCTCGTCATTAATCTCCTGAATAAGGTTGACCGGAACCACAATCGCATCCGGATTGCTTTCAAAGACAACCTTAACAGTTGCTGTCATATTCGGTCTCAGGTTCGCGTCTTCGGGAAGTGCGATCTCAACGTCAAAGGTCCGCGAGAGACGGTCGATTGTCTTCCCGACAAAGGTGACTTTTGCCTCGATCTCTTTCTTTAGTTCCGAGATCGTCACCATCGCACGGTTGCCTTTCTTGATGTTCGTGACATATGCTTCAGACACTTGCGTCTTGATACGCAGGTCAGATGTGTTCACGACCCTGAGTGCAGGCATACCGGGAGCAATGTTCTCACCGGTCTTGACGATAACGGCATCTACCGTACCCGTGACCGGAGCTTTGATCCGCGTCTTGTCGGCTTGCTCCTTGAGAGAGGCTAGTTGCTTCTCAAGCGATTCTTTATTGGTCTTCGCCTGAAGGAACTGCACTTCTGTGCCGATCTTCTGGTCCCACAGGTTCTTCTGGCGCTCATAGACGGACGTGGCGAGTTTCAGTTGGGCTTCCATCGACTCGATATTCCGAACGATGACAGAATTATCAATCTGGGCAAGCACCTGACCTTTCGACACGGCGTCACCTTCGCTAACAAACACGCGGGTAACAGTGCCCATCATTTCTGCGCTGACGGTTACGCTGTTTTGCGACTCAACATATCCCTGAGTTTGCACGTAGTGGTCAAACTTCTGCGGCTGAAGTTCCATCGCATCGACGTCTTTCGCCTTTGCCGCCTTCAGTGAGTCGGGAGTTTCTGCAGCGATCTCTGCCTGGAGTTTGTTGATCTCTTCGGTCAACGCGGCCTGCTGTGCCTTGAGCTTAGCCAGACGACCTTCTTTATCGTCCGAAGTGGTCGCGCTGCATGCGGCTAAGAATGCGCTGACAACCACAATGAAAGCAATACGGATGTATACATTGGATTTCATAAAAGGGGCGTTTACTACTTGGGTCATACTATTTCGATTGATTTTCGGTTGCCGGCAACAACTTGCCGAATGCTTTGTCCAGATCTACTTTTGCTACGACGGCATCGTACAGTGCAGTGTAATAATTGATCTGCGATTCTTTCAGCGCCGCCTCGGCGTCGATCACTTCCAGGTTTGATCCTACTCCCTGTTCGTACTTAATCTTGGTCACACGCGCGACGTTTGCCGCGAGCGTGCTGTTTTCCTGCTGAGCTTCGAGCGATTTTATGGCGTTGAGGTAGTTGATGGTCGCCTGTCTGATTTCGACATCAATCGCCGACTTCAGCGAAACAAAACTATTCTCTACTTTCATAAGATTCAGCTTCGCTTGCTGTAACCTGTACGAGCGCTGAAGGCCGCTAAAAATCGGGATGTTAAGGTTCACACCGAATGTGCTGAACGAGTACCACTTATCGGGCCCGTACTCAGGTGTCTCTTCCACACCTGATGTTTCTGTGCGGAAGATGCCTCCGATATTTGGCGACTGTGTGCTATATCCCAGGTTGGCGAACGCGGTAAGGCTCGGAAGCGCGGTCGAAAACTTGTTCCGGACGTCAAGTTCCTGAAGGGCTTTGTTTGCCTCCAACAACTGGTAGTCGCTCCGTTGCGTGTAGTCCCAGTTCAGCTCGTAGTTTTGAAGTATAGACTCGTCGACCTGCAACGAGGCGATATCTCCGGCGACGTCGAGCGGTTGCGCCATCGGGTAATTCATCTGAAATTTCAGAATGTGCACGGAGAGTTCCTGGAGATTGTAGAACTTGTCTCGTTCAACGATCAGGTTATTCAGCGTCACCCGAATGCGATCGACGTCTATCCCCTCTGCAAAGCCGTTCTGGTGCAGCGCTTGCGTCGTTTTCAGAAGCGAATCCACCCGGGCGATGTTATTGTCAAAAAGATCCATGCGGTCCTTATTGATCAGCACAGCATAGAATGCCTTCGTGACGTTCTGAATAGTCTGTTCCCGGGTTTGCACGCTGCTTCTGATCGATAGCTCGCGATACGCGTTCGCAGCCTTAAGCCCGACCAGGTAGGAACCATTAAACAAGATCTGACTAATGCTCAGCGCCGCATTGCCCGAACTCCTGAGTTGGAAAAAGTTAGGTAGCCCAACGACATCTCCCTCTTGTATGCCGGGAATACCGCTCAGATCGAACAAACTCTCCTGACCATCGACCGGTGCAAAATGTTGGGCAAAGAAGCGCGGCAATTTCTGATTGTGCAGTACGCCAACCGTCGCATCTATTTGCGGCAAACCGATCCCCCGGGTCTCTTTGACACGCGCATCGGCAATCTCTTCGTCGATAGCGGCGTTTTTCATATCAATGGAATTATCCAGAGCATATTGAATACACTGCTCCAGCGTAAGTTGCGTCTGTGCCCAGGTCGCGGCGGGTGCAGCCAACAAGAGAATAACAAACAATTGAAAAAAGCGTCTCATAGTCTATACGGGGGTTTTGAGAGATTGTGTTTTGTTGTCATGCTTCAGTTTCACGTAGAGTTTTCTCCCTTTTTCTGACAACATGCCAAAAACGAAATGATCGAATATCTGCATCTGCACTTCCGCAAGCCTGAACTTTTCGCGCGGAAAGATCTCCTCGTTGAACGGAAGCTGGATCATTTCCAGCCGCATTGAGGCGATTACCTCGGGGTCGATCTCGGGCCTGAAATAGCCTTCCTCAATCCCTTGCCGAAGATTGCGCACGACTGCTTCGCGGATAAAATTATTTTTATGATTCAGCCATACCTTCCATGCTTTGGGATGATATTTCTGCAGATCAAACAGCAGCGACGGATTCATATCCTGCAGGTACCTCTTGAGAAACGCCGACTGCTTCACCAACTCGTCAATCGCATTTCGCGCCGATTGCCGGATGGCTTCGAACTCCTTGACATCACGCTCCAGGTGACCCTTGCAGGTTACCGTGACGATATCCTCCTTATCGGCGAAATGCTGGTATAGTGTCTTCTTTGATACGGACAGGTGTCGGGCGATGTCGTCCATCGAAATGCTGCGCACCCCGTACCGCATGAAGAGCTCCTCGGCTCCTTGCTGAATCTTTTCTTTAATGGTTCTTTGTTCCATGGGGGCGCAAAACTATGGAAACTTTGGTCATATCAAGAGTTTCCATGGTTTCCTTTAACGTTGCGTCCGGGTTTTGGTTGACCGTGACCGGATAAAGTTTTCGAATTTATTGCAAGTCGGAAACTCAAACGTTTGCATTGGGATCAGGCGGGCTTTCCCGTTCGCGGGGCGAGCACCACTTCTCGCGCATCTTCTCTTTGAAACGCGCTCGCTCTTCGGGCGACATCGACGAAAACGTCTCCCGGAACTGGTGCTTCCAGGAAGGGCCGCCGCAGTTGCGCCGCCCGCGGCCCCAACCTCCAAAGAGAATTCGCGCCAGCAACAGGAGGCCCAATGCCTGCCAAAAGGTGATCTCAGCACCTGAAAACAATACGGGTACCAGCCAATTCCAGAGTGCCATCGTCACAAACCCGACCAGCAGCAGCATAACTGCGCCTATCAGAACGACTTTTGCTATCCACTTACCCTTTTTCATTGTATTGATGTTTTGTAAACATTCTTACTTCCCCAACTCCTCATATACCTGCTGAAGCTTCTTCCTGAGCGCTAGAATGGCGTACCGCTTGCGCGATAAGAGCGTATTGATAGAAATACCGGTTTCCTCCGCGATCTCCCGAAAACTCCGGTCTTCCATTTCATTGAGAATGAATATCTCACGCTGGTCGCGTGGCAATTCATCCAGTGCTTCCATGATCGCTGCCCAGATGACTTCGCGAAACAGGGTATCCTCCGGCGTATTGCCCAGGTCCGGCAGTATTTCCTGTAGTGTAATGGGAACGTCGTCTTCCGACCCTGTCTGAAGGAATAGCTCAGCGCGCTCCGGGCGCGACGAATCCCTCCGATAACGATCAATGATCTTGTTGCGGGCAACTGAAAAAAGCCAGGATGTCACCCGATCAAGTGACTCAATGGTTTCGTAGCCAGCAACAAACTGAAAGAAAACGTCCTGAAGGATATCTTCCGCTTCTTCGAGGGAGGATACACGGTGCCGTATAAACGCCAGAAGCCGGTCTTTTTCCTTAAGAAAGGTCTGTTCTTTTGCTTGCATGGCCAGGTCCATCGCACACCGTTTACATACAGGGACGACGATCAGCGTTTATTATTTTATAAAAGCGTAAATTTTCGCAAAGATTGACAAAGTATCCAGGCGCTCCTACCGAGCTTGATCAATGGTTCAGGAAAGTTTCATCCATCACCGCAGAAATCTGCTGCACTATGTCAAAGTCGGAAACGGAAAACACCCCCTCCTGGTTTTTCACGGTTTCGGTCAGGATCACACTATGTATGTGCCCCTGCTCAAATCCCTCTCGTCAACGTATACGCTCTATATTGTCGATCTCTTCTTCCACGGGAAGAGCGAATGGAACGAAGGTGAGCGACCGATTGAGAAAAAGGATTGGAATGCCATCGTCGAAGTTCTACTCCATGACCAACGACTTGATGACTTTTCATTGTTGGGATACAGTCTAGGGGGCAAATTTGCGCTTTCAATCCTCGAGGCGTTTGGCAACCGTATTCGCCACCTGATCCTCGTGGCTCCCGATGGCATCAGGACCAATATTTGGTATAGTATGGCAACGTATCCCACCGCATTGCGCGCGCTATTCAAGAGTATGATCCATCGGTATGACCGCTTTGCGTGGATTGCTACCAGACTTGGAAAACTTAACCTGGTAGACAAAGGGCTGATTCGGTTCGCCGATTATCAGATGAACTCCGAGGAAAAGCGCCGAAGGGTCTACTACTCCTGGGTCGTTTTTCGCCACCTGACATTCGACCTTCGAGACATAGCAAAAATCATCAATGAGAATGACATTCGCCTGACGATGATCGCCGGTAAATACGACAACGTTATCCGTTCGGGAGATATGCACCGGCTCTTGCGCCATGTAGACCACTACCGCGAGGAAATACTCGAAAGCGGACATACCGATCTGCTTGGAAAGGCATTGCCCCTCCTCGCATCCGAAGGTGAAGGCGATACAACACGAAACTCAAATATCAACACGCGGATCAAATCGAAACCGCGCAGCGAAACGCAATGAAAACCTTGATGCATTTTTAAACTTTGGTGATCGAAAACTCCAAAATGCTCGTATTTTTGCGGCGCATCCACTGTTTATCCAATGATCTTATTCTTTCGAAAAAATGCCGCCATCGTCTACACCGTTGGCGCGGACCAACCTTTACAGTCCGCTGATATCAAGAAGTTGACATGGCTTTTTGGAGAAGCTGAGCTCGTAGCCGAATCCGATATTCCAGGACGCTTCATCGGCCCGCGCAAGGAGATGATCACTCCCTGGAGCACCAACGCCGTTGAGATCACACAGACGATGGGTATTCCCGGTATCCAGCGAATAGAGGAATTCCGGCAGGTGGACACCGTAGACACTCCGTACGACCGCATGCTTGAAATGTTGTACGACGGCCTTGGCCAGGATATCTACACCATTCAGCATCAACCGGAAGAAATTATTAAAATCGATGACATTGCTGCTTACAACAAGCAGGAAGGTTTAGCGCTCAGTCACGAAGAGGTACAATACCTCGAAAACGTCGCCCGAGAACTCGGACGCAAACTTACCGACAGTGAGGTATTCGGTTTCTCACAGGTCAACTCCGAGCACTGCCGTCACAAAATATTCAATGGAACATTCGTCATCGACGGCGAAGAGAAAGAGCGCTCGCTATTTCAATTGATCAAAGAAACCTCAAAGCGGAACCCGAACTTTCTCGTTAGCGCATACAAAGACAACGTCGCCTTCTTCAAGGGACCGCGGATCGAATTCTTCGCACCGCCCCGACAGGATATCGCGGATTACTTCAGCATTGAAGACTTTGACTCTGTCATTTCGCTGAAAGCCGAAACACACAATTTCCCGACGACTGTCGAACCATTCAACGGAGCAGCTACTGGATCCGGCGGCGAAATCCGGGACCGGCTTGCCGGTGGCCGGGGCTCACTTCCGCTAGCGGGAACGGCGGTCTATATCACTTCCTATCCGAGACTTCAGGGTGGCAGACTGTGGGAGAAGAAATTTCCGGCGCGAAAGTGGTTGTATCAGACGCCGGAAGAAATCCTTGTGAAAGCATCCGACGGTGCTTCGGACTTCGGCAACAAATTTGGGCAACCGCTTATCAGCGGGAGTCTTCTGACATTCGAGCATTTTGAGAATGAAAAAAAATTTGGCTTTGACAAGGTAATCATGCTCGCAGGCGGAGTCGGCTACGGAAAGGAGCAAGACAGTCAGAAAGGCAAACTGAGAGCTGGCGACAAGATCGTGGTCCTCGGTGGAGAAAACTATCGCATCGGTATGGGCGGAGGGGCTGTCTCTTCAGTTGCTACAGGTGAATATGGCAATGCCATCGAGCTCAATGCCATCCAACGTTCGAACCCCGAGATGCAGAAGCGCGCGATGAATGCAGTCCGCGCCATGGTCGAAGCGAAGGAAAACCCGATCATTACGATACACGATCACGGTGCTGGCGGCCATCTCAACTGCCTATCCGAGCTTCTGGAGGAGACCGGGGGCACCATTAGTATTGACAAACTCCCAGTCGGCGACCCTACGCTCTCCGACAAGGAGATCATCTGCAATGAATCACAGGAACGAATGGGAATCGGAATACGCCAGGCGGATCTCGAGATCCTCCAACGGGTGTCCGAACGGGAGCGCGCTCCTTGCTATGTAGTCGGCGAGGCTACCGGCGACCAGCGCCTCGAATTCAAGCGCGAGGGCGAGTCACGCAAAGCCATTTCCTTTAAGGTCGCTCATCTTTTCGGATCTTCTCCAAAGACGGTGCTTCAGGACTCCACGCAGAGGAACAACTTCGCAGCGCTTCAGTACGATCCCGCGAAATTCATCCACTATCTGGAACACGTCTTGCAACTTGAAGCAGTCGCCTGCAAGGACTGGCTTACGAACAAAGTGGACCGTTCGGTGACCGGTCGGGTGGCAACGCAGCAAACGTGTGGGCCGATACAGCTTCCCCTGAACAACGTGGGGGTGATGGCGCTCGATTTCGTGAGCCATAAAGGCGTGGCCACGTCCATTGGCCATGCACCCGGCGCTGCGCTTGTGGACCCCGTGGCAGGCAGTAAACTGGCAATAGCGGAAGCGTTGACGAACATCGTTTTCGCTCCTCTCACCCACAACCTGAAAGGCGTTTCGCTCAGCGCAAACTGGATGTGGCCTTCGAAAAACCCTGGCGAAGATGCACGTCTTTATAAAGCTGTGGAAGCAGTTTCGGCGTTTGCGATCAACCTGGGAATTAATATCCCAACGGGTAAAGACTCGCTTTCGATGGTTCAAAAGTATCCTGGCGACGAAGTCGTGATTGCTCCGGGAACCGTGATTATTTCAGCAGCTGCCGAAGTGGAAGATATCCGCGGAACCATCACGCCGGCGCTCCAACCAGTCAACGGCACGGATATTCTTTACATCGATTTTTCAAGGGACGAACGGAAGCTTGGTGGAAGCAGTTTCGCGCAAGTACTCAATCTCCTCGGTAACGAGACACCTTCTGTCCGCGACGACAAATACTTCAAAGGCGCTTTCGACGCTGTGCAATCACTTATCAAGGAAGGCCTGGTGCTGGCCGGACACGACATCTCCGAAGGTGGACTGATCACGGCGCTCCTGGAGATGACGTTTTCCGTCCCAGGCGTGGGTATGAACCTCGATTTGTCGTTCTCAAGCGACGATCTTATCCGGACGCTGTTCAGTGAGAATCCAGGTGTCATTCTTCAGGTCGCAGACACCGACGCCGTGCGCCGTGTTCTCATCCGCGAGGGCGTGGAGAGTATCGCTCTTGGAAAAGTAACATCCGAACGAACCGTTCGTCTTGTGGCTGGCGATCAAACCCACACGCTTGACATTGACCCTTTGCGCGACACGTGGTTCCGCACGTCTTATCTTCTTGACAGCAAGCAACGGCCAGAGCGGCTGGCAGCAGAGCGCTTCAGAAACTACAAACACCAAAAGCTCGAATACATATTCCCCGCTTCGTTTGATGGCAAACTAGCGTCGTACGGCCTTCAGCCCAGGCGCCGGAAAGAATCAGGTGTGCGGGCGGCAATCATCCGGGAGAAAGGCGTTAACGGAGACCGCGAAATGGCATATGTTCTCTACCTCGCCGGTTTCGATGTGAAGGATATTCACATGACGGACCTCATCTCGGGACGCGAAGATTTGACTGATGTGCAAATGATCGTTTTCGTAGGTGGTTTCTCAAACTCCGACGTTCTCGGGTCCGCAAAGGGTTGGGCAGGTGCCTTCCTCTACAATCCAAAAGCCCGCAAAGCACTTGACGATTTCTATAAAAGACCGGACACCCTGAGTCTCGGGGTATGCAACGGTTGCCAGCTGATGATGGAACTGGGACTCGTTTACCCGGAGTGGAGTGATCATCCGAAGATGCACCACAACGAGTCTGGCAAGTTCGAATCGCTTTTTCTGAACATATCCATCCCCGAAAACAATTCAGTCATGTTGAAATCACTGGTCGGCACGCGTCTCGGCGTTTGGGTAGCACACGGCGAAGGGAGATTCGATCTTCCCGCAGATCGCAGCCTTTACAACATTGCTGCGACCTACTCGCATAAAGATTATCCTGGAACCCCGTCCGGTTCGATCTTCTCGACGGCGGCCCTCGCCTCGCGCGACGGTCGGCACCTGGCCATCATGCCACACATAGAACGATCATTGTTTACCTGGAATTGGCCTTACTACCCCGAAGGCCGAGAGCAGGACGAGATCTCACCGTGGATTGAGGCATTTGTCAATGCGCGGATGTGGGCAAGTGAACATGTCGCACGCTAGGTCGCTACAGGATTTCTAGCCCGATGGTTGCCTGAAAACGAAGAATATTTTTTGGAGCCCTGACCAGCCTTCCCTTGTTTTCGACCGGAAATCAAATTGCCCGATCCCGGAGCTATACCCCTGAAAAGGTTTCCTTCCGGGGGTGCTCGGGTATTGATTTTTTAGGTTATATTCAAATCGTGATTTAACGATCTGCTGGCCTATGAAGAAATTGTTTACTCCCCTCTGGCTGCTGGCCTTGTTGGGGCTCGCCTCCTGTCTGGGCTATAAGGAACTCCCGGTAGAATACGACTACAGCTACAAAGGGAACTTCAAGAAGTACCGGACTTTCGATATTATGAAACCCGCCGGACTCAACGACACCACGATGGTGAATGAGCTTATTGAGAAATCGATTATTGCACGGATGAAGTTCCTGGGCTATCGCCAGGCGGCCAACAAACCCCACCTGATCATCGGTTTCAAAATGTTCTCCGACAGCTTGAAATTTAACGGCTACAATCAGCCCGATATTGAGGAATGGGTGCGCAATCAAAAAGAAGACCTTGAGTACGATCCCCAAAAATTTAACCTGAAGACGGGTACCCTGTTGATTCAGTTCTACGACCGTCGCCAGAACCGATCCATCTGGCAAGGCTATGCCACCACGATGTATGGGAGCATTGATTTTAGCAACTCCCGCCACTTGAGAAATGCTGTGATCTCCATTCTCGACAAATACCGTTTCTGGGCAGAAGGCTTCCTGGAAGGCGGGGCCAACATAGAGCCGGATCACGAGCTGTGAATCGGGACTGCGATGCTCCCGGCCTCGCAGCGATTCATGCGGCAGTAAATTTTCAACGTAATTGCTGCCTGTTCATATCATTTTTAAAAAATAGTAACTACCTTTGCAGACCCAAAATCAAGCTCCAAAAGCTGTTTTTGGTCTGTCTGGCCGACATTGTCACATGGCGAGCACGGCTGGCAAGCGTTTTTTGCAGTGATTTTGAACTTGTAGGATATTGTCCGATGGTGTAACTGGCAACACGCCTGATTTTGATTCAGGAAAGTCCAGGTTCGAGCCCTGGTCGGACAACCTGAAAATCCCGTTCAAAATTGAACGGGATTTTTACTTTGAACTCGTAACGACTCCACCGGCGGATCGTTGAAATAAAGTTTTATTAAGCGATGGCTGTTAAACTCTTCAGCGGCAGAGCCACACGGTATCTAGCCGAAAAAATTGCTGATGCATACGGCGAGCCGCTGGGCGATGTCGATTACCAACAATTCAGCGATGGCGAGATGTCGCCCTTCATCGCAGAGTCTGTACGGGGTCATGACGTATTTATTATCCAGTCGACTTTTGCGCCTGCCGACAATCTGCTTGAATTATTGCTGATGGTTGATGCTGCGAAACGGGCAAGTGCTCACAACGTCAATGTAATCATACCCTACTTCGGATATGCCCGGCAGGACCGCAAGGACAAGCCACGGGTATCGATTGCCGCCAAGTTGATCGCAAACCTCCTGTCTGCAGCGGGCGTTGACAGGATTATGGCTTGTGACCTCCATGCGGATCAGATTCAGGGCTTCTTTGATATTCCGGTCGATCACCTGGACGGATCCTATATCTTCGTCCCGTATCTCAAATCTCTGCAACTGGATGACATCATGTTTGCTTCGCCAGACGTAGGGGGTATAAAGCGCGCGCGGAATTTTGCCAAGTTCTTCAACGCAGAACTGGCTGTGTGCGACAAGTACCGGAAAGTCGCGAACAAGATTGAGTCAATGCGATTGATCGGCGAAGTACAGGGCAAAGACGTAATCCTCGTCGACGACCTGGTGGATACTGCGGGGACCATCTGCAAGGCGGCTGCGCTGATCCAGGAGAATGGCGCAAAATCTGTGAGAGCTATCTGTACACACCCTGTTCTGTCAGGTGAGGCCTACGATCGGATTGAAAAATCGGCGTTGGCAGAGATGGTGGTCGCGGATACGATCCCATTGCGAAATGGGGCATCAAAAATCAAAGTTCTGTCGGTATCTGACCTGTTTGCAAAAGCGATCCGGAAAATACACGACAACGAGTCGATTAGCTCTTTGTTCATCAAGCTGTAGCCCGACCAACTATTAAAGAATCTTAATTTAAACCATAATAACCATGAAAACTGTTGAGATTATAGGGTATCGAAGAGCAAATCTCGGCAAGACCAGTTCACAAAAGTTGAGAGACGAAGGTCTCGTACCTTGTGTGCTGTACGGAGGAGAAGAACAACTTCACTTCTATTCTCCGATGATCTTGTTCCGCGACATTGTTTATACCAACGAAGCACACTTTGTGCATCTGAATATCGAGCGAGAAGAGTGTCAGGCGATTTTGCAGGAAGTTCAGTTCCACCCCGTAAGCGAGATCATCCTGCACGCCGATTTCCTGCGTATTTCGGAAGACAGAAAAGTAAAAATGAACATCCCTGTGAAGCTCGTGGGCGAAGCTCCGGGCGTGACAAAAGGTGGTACCCTGGTGCGCAAACGCGCTTCACTCCGGGTATACGGGCTTCCAAAGCACATGCCTGATCACATCGACATCGATGTCAGCTCACTCGATTTTCACCACGCCATTAAGGTTGCAGATATCTCGATGGAGAATCTCGAATTCCTCGACCCGAAGGCTGCATCTATCGCAGTAGTCGAAGTGCCGCGTGCTGCCAAGCTTCTTGAAGAAGCCGCTGCTGCCGCTCCGGCCGCGGAAGGTGCTGCAGCACCTGCTGCTCCCGCAGCCGATGCGAAAAAAGAAGGAGGAAAGAAATAGTCCCAAGGTTCTTGGTTCCAGGTTCGGGTAACCCGAGCCTGGAATCTGGCAACCGACTAGCCTTATGAAGTACCTGATCGCGGGACTTGGCAACATCGGGGCAGAATACGAACTGACCCGACACAACATCGGATTCCTGGTGCTTGATCAGCTAGCAGATCAGCAAAAAACGTCGTTTACTTCGGCACGCCTCGCCGATAAGGCAGAATTCCGCCATCGCGGAAGATCCATTCACCTGATCAAACCCACGACGTATATGAACCTCAGCGGAAAAGCCGTAGCCTACTGGCTTCAGGCATTGAACATACCGCGGGAGAACCTTCTCGTAGTTGTAGATGAGATCGCGTTGCCTTTCGGGACACTGCGGATGCGTCCAAAGGGTAGTGCCGGGGGACACAACGGTCTTCGCAATATCGAAGAAGTCCTGGGTGATCAAGCCTACGCAAGACTGCGATTCGGCATCGGCAGCGAATTCGGAAAAGGTCAGCAGGTCGATTATGTGTTGAGCAATTTCACACAAGAACAGTTCGACGCCCTTCCCCCTGTCATGAAGAAAGCTAATGAAATGATCCTTTCCTTTTGCACGATCGGAATAGAAAAGACGATGACTCAGTATAACGGTTAAGACACTGGCTTCAGGTCAGAAGGTCGCGGTGATCACGAGT
>JBIQJZ010000083.1:0-14529 GCA_044507115.1 Flammeovirgaceae bacterium | reverse complement strand
GACCAGTAACGCCCACACAAGGCTTTAATGTCCGCGGCAGGGTGACGACCGAAGGCGAGCCGCTTCCTGGCGTGAACGTCATTGTCAAAGGAACATCCGAAGGTACATCGACAGATGCCGATGGCCGGTTTGCTATATCTCTGAATGATCCCGATGCCACACTGATTTTCTCTTTCATCGGCTATGTGACGCAGGAGGTTTCGGTGCGGTCTCGCAGCGAGATCAATGTTTTTATGGATTCCGATGTGCAATCGTTGGAGGAAGTAGTGGTGGTTGGATATGGTACGGTCAACAAACGCGACCTCACCGGTTCAGTCGCATCTATTTCGAGCGACCAATTGAAGGAGGTTCCAATTTCATCGCTTGAACAGGGCATTCAAGGACGTGTCGCAGGTGTTCAGGTTACCCAGGCATCATCAGCTCCTGGTGGAGGTATCACGATTCGAGTCAGAGGAGGTACTTCAATTAATGCCGGCAATGAACCCCTGTACGTTATCGATGGCTTTCCCATATATAACGATGCAAGCCTCGCTCCAAGTACGGTTGATGAAGGCGTGGCACCCAATCCGTTATCGACCATTAACCCGGGCGATATCGAATCGATTGAAATACTCAAAGATGCATCTGCAACTGCGATCTATGGAGCCAGGGGAGCAAATGGTGTGGTGATCATTACGACCAAACGCGGCAAGCCTGGAAAGGCCCGGATTACGTACGACGGTTATTACGGAGTTCAGGAAGTGGCTAAGCGCTATGAGATGATGAACGCCCAGGAATATGCGATCATGGTGAATGAGATAGCGGAACGCAAAGGACATGCGCCGTATCTGCCGACACCGGAATCATACGGGAATAATGATACTGACTGGCAGGATTTGATTTTCCAACAAGCCCCGGTACAGAACCACCAGATCAGCGTATCCGGTGGTGATAAAGGCCTTAACTACGCTTTTTCAGGGAACTACTTCAATCAGGAAGGGATTGTCAAGAACTCCGGCTTCAAGCGCTATTCTTTTCGGGTGAACCTTGACAAAGAGATCAACGATCGTCTTAAGATCGGCAATACCTTGAGCATCAACCGGTCGGTCACAAACTCTATGGTCACAAACGGTGAGAACAGTCCCTCAAACGGTATTATTGGCGCCGCTCTCTCTATGTTACCGATTTTGCCAGTAAAGGATGAGAATGGCAAGTATGTATATGCGAACTACGCCTCGAAGTATAGCAATCGGCTTGCTCCACGCGACAATGACAACCCGGTTGCACTTACGACTGACTACTTTGATGAAATGGTTTCAGACCGTGTGATTGGTAATGTTTTTGGTGAGTACAAGATACTCGACGGGCTGAAGTTCAATGTCAGCTTTGGAGGCGACATTTCGAAGAACTACCGCGAGATCTATTTTACGCGCAATACATACTATGGGTCGATCAAGAATGAGGGTGGCTACGCCCGTACCGGCTATTCCGAAAAAAGCTCTTTCCTCAACGAGAATATGCTGACGTACAACAAAACGTTTGGCCGTGACCACGATATGAACCTCATGGTAGCATATACCTGGCAGAACGAAATGTACAAAGCCCACTCACTCGTGAATATCAACTTCATTACAGATATTCAGCAGAACGCCGGTATCGAAACGGGGAATCGGGCGGGAGGGCCGAGCATCGGCGCCAGCCAGCAACGTTGGGACCTCGTGTCATGGGTCGGCCGCGCTAATTACGGATTCAAACACAAATACCTGTTCACCGCTACGGCGAGGATGGATGGTTCGTCACGCTTCGGTGCTGGTAATAAATGGGGTTTCTTTCCTTCCGGTGCGTTTGCGTGGCGCGTGTCAGACGAGAGTTTCCTCAGTTCAAGCAGGGCGATCAGCGACCTCAAGTTCAGGGTTAGTTACGGGGTGACGGGTAACACGGAGATCGGTACATATCGTTCGTTGGCCAGTCTGACTAACGTGAGGTATAGCTTTAACAACAATCCCGTTATTGGTTTCATTCCCTCCAGTCTGGGCAACCCCGATTTGCGCTGGGAGACGACAAAACAGTTTGACGTCGGAGTGGATCTTGGCCTGTTACGTGATCGAATCACACTCAACATGGACTACTACGTGAAGCGCACCGATGACCTTCTACTGGAAGTGACCTTGCCAATCAGCTCTGGATTTACTACAGCACTTAAGAACTCCGGCAGTGTGGAAAACAAGGGTATTGAATTAGGCCTTTCCGGGAAGGTTCTTGTGAAGAAGTTTAAGTGGAATACAAGCTTCAATATCTCGGGCAACCGGAACGTAGTTGTGGATCTCGGCGAGAGCGATCGGTTCTTCGGGCAGGAGCTCCCTGTGAAATTTATCAGCGCGACGCTGGTGCAGGAAGGATACCCACTCGGCGCGTACTATGGACTTAAAGTAGATGGCGTGATTGCAAACGAGGAGGAACTGGAGGCGTATAAGCCAGCAACACAAGTCGGCGACTATCGAATTGTCGATCAGAACGACGATGGTAAGATCAATGGCGACGATCGCGTGGTGCTGGGTAATCCAAACCCGGATTTTATCTACGGCTGGACAAATAATTTCGAATACAAGAACTTTAGCCTCGGCATATTCCTTCAGGGCGTTGAAGGAATGGATGTCCTCAACATCAACCTCATCCGCTATGAGAACCTTGCCGTAAAAGTAAATAACACAAAGAGGAGGTTCACCGAGCGGTGGACGCCGGAGAACCCGAATGCGAAGTTCCCCAAATTCGGCCCTGGCGATCAGGCCGTAGGTGCGAACGAAATGAACAGCATGGTAGTAGAAGATGGATCCCATCTGCGACTTAAGGCGATAACGCTCGGGTACAATGTCCCGCTGAAATCAGACAAAGTCAGCAGTCTCAAGTTTTATGTGACCGGAAAGAATCTGTTTACAATCACTGATTATACAGGCTATAATCCGGAAGTGAATAGTCGTGGGCAGAACAATGTTAACCGCAATGTTGACTGGGGATCATATCCGCTTGACAAATCGTACGTATTCGGTGTGAACGTGACATTTTAAATCTGGAGAACATGAAATCGATTAAAATACTTTTTCTGATACTTTTGGTTTCTTCCTGCATCGATGTGCTGGATGAACACCCTCAGGACTTCATCGGTCCGGCCAACTTCTATAAGAACCAGGCTGATGCAATGGCAGCTATAGACGGCGCTTACAGCGCGCTTCAGGCGTGCTATGCAGAGGATAGTTATCTGTTGATGGTCGAGCTTCCCACGGAGGCTGTCGGAACGTATGGTCAGACGCTGGCTGCAGAAACAGAACAGCTTGACGAATATCTATGGGATGACAATCATCCTGATATTCTGACTTATTACACCAACGCGTATCGCGCGCTGAATGCTGCATCGTCTGTCGTTGACAATGTTCCGGGAACGGAGATGAACGAGAACGTCAAGATCCGGATCATTGGCGAGGCTAAATTCCTTCGCGCATTAACGAATTTTAACCTTGTCCGATTCTTTGGTGATATTCCCCTGAAACGCAATTCAGCCAGAGGCCTGGGTGATGCCGGAATGGTAAGCAGGGATCCTGCTGCTGATGTGTATGAGTTTATCATAGAAGACCTGGAAGATGCGATCTCCGTGCTTCCACTCCGGAGTACGTTGACCGGTGCCAATATCGGTCGTGCGAGCCAAGAGGCTGCACATACGTTGCTGGCGAAGGTCTACCTCCAGCGTGCCAGCATGAATGCTGCCAACGGTGTGCCAGAACATCTGCGCATCGCGCAGGCTGGCGACTATGCCAAGTGTGTGCAGCATCTCGAGGTTGTTATGGACGGTGGTTATCACAAACTCCTGGATGACTACAGCCATCTGTGGGGATTTGGTGTGTCGCTGCAACATGAAAACAATGCCGAGGTCATCTTCGACATACAGAATATGGCGCAAAGCGGATTTGGCGCCCATATCTCCGATCGCGTTGCACCGTTTAACTCCCCGCTAACAAGGAGCGAGGGAGGTACCATGCAGGCGGAACTTCCTTTCTACAACTCGTTCGCAGATGAAGATGTGCGCAAGGAGATCACCTTTGTGACTTCTTACGTGATTGATGGCGTAACGGTAGTATACGATCAGAACAATATCGGCGGAACAGGATTTCGGGGACCAGTTCCAGGGTTCTACAAACTGCTGAAGCCAGACTTATCAGCACAGGATCCAAACAACTTTGTCGTCTTGCGCTATGCGGATGTTCTCCTGATGTATGCAGAAGCGTTGAATGAGATAAACACCGGTCCGACAGAGACTGCTTACGATGCGATTAACGAAGTTCGCGATCGCGCAGGACTTGAAGCCCTGCCGGATGATTTGACTTATTCGGAGTTCAAGGATGCTGTTTTCACGGAACGCAGAAAAGAACTGGTACTGGAAGGTCACGGGTGGTTCGACAGCCAGCGCCATTTTGCGTGGGCAAAGGCGCGGGTGGAAGCGAGCTCGGGTTTCGGCGGCACCGACTTCGGTCCGTCAACCGAAATCACCGTGGAAGACCCTAAGTTTCGACTGATGCCGATACCGCGTGCGGCGCGCGACATCAATACCAACCTATCTCAAAATACCGGCTACTGATCGCGAATGGATAGATCAGAGTTTCTAATGCTGGGCACCAGCGGACTTGCCAACTTACTGGCGGGTCCGCGCGTGTCACGCAGGATTGACACCGGTTTTTCACGCCAGGCGAGATACTATAAATTCGAACCGTACAGTCATCCGGAGAACGCATGTCCAGTATACCGCGTTACACCGCCGGACGGCCAGTATATTCATACTTTTTTTGATGTTTGTCCGTGGAGCCCCTCCGGCAGATATTTCGTGGTAACCGGATTGCCCTACGGAGATCGGAAGCCTGTTCTCGGCGATGTTGCTGACATTGCGGTAATAGATCTTCAGCAGGAATCCATACGCACTGTCTATAAGACACGCGCGTGGTCTTTTCAACTCGGCGCAAATGTCCAATGGGGTAGCGACGATCGTTACTTGTATTGCAACGATGTGATCGACTTCGTGGCAGTCTGTGTGCGGATTAATATCGAGACCGGCGAGACGTCCGTTTTCGCGGGTCCGAAATACGATATCGACGCATCGGCGAACGAGGTCATCGGGTCGAGACTTGAACTCCTCAATGCCACGCAATACGGCTACGGGATACCCGACAGCAGGGCAGGGTTTCCGCAATATGCCCATGCAGATCACGAGAACATTGACGGGCTCTGGCGTACGACCTTAGCCGAGAACAAGAAGAACCTCGTGTTCAGTTATGGCGACGTGCGACGTCAGATTTCCGAACCTGAGCGATACCGCCAAGGCGTCTTTTATTTTTTTCATTCGAAGTACAACAGTACAAGTGACAAGATATTGCAGGTGGCGAGGTGTCTTATTCCCGGGCAGAAAGGGAGGAATTCTTCCCTCTTTGTACTCGATTCTGTCACGGGTAAACTTCACGAGACAGTTGACAGGAAAACGTGGGAGTATGACGGGCCGATCGGGCAGGGGAACCATCCCAACTGGCACCCGGACGGCAAGAACATTGTGATGAACCTCGTTCCCTCCTGGGAAGGCGACAATATGATGCGCTTTTGTCTTATCCGGTTCGACGGGTCTGAGAAGAAAGTACTCAGTAGAAAGATCTCCGGCAGCGGACACCCGAGCGTTGAGCCGTCGACGCGTTTCTTGATTACGGATGCATATCCGCATCAGGAGTGGGTGACGAGGCGTGACGGAGAAGTACCCATTCGCCTGATTGATTTGCGGGATGATCGTGAAATAATTGTTTGCAGGATATTCACAGACCTCGCGGGCAAGGCAGGACTCCGGAACTATAAGGTAAAAGAAGGAGGGAGTCATTATAAGCTCGATCCTCATCCGGCCTGGAGCCGCGACTATTCCAGAATTTGTTTTAATGGCGCGCCAGATGGAATTCGGGGCGTCTATATTAGTGACCTAAAAACACTTATGCGATGAAAATGAATGTGAATATGATCCGTGCTGCGTTGGTGGCGTTGCTTTTTGTTGTTGTGTTTGCTGCTGCGGAGGCACAGCAACGCAAGCCAAACATTATCCTGATCATGGCGGATGACCTGGGCTTCGAAGCCCTGGAGTGCAATGGAGGGAAGTCGTATAAGACTCCGAACCTCAATGCTATGGCAAAAGCCGGGATGCGTTTTGAGAACACGCATTCCACCCCGTTATGCACACCCACCCGTGTACAATTGATGACCGGCAAATACAATTTTCGAAACTATGTCGGATTCGGTGTGCTCGACCCGGGTGAGATAACGTTCGCCCACCTGTTGAAAGATGCGGGCTACGTTACCGGCGTCACGGGTAAGTGGCAGTTGCTCGGACTACCAGGTGAGCAGCGCGATGCGGGCAATCGGAAAGGATCCTATCCTTTTGAAGCTGGCTTCGACGAGTACTGCCTCTGGCAAGTAGAAGACCGTCTCTCCCGATACAAAGACCCGGTGATCACTACGAATGGAAATGTTCAGAAAGAAATGAAGGGGGTGTACGGTCCGGATGTGTTCTCCAAATTCGCAAGGGATTTTATAGATAGGCACCGGGATGAAACGTTCTTCCTTTATTATCCCATGGTCCTGACACACGATCCATTCCAGCCGGTACCTGGAACTCCTGAATACGAGGGAATGGAAGTGAACCATCCCAGTGATCCTCGCTATTTCGGCGGAATGGTTTCTTATGTAGACAAAATTGTTGGAGACCTTATTAAGAAGGTCAATGACGCGGGTATTGCCGACAATACACTGATCATCTTTATGGGAGACAACGGAACGGACCCGAGTGTAACTTCCCGCTTCAAGAATACGACTGTGCAGGGAGGCAAGAGTGGTCACCTTTACAACGGAACGCACGTGCCGATGATCGTATCTTGGGCGGGTGTTGTCAAGCCGGGTTTGGTTAATACCAATCTTATTGATTTCACTGACTTTGTTCCCACATTCCTCGATGTGGCGGGAGCCACCAAACCCCGGGATTTCTTTATGGATGGGGTGAGCTTCTACAACCAGTTGAAGAGCGATCCTCAAGCTTCTGCGCGCGAGTGGATCTTTTGCTCGTACGATCCAAAACGCGGAAAGAACCGCAAGCCGGGTACATGGATCCATGATCACGAGTGGAAGTTGTATCAAACCGGCGAGTTCTATCATTTGGCAAAAGACCGCGAAGAAAAAAATCCAATCTCCCTGGAACGGATGACCCCGGCTGAGCGACAAGCCCGGACGCGATTGGAA
This sequence comes from Flammeovirgaceae bacterium, assembly GCA_044507115.1. GTDB lineage: Bacteria > Bacteroidota > Bacteroidia > Cytophagales > Cyclobacteriaceae > Chryseosolibacter. The sequence goes on along the minus strand of JBIQJZ010000083.1, from coordinate 7,245 downwards.
GAGGCCATGTCATCGGTAATGAGCAGGAAATGACAACTGGATATCTTGTTAGTACGATACAGTGGTTGGTACGGGTAGGTGTACTTTGTTGTTTGGTGTTGGTAACGCCACCCGTACATGCGCAACCATATAATGTCGTCATGATCACCGTGGATGATTTGAACGATTGGGTTGGTCCGCTTGGCGGGTATCCCGGGATTAAGACGCCGAATCTGGATCGGCTGGCGAGACTGGGTGTGACTTTTCGCAAGGCGTATTGTTCTGCGCCCGCTTGCAATCCCTCTCGTGCCAGTTTGTTGACCGGCGTTCGGCCGTCATCCTCCGGTGTATATCACAATAAGCAACCGTGGCGTCCTGTCATGCCGGACGTTGTCACACTGCCGGAGTATTTCGCCAACAACGGGTATAGCGTTGCCGGAATCGGAAAAATATTTCACATCCCCTACAATGATCTAACTGTCTGGCCTCGGTTTGTTCCCCTTCCCAAAGACCGGGAGCCTGTGCGTAAACCTGTTGCGGGAAAGGCGAATGACAGCTTTGATTGGGCACCGATGCCGGATGGCGAGGACGTGTTTTCTGATCACAAGGTTGTGGAGAGCAGTATCAGTTTTCTGAATGAGCAGCACGACAAACCTTTCTTTCTCGCCGTTGGTGTATACAAGCCTCACCTTCCGTGGTACGTTCCAAAGAAATATTTTGACCTTTATCCGCTGGATAAAGTGGTTGTTCCTGCTACCCGTGAAGACGATCTTGACGATGTGCCCCCGCAGGGATTGCTGATGGCACGCACGCGTGGTGACCACGAGTTTATCACGGAACGCAATTTATGGGCAAATGCTGTGCAAGCCTATTGTGCAAGTGTGTCGTTCGTCGATGCACAGATCGGACGCTTACTGGATGCGTTGGAGCAGAGCCGATATAGAAGAAATACCATCGTAATGCTAGTGAGCGATCACGGATGGCACCTGGGTGAAAAAATGCATTGGCGGAAATTTACATTGTGGGAGGAGTCAACGCGTGTTCCGTTTTTTGCGGTGGTGCCGGGCATGACCACTGGCGGGAGTGTTAGCGATCGAACGGTTAGCTTGCTCGATATTTATCCGACCTTGCTCGAGTTGTGCGGGTTGCCGGCCAATCCCGCGCTGGAAGGAGCTAGTATCGTGTCACTATTGAATAATCCAAAAGCAGAATGGGAACGTCCTGCGGTGACGACGAATGGTCTTGGCAATCACGCCGTTCGTTCGGAACGCTGGCGGTACATTCAATATCATGATGGCACGGAGGAATTGTATGATCACGAAACTGATCCCCACGAATGGTATAACATCGCCGCAGATCCGGATCATCGGGACGTAAAGACCGCCCTTCGAAAGTGGCTCCCCACCGTAAACGCCCCGAATGCGCCGTTCGAGGTAAAGGATTGATCCCGATTGGCGGTATTCCGTTATATTTAGTCCGTATTCAATGCACCATCTATGACGAACCAAATTCCTCCGAAAGTTTCCCGATTGTTAAGAATTGCGTTGTGCTCAATCGCTCTGTTATGCGCGGCGGTTTCGGCTTGGGCACAGCAGCAGGGTGCGCGCAAACCGATGAATGTTCTTTTCATCGCTTCGGATGACCTCAATAACCGACTTGGAACGTATGGACACCCAATTGTCAAAAGTCCTAATCTTGATCGTTTGGCCAGGATGGGCGTACGTTTCGACCGTGCGTATATTCAGTATCCGCTTTGCAGTCCGAGCCGCGTTTCAGTCCTGACCGGACTTCGGCCGGATACCACCCGCGTGTTCGATCTGAAGACCCTTTTCAGAGACAACATTCCAACCGTGACAACGCTGCCAGAGTTTTTCAAATCAAAAGGATATTATTCGGCCAGAGTGGGCAAGATATTTCACTATGGGGTGCCTGGTCAGATCGGCACTGACGGCCAGGACGATCCGCAATCGTGGCACCAGGTTGTGAACCCTTCCGGCCGTGACAAGAAGGAGGAGCATCTGCTTACCAACTATACGCCTAATCGCGGGCTAGGCAGTTCGCTCTCATGGATGCAAGCTGACGGTACCGACGATGAGCAAACCGACGGAATTGTCGCCAACGAGGCGATCCGTCTAATGAAGGAACACCGCGATGGACCGTTCTTTATCGCTGCGGGATTTTATCGTCCTCATTGTCCCTATATAGCGCCCAAGAAGTACTTCGACATGTATCCGCTTGAAAGCATCACCCTTCCGGTGGAACCTGAAGAGCATTTTAAGGATATCCCTAAGGCGGCATTCTTTACAGATCCGCTCTATTGGGGCCTCAACGAAACCCAGCGCAAAGAAGTTATTCAAGCATATTATGCATCTGTGACTTTTATGGATGCTCAGGTTGGAAAGTTGCTCGATGCATTGGAGCAGTTGGGACTCGCTGATAATACAATCGTTGTGTTTTGGAGCGATCACGGTTACAACCTGACCGAACACGGACAATGGAAAAAACAGAGCCTGTTTGAGCAGGTGGCCCGCGTCCCCATGCTGATAGCTGCGCCTGGAGCGAAAGGTAACGGAAAAGCTACACAGCGTGTAGTTGAACTGATTGATGTTTATCCCACGCTGGCAAGTCTCTGTGGGTTGACTCCTCCGGCTTACCTGCAAGGGACTGACCTGACACCGCTGTTAAACAACCCCAAGGAGAAGTGGGACCGCCCTGCTTTTACCCAAGTGATGCGATCGCGATCGATCGAAGGACGGAGTGTCCGCACCGAACGTTGGAGATACACCGAATGGGACGGAGGTAAAGCCGGAGCACAACTCTATGACCACCGGAAGGATCCACACGAATACAAGAACCTCGCAGATGATCCGCAATTCCGGAAAGTACGTGAGGAACTTAGCGCATTGCTGAGTGCGCAGCAGCGTGGAGGGCAGTAGGATTTCTCCTACTGCAACTTTTCCTTGACTTGTCCGCAGCGCAGCATCTTGTCCCCGAAGTAGGGATTGCTAACCTTCTCTTCATCACTGAGCCAGTATGCTCCTTCGTTGTTAAAGGCCATGGGACAATACGTGTAGTACGCATGGTCTCCATCCAGGCCAAACGCTTTCACACTCTTGTAGAGATGGTCGGTCAGCGCACTGAATGCCTTTCGCTGCCTTTCAATATCCTCATTCGCGCGGATGGCTTCGATTGAAGATTCCAATCCGGCGTGATATACCATCCAATCGTTGTGCGCTGCGCCGGTTAGTAATGCCATGTCAACTTCTTTCAACGCGCGACTGGTCTCCGCAGCTTCCCGCTGGACTTCCTTTACATCGGATGCAACAAATGCCTCCTGAAGATCCACATAGCTGTCAAAGACTTCTGCGAGTTGCTCCCGGAATTTCTTGTCAACTTCGAATTGCGGTTTTTGGACTTCAGCGGCAGCGGATGATCCGGATGCATGCTCGTGACCGTCGTGTTGACCGTGACCGTCGCCATGATGGTTGTGCTTGTCACCGGAGCAGCTGAATGCCAGCGCGGCGGCTGCTAATAGCGAGGTAAAGATTACCGATCTTGTTTTCATAAAGTAGAAATTAAAGTTGCAAAAGGAATAATACATATTTAGTGGTGCATTTTCAAATGTGCGTCTTGTACCGGTCCGTGTCGGAGGATCAATTCCGAATACAGGAGATATACTCCTGAGACTGCGACCGTATCGCCCTGTTGCAGGCCTTGAATGATCTGAATTTCGAAGTCGTTTTCCATACCTGTGGTGACGATCTGTGGTCGGAACGTGTTGTTTCCCGATTGAACATATACATGACTTCCGAACTGATCGCGAATGACCGCGTCACGGGGGACAATTATTGCGCCCGATTCGGACCGCGTCAGCATGATGCGAACCTGCTGACCGGGTTTGAGTACGTTTCCGGTATTCTGAAGGGATGCACGTAAGATGGCGATCTGAGTTCCATTTTTGAATTCGGGGCTGACGAATGTTACCGCTGCATCAATGCCTCGAGCACCCAGTCCGTCAGCGGATACGCGGATCCTATCGCCCGGTTCCACATCAGCGATTTCGCCTGGATACAATTCGCCTTCCACCCAAACTGTTGTCATGTCTTCAACCCGGTAGAGACCAGTGCCTTCGTTGACGTACTGCCCCTCGGCCGCGGCAATCTCCGTTACCACACCGGAAACTGGTGCCACGAATGTTACCTCGGTCAGAAGCTCGTCCGGATTTAGTCGGGAGATTTGTACATCTGTTAATCCGTATAGCTTGAGCTTCCGCGCGGCCCCCTCTACTGCCGGGTGTTGAGATTGCCCGGCGCGATCCTTCGTAAGCAGGTACTCTCGCTGTAGGGCCAGCAACTCTTCGCTGTACATTGTGTACAATGCCTCGCCACTTGCTACCTTCTTACCGGTTTCTTTCACGTGAAGTTTCTCAATGCGCCCTGCTACACGACTGCTGATGATTCGGCTATTGTTTTCGTCAATAACCACCCGGCCGTTGATGGCACGCGACTGATCTATCGGCGTCGCTGTCACCGGTTGTATCGAGACGTTTGCCAGCCTGATTTGGCGATCGCTTAACATGATGTGACGAGCTGGTGACGGTATCGTTTCGGCATCGCTTTCACGCGGGTCGTTTTCACCGTACTCCTGCTGTGGGGTGCAGGCAAATGTGAGACAGATGGCGATAGTTGTTATGAACGTTCTCATGTCACTGTACGGGTTTAATGAAGCTATCGCTGTCGACCAGGAATTGCGCGTTTGCGGCAATTTCGTCCGTTGAAGCCAGTCCGCTTTCAATACGTATCTCACCATTCGCCGATACACCCGTTGTAACGCGTTTCGGTTTATATAGACCGCGGTCTTGCAAAAAGACTACATCCTGGAGTCCGAGCGACAGTACGGCAGCCCTGGGGACCCATAAACCCTCCGTGGAATCGAGTTGGAGACGTGCGGTGACCAGCTCACCAATGCGAATCTCTTTCCACTCATTGGCATGGACCCGCATCTGTGCAAAATGCTCGCCCTTCTCGAAGAAGGACTTCACGAGTTCTACCCTTGCATCCATTACATTACCTGCACCTGTGATTACTTCAACCGGTGTTCCTCGTTCCACAAGTGGGGCATATGATGCTGGTACCGAAAGGTCGATGCGCAACGCCTGATCTGCGACGACAGCGAATAGCGTCTCGCCACGCTCGACGTAGTGGCCTTCCCGAAGCAGGGGAGCATCTTCGGATGTTGCCACACCGGACCGAACGACATAGCCCGAATATTCACTATACACCGGGATTGTGGTAGCTGGTTTCAATGACTGCGCAAGCGACGTGATCTGTTGTTTGGTCATGCCGAGGAGCAGAAGTTTCTGCCGCGCTCCGTCGATAAGCCCCTTATTGTCTGCATCATTTGCAAGTAGGTGGATCAACTCCCGTTGTGCTGCCACCAATTCGGGGCTGTATATTTCTGCGATCTTCTGGCCACGGGATATCGGTTGAAACTCAGCCCGCACAAACACCCGCTCAATTCTACCGCCAACGCGAGCCGGTATCGTATAGAGATGCCGGGTGTCATATGCGACAACGCCGGCTACGTCCACGCTCGTGGGAACAGACTTGTACTCTCCCTTGATTGTCTTGAGGCCGGAGACTATCGATATCGCCGGCGACGTGAGGAGAGGGGCCAGGTCGGCGACAATCTCCGCGTTTGTGTCTCCGGTGTGCGTTTGCACGAGGTCCATTCCGCAAACCGGACATGCTCCCGGTCGATCGGAGATCACGGTAGGATGCATGGGACATGTGTATGTGTGCTCGTGAGCAACTTCGTCTCCTCTACACGCTGACAATAGCGCTAGCACAATTACGATCATCAGACCACTATTTTTCAATCTCTTTTTCATACGTTGCAATAAGGGTGTAGAACTCACTCAGCTTGTCGAGATAGTCCGCCTCGGCAATATTAACGGCGTCCCAGCCTTCGATGACTGCAGGCAGGTGCTCGCGGTTCTCCTCATACGCGATTACCAAAGACTGGTATCCTTTGCGCAGTGCAGGAAGTATTCTTGTTCGATAGTTTTGAAGCTGCTTCTCCAATCGGTCAATGCGGCTGGCAATGCCCGATAGCTGGCCGCGCGTTTCGACCAATATGGATTCGCGTGTCTGCTGCAGCGCTTCGATCTCGTATTGTGTGCCCTTTATGTTCGCTTTATACGATTTCGATGACCAGGGTGCAATTGGGATTGTGATCATGGCCATAGCACTGAACTGGTTTGGCATGTTACCAATGGCTTGCATATGGTCCAACCGGAGACTGAAGTCCGGTTTTGCCTGGAAGCTCGTCATTCGTTGATTCAGTCTTAGTGTTTCGATCATCTGATCGATGCGCCGTGCGTCACTGCGCTTTTTCGAAAGGTGAACTGTGTCCTCGGCGATGCGGATCCGGTCCAGTATCACCAATGTTGTCGTATCCACGGCGATTGAATCAGTCGGGGATAGATTCATCAGGGCTTTGAGTCGGTGGCTCTTTTGCTCGATCTCCCCCTGCGTAGTCAAGAGCTCGTTCTCAGTCTCGGCGAGTCGTGCTTCGGCCTGATAGATGCTGCCGAGACTCTCCTGGTTATATGGATACCGAATTCGCCCGAGGCGGAGGAGGAACTCAATGAGCTTTGCGTTTTCTTTCAGTAGCCGTATGCGTTGTTCCGCCACCAGCCATTCGTAGTACAGCAAGCGAGCCTCAGCTTTCAGGGTATTCAGTTTTATTGCCCGGTTTTCGCCTTCGACGTTCCCTTGCGACTGAATGTAGTTTCGTCTCGCTCTTTGTTTGGCCGGATTCGGGATGCCTTGCTCAATCGAGAACATCCATGCGCCTTCGTTTCCGGCTGGCATCGCGTCGTTGGACTTGTAGGGTCGCATGAATGGTCCAGCACCGAACATAGGTGCCATCCATCCGGAAGCCCCGATTGCGTACTCCTGGTACGCCCTCATCTTGCTATCGTACTCCTTGAGCGACGGGTTATTTTGGTTGATTGATGCAAAAACGCTGTCAAGCCCGATTACCTGGGCATTGCCCGGAATGGACCAAACTATGGCAAGGAGCGCTATCCAGTATGCCACACGCTTTTCGATGTAACAGATTCTAGTGTCCGCCTTCATATACGTCGAGTTTGCCGAATTTTCTGAGCTCATATTCTTTTGTCATCAGGAAGATCAATGGCGTCACTAACAGAATGTGGGTAGATGACGTCAGTACGCCTCCGATCATCGGGAGTACGATTGG
>JBIQJZ010000082.1:2109-14650 GCA_044507115.1 Flammeovirgaceae bacterium | reverse complement strand
ATTTTTGATTTTAACCGACCAAAACGTTTATTATGGGCGACTTATTGTACATCATTGCCATCATACTCATCATCGGATGGTTGTTAGGCGCGTTTGTCTTCAGTGTAGGCAGCATTATTCACGTTCTACTGGTCATCGCGGTGATCGCAATCCTGCTGCGTTTAATACGCGGAAGAAGCGTGTAAACAGGGCGGACAACGGATCCGAACAGGTTCCAAGCGAGAATTTTTTTCGTGTCGGAATTGTTTACCTTAACCGGTCGACAATTGACTTGAAAAAGCGATATTGGTAAGACTATTGCAGTCTCTTACCAGCTTTTGTCCGATCCGAAAAAAGAACGCGTCTTCATGGGATACATCAAGAATAGCCTGAATCCCCGATCCGTTGTCCGCAATATCCTGGCTGCATTCCTGTTAGCCTTTATCGCCGTCGTCCTCGCGCAAAGTATCAGCCGTTTTTCATTTCGCGAACTCCTCGGAACCGTTGAAGAACTATCGGAGCCGAATGAAAAACTCACGCTGCTAAACCGTGTTTTTCACGAAATCACTACCCTGGATCAATTACAGCGGGCGGAGGCAATTACCAATCCAAACAAACCATATCGATCCTTTCTGAATCAGTCGGCAACGCTGAACACACTGATCGACTCACTCACCGGTATGCCCTGGGACACCAGCCAGCGGGTGCGGTTGGGGGAAATGAAAGACGTTCTTAACGATAGGAACAAACTATTTTTCTCTTACCTCAAGGTTAAAGCAGAAATACTTGACACCAGGAAGTTCTCGGCGCAGCTTGATACTCTCGCAGCTATTCTCACAAATGAAGAGATGTCGATCGACAGCAGCCTCGTAACGATGCAGCGGCGAACCATAACCACCTATCTGCCAGACACGAATCGGATGCAGAAGAAGGAACATCGCTCATTCTTTCGACAGCTATTCGGCAAGAAGGAACCTGAAGAAGAAGAAACACCAACGATACGGGTTGAAGAACACCTCAGTGTGAATGTGGACACTCTTGCGGTGGCTCGGCAGAACGATGCACTTTTGGAGGTTGAACGCATCATGCGAGAGCTTGAAACCGAACAGCGAAACCAACAAAAGCAGCTCGAGCGCCAGGAACTCGATCTCATTCAGGCAAATAGCATGTTTATCAACGAGCTCCTCAATATTCTGCACGACGTCGAGATCGAAGAGCTGCAGCACATGAAGGATACGAACAGTCACGCCGTTTCAGTGATGAATCAAAGTATTTCCCGAACCAACATACTTTTGTTGTCCTTCGTCCTTGCCGCGGCCTTCTTTGTATACCTGATCTATATTGACGTTACTCGCAGCAATTACTACAAGTCTCAGCTCGAGGTAGCCCGCGACAAAGCGGAAGAACTCAGCCAGATCAAGCAGCGATTCCTCGCCAATATGAGTCATGAGATTCGCACGCCTCTACAATCGATCCTTGGGTTCGCGGAGCAACTGAAGCAAGATCCCCGGAATCCTGCCGAAGCAGCGGCAGCCATTCACAACTCCTCCGAACATCTGCTGCATATCGTGAACGAGGTCCTTGACTATAGTCGCATTTCATCGGGTAACTTTACCCTCGAGAAAAAGCCGTTTGAACTGCTTCCTTTAATCAAGGAAGTCGAAGCCGCTATGCGCATCCAGGCTGAGCAAAAAGGATTGACATTCGTGCTTGACACCGAGAATGCTTCAGCGTTCACGCTTACTGGCGACTCATTCCGGCTGCGTCAGATCTTGTATAATCTGCTTGGAAACGCGATCAAGTTCACCAGCAAAGGATTTATTAAACTTGCCGTGACAACTGCCGAGGACGAGACAGACGTACAGTGCAAATTCGTGATCGCCGATACGGGCATCGGAATCGTACCCGATGACCTCGACAAGATCTTCAACCAGTTTGAACAAGCGAATCCGAATATTACCCGAAACTACGGCGGAACTGGTCTTGGACTCAGTATCGTAAAATCATTGGTGCAGGCCCAGGGCGGCGAACTCAGCGTCACCAGCAAACCCGGTTCCGGCTCAACGTTCCAGGTTGACCTGCGGTTTGCAAAGTCCAGCGTCATAATCGACAGGCCCGAAGCAATGACCGAGCTCATCATGCCGGTCTCCAACAGCAACGTGATTGTGGTCGATGACGATCCGCTGATCCTCCGCCTATGTTCGCTCATCCTTAGCAAGAACAATATCGACCACACTACTTTTGACAACCCCCACGAATGCATCGCCTCGCCGGTACAGGAGAACACGACGCATATCTTGCTGGATATACGCATGCCATCGATGAGCGGGATTGATCTATGCCAGGAACTGCGCAGGAAGTATCCGCAACACGTCAGGTTTATCGCGTTAACAGCCCACGTACTGACGGAAGAGCGGGATGATATCCTGCAACAGGGATTTGACTCCATACTCTCGAAACCGTTTCGCGCGGCGGAACTACTGGAGTTGCTGAACATACCGGATGCGAAGACGCCGGATTCACCAGACCTCTCGACCCTGCGACAGATGACCCTGCATGATGAATCGCTCTTTCAATCAGTCGTTGCACAATTTGTGGAAGAGACCAGTGCCGATCTTGAGGTCTTGCGAAATGCAATGCAGCGACGCAACACGAGCGCTATGCGCGAAGTTGTTCACCGGCTATCGGGCCGTGTGTCCCAGATCGGACTGGCCGATCTCGGCGGTCGTTTTCAGGAAATTGAATCAATGATCGTATCGGGCACACCGATTGACAAGTTCGACGAAAATTTGCGGAGTACAGTTGCCCAGCTCGAGGAAGTGGTGGCGCACATGCAACTCGCCTGAATACGACGCGAAACCTATTCAATACCGTACTTGTCCATCTTTAGGTAGAGGGTCTTTCGGTCGATATTCAGAATACGGGCAGCCTTGGACTTGTTGTACCGAACCTCCCGAAGTGTCTTAAGAATCATTTCCCGCTCCTGGACCTCTTGCAGTGCTTTGAGGTCGTATACGCCCGCTGTTTTTTCCCGGACCTCCGCGGCGTGCATGTTTTCGATCATCTCAGGTGGAAGACTTTGGAGCGTAACGCTTTCACCAAGTGTTAGCAGTACCGCGCGCTTCACGACATTTCGAAGCTCGCGCAAGTTGCCGGGCCAGTCATATACCTCAAAAAGTTTTATCACTTCCGGATCAAACGTCTTTACATTTCTCTCCAACTCGCGATTTGCTTCGTCCTTAAAAAATTCAAGAAACTCATGCAAATCCTTTCCGCGTTCACGCAAGGCAGGTACGGTCAGTTTGAACTCGTTGATCCGATGATACAGATCCTCGCGAAATTCACCTCGTTTGACACTCTCGGCGAGATCCTCATTTGTCGCAGTGAGAATGCGGACGTCGATACGAACCTCCTTGTTGCTTCCGATCGGCACAACAATCCGTTCCTGGATCGCACGGAGTAATTTGACCTGCACGTCGTAGGAAAGGTTGCCGACTTCGTCGAGAAAAATAGTACCCTTGTGAGCAGCTTCGAACTGACCAACTTTGTCGGTTACTGCACCGGTAAAACTACCTTTGACATGGCCAAACAATTCACTACCCGCTAGTTCCTTCGAGAGTGCGCCGCAATCGACAGCCACAAAAGGTCCCTTCGCACGTGGGCTCATGCGGTGTATCGTGCGCGCGACGTTCTCCTTTCCTGTTCCGCTCTCGCCCTCTATTAAGACGGACATATTGGTAGGAGCTACGAGCTTGACCATTTCATGAAGATCCTTCGCAACAGCACTGCTCCCGGTCACGAACTTCGGTCCGTCTGAAGAGGTAGGAGCAGCAACGTTTTCCGTTTCCTTTTCCTTCTTCATGGCATTCTGAAGTATCATCAACAACTCATCCGGATTGACGGGCTTGGTAATATACTCGTACGCGCCCGCCTTGATCGCCCGCACTGCCGTGCGGATGTCATTGAAGCTCGTCATGATGACTACCGGAACGGTGGTATTGGTCCTCCTGATTTCGAGAAGAATGTCCATACCCGTCGTATCGGGCAACCGGTAATCGAGGAGAATGAAATCGAACGACTTCGTCTCGAATGCTTTCATTCCGTCTTTACCCTTGTGCGCTGTTGTCACGCGATAGCCCTTTCGCGTGAGAAATCCCTCGAGGATACGAGAGAAGGTCAGATCGTCTTCGATTAGCAGGATGGAAGCCATGGTGGCTCAAAATAGAAAGAAAAGCTGAATATCCAGAATTGAAAACGCGTAGACCCCACCCAGTTGGATCGAGTCTACGCGCCTGCGTGCCGAAGCGGCAAACGACTTAGTATCGATAGTACTCAGGCTTGAACGGCCCGGCGACCTCAACGCCAATATACTTCGCCTGATCCGGCGACAACGTATCCAGTTCCACGCCAATCTTCTTCAGGTGAAGGCGAGCGACTTTCTCGTCGAGATGTTTCGGCAGCATATAAACCTTGTTCTCGTACTTGCCGTGGTTCACCCACAATTCGATCTGCGCGAGCGTCTGATTTGTGAATGAGTTTGACATCACGAACGAAGGGTGGCCCATGGCACATCCCAGGTTCACGAGCCGGCCTTCCGCGAGTAGGATAACCTGACGACCGTTCTTTAACGTATAAATGTCAACCTGAGGCTTGATCGTGTCCTTGGAGGCATTCTTATTCAGCCACGCAACATCGATCTCGTTGTCGAAGTGACCGATGTTACAGACAATCGTCTTGTCTTTCATGTTTTCGAAGTGACGATCGACGATGATATTGAAGTTACCGGTGGCGGTCACTACGATGTCAGCCTCTTTTACGGCGTCATCCATTTTGCGAACCGCGTAACCATCCATCGCTGCCTGAAGCGCGCAGATCGGATCGATCTCTGTGACGATGACACGAGCCCCCGCTCCGCGAAGCGAAGCAGCAGACCCTTTGCCAACATCGCCGTAACCTGCAACGACCGCTACCTTTCCGGCGATCATCACGTCAGTTGCACGGCGTATAGCATCCACACACGACTCCTTGCAACCATACTTGTTGTCGAATTTCGACTTCGTCACGGAGTCATTGATGTTGATAGCAGGCAGCGGCAGCTTTCCGTTGTTTGCTCGCTCTATCAGGCGATGTACACCCGTTGTTGTTTCCTCCGAGATACCGCGAATGCCCGGCACCAACTCAGGATAGCGGTCCAAAACCATATTCGTCAGGTCGCCACCATCGTCCAGGATCATATTCAGCGGCTTGCCGTCCTTGAATGCATAAAGTGTCTGTTCAATGCACCAGTCAAATTCCTTTTCATTCATACCCTTCCAGGCAAAGACCGGGACACCGGCAGCTGCAATCGCAGCAGCAGCATGGTCTTGCGTAGAGAAAATGTTACAAGATGACCACGACACCTCGGCGCCAAGTTCGATCAGTGTCTCGATCAGTACCGCAGTCTGAATAGTCATGTGAAGGCATCCCGCAATCCGGGCGCCTTTCAGTGGCTTTGATGCACCATACTCTTCACGAGTAGCCATCAATCCCGGCATCTCAGCCTCCGCCAATTTGATTTCTTTCCGTCCCCAATCCGCCAGGGACAGGTCTTTTACCTTGAATTTGAGTTTTTCGTCGACTGTCATGTTTTTCTGTTTTCGGGTATTCAAAAAGCGGTTTTTTTGGAGCCAGCTCCACGATCGTGCACGCCTATGGCGAATGATGGATGCTGCGGGGGCAAAAATACAACAAAGGTTCAAGATAACGAAGGCCGGTGCAGGCATGCATTTTGGGGACTCCTGGTAAACCAATCCCATTATGACCGGTCCTCGGGCCACCATCAGCATTGAAGTCGTGTCCGACATCGTCTGTCCGTGGTGTTATATCGGCAAACATCGCATGGAGAAAGCCATGATGCTCGCGTCCGACAGGTTTGATTTTTCAGTCAGCTATTTTCCGTTCGAACTCAATCCCCATGTCCCAGCGGAAGGCGTGGATTTCAAAACCCACTTATCCCGGAAGTTTGGAAGTGCTGAACGGTATCATCAGCTCACCGAGCACATCCGCTTGACCGCCGCCCGTGAAGAACTGGTCTTCAATCTCCATCTTCAGACAGTTTATCCAAATACACGCAATATCCATCGCATCATCATGCTGGCGCGCGACGAAGGCAAACAAGCCGGGATCGTCGAGTTGTTCTTTCGGGCGTATTTCACCGAGGGTTTAGACCTCAGTCAGAAGGCCAATCTCCTTCACATCGCAGCAGCCGTGGAGATGGATGTCGACCGGGTAGACCAACTGCTGGATAGCAACACCGGACTACTTGAAATCGAGATGGCCGAAAAGGAACTTCAGGATCTCGGGATCACGAGCGTGCCGCTGTTTATCATTGAGAATCGCATCGGAATTTCCGGGGCGCGACCGGTTGAAGCCTTTATTAAAGCATTTGAAGAAGTGGCGATGGTCAGCGGAGGAGTACTCTGAGGGCTCAATCCTTCTTCTTGAGATCATCCTGTTTCAGCACAGCCGTCCAGATACTGACCTTACCCGCATCAACACGCGACCAGACAGGTACAATGACGCCCTTGTGCGCTGAAACATTGATGAATGCGCCGATCGGGTGCCCCTCGTCAGGTGTAAACGGTGACTCGCTTATCAGCTTGTTTTGAAATGAAACACCACCGTCACCCGACCACGCGAGGTAGACGTCCGTGTTGTTGTCTTCGTGATTTCTTCGATCATAATACAAGATGTATATGTACCCGGTAGCCTGGTCAATCGTTATCCAGGGCATATATTGATGCCGCCCCGACCCGTCGTTGTTGATCCGCGCGGGCAGCGACCAGTTGTCGCCGAAGTTGTGGGATCGCGTGAACCAAATATCCGTATCGTGCTCCCCATTTCGCTGGTCCGACCAGGTAACATAAAGACTCCCCCGGAAAGGACTTTTGCTGAGGTCAGTCACCAGAACCGGAGTGGCGTTGCACTGGTCATGACCCGGTATCAGCAGGCTGGAGCCACCCTTCTGGTCCGCGACTGTAATGTCATTGCTCAACCACCATTCTCCGCCGTTAAAAGAGCGGTCAAGAAGTATTTTGTTGTTGCCCGACCATGCGATCATCGCCTTGCCGTCAAACGTCACAGCTGGAACAGCCGCGCCGGTTCTGTCATGCGGAACACACTTGCCTAGATCGCCGATCAGCGCCGGGTCTGACCACTTTTTTCCATTCTTGGACATGCTGAAGTACACGCTCGCTTTACATACACCGTCACTACCTTCGTATTGGGTCCACGTAACAAAGAAATTCCCTTTGCCATCGCGGATGGCCCATGGAGTTTGAACACGGCGTGATGCATCGGTCAACACCGGGTCTCCCTGCGTCCATGTTTCCCCTCCATCGCCCGACCGTCTCATCAGGAGCCGGGCGCTCTCCGATTCTTCGCCGGCATCCATCGCATGGAACATGTAATATCCACCCTTGTCGTCCGCGAATAGTACAGGATCGCCGAAGAACCGCTCCTGTTCGGAAGCGATCCGGGTAGTCGTCCAGGAGCTACCTCCGTCTTTCGTCACGTATCCCTCGCCCCTACCCGACACCACCACCACGTTGGCAGGATTGCGAGGGTTCACTGCCACAGCGGCGGCACAAGGACCATCGCCTCCGGCGATTTCACCAAGCATTGTGTTCTTGATTTGGCCGGCGGCAGACGAAGCCACTGAGAGAAAGACTATCAAAGCCAGCGTTCCCTTCCTGTTCATAGCCCGACAAGTAATACAAACTTCGGGAATCCCGCAAACGAGGATATGGAGATTTACAATGGCTTACGCCGCCAACGGGCCGTCGGCCTTCATCACCAATGTGTAGAATAACGCTACACCTGAAACGATCCGCCGGTGAACCACCGATCGTCGTAAAATGCAGTTCATCGCCGTATAATGCATTTAAACTCCAAAATCTGCATTTCGGCGGCTGGTTGATGCACAGCGGGGTTCGCGACGCAGTATTTGCTAAAACCAGGGAGAGATTAACCTAAAACAACAATACTATGATCCGAACATTCATCCTGGGTTTAGCCGCTGCGGGGATCCTTTTGAGTTGTAATGACAAACAAAAGGAAGCTGCACTCCAGCAAGAAATTGATTCCCTGAAAACAGAACTGCAAGCAAGTCAGCAGACTGAACAAGCGCTGCAAGAGGTAGGAGTAATGATTGACTCCATTGATGCGAGCCGGCAACTCCTGCGCACTGACATGGTAGAAGGCGCATCCTATCAGGATTATAAGAATCGACTCGCCAGCATTCGCGAGTACGTAAAAGAAAGCAGAGCGAAGATCGAAGAGCTTGAGAAAAAGGCAAAACAGAATCGGGCGTACGCCAGCACGGTGAGTCGCCTGAAGGCCGACCTCGAGGAAACGACCGCGAAGTTGACCTCGCTTGAGGAGGAGGTCGCATCGGTCCGCGCCCAAAACCAAACGCTGACACGCACGGTAACCTCACGCGACTCGCTGATCGTTCTCAACGATATGGCACTTCGCGAGCGTGAAGAGAACGTCGCAGCGCTGGAATCAGCCATTGAGGAATTGAACGACGAGAGCAAGAACTTTGCAGCAGAGTCTTACTTCCAACAGGCGCAGGCACTCGAAGAAGCCGCTAACCGCACACAGTTCGCCCCCCGGAAGAAAAAGAGAGCACAACAGGAAGCTCTTGATCTCTATCGCAAAGCTGTAGAGATGGGCAAAGATGAAGCCCAGGCCAAGGTGGAAGAACTTGAGAAAGACCTCGGATAAATCTCCTGAAACCAACTGACAAAGGGTACCCTTAGGTACCCTTTGTTTTTTATTTATTCCAATCGATCTTCTCCTTGTTCAGGAATGCAGCAATGCCACGCCGACAGTCATCACTTCCCCGAGCTTTCGCATTCATCTCCGAGGCAAACGCCAGCGCGTCATCGATCGTCAGCGCCTGCACCTTCGCAATCATCTGCTTGGTCACACCCATTGCGTAGGACGAATTCGCCGACATCAATTGTTCAGCGAATGTGCGCACCACCTGAGCGAGGTCTTCGCGAGGAGCCAGGTACTGGATCAGACCTATTTCGAGCGCCTCCTGCGCGGTGATAATCGAAGCGCCGAGCAACAACTGACGCGCGCGCGCCTCACCGATCTTCCTCAGCAAGAAGACCATAACAATGGCAGGAACAAATCCGATCCGCACCTCCGTGTAGCCGAATGTCGCCTCGGGTGCGGCAAAGACAAAGTCGGCTACCGTCGCGAGGCCGCAGCCGCCGGCGAGTGCGGCACCGTGCACCTGTGCAATTACGATGGTATTCATCTGGTATATGGCCAAGAACAACTCTTTTAGATGATCGGAGTCGGCCAGATTCTGTTCAAAAGAATTGCTCTGAAGCTCTTGCAAATACTGTAGATCAGCGCCTGCACAAAACGAATCGCCGTTCGCGCGAAGCACCACGACCCGAGCGGCGGGATCATCTTCGGCCGACTTGAAAGCCACCTTCAACTCCGACACAAGGTCGAAGCTGAGGGCATTGCTCTTGTCGGGTCGGTCGAGCGTAATGAATGCAATGCCGTCTTCCACCGAATACTGGATATACTTCATGTGTGTCACGTATTTCGATTGCTTGTAACGTACGCACCGTGGTGCAAGACCGAGTGCACGTCCAAGTTATACAACTTCGCCGCCTCCAGGAAACGCGCGGCCAACAAAAACGAGTTGCTGCTGTCCAGCACAACGACACCACACCGAATGCGTCCCACTAACTCGCCCGGGTCGCGAACGGCGTTGCGGCTAACGACCAGGCAATCGACCGAGACGCCCTTCGGTATGACGTAGTCGCGAGCCGTCAGCTGAAGCACTAGCCCACCACCCCAGCGCGTAAGGGTCCCACCTTGAAAGCGGTGGACTTCTGTTGCGGGATCATCCCTCGACACCCCGGTCGCGATCCGGTAGGGCGCGACATGGAATGTCATTGTCCGGGGAGCATGCCGCACAGCACTATCGCCCAGGAAATACACGCGTCCGCAATCAATGAGATCGATCGCGCTGCGGCCCGGCACGTGATACACCACCAGACTCCGCACGTCAACATTTCGGTAAAAGTGTACCCACTGGAGGATCGAAAACGCCAGCACAGTCGTAAAACAATAAACGACATAACGGAACTCCTTCGTATCAAACAATGTCAGAACCAATGCGATCAGGAGTAGTAGCAACATCGCCTGAGCAACTGAAATGTACAGGTTATCAATGACCGCGAACGGCAGATTGTCCATGGCAAAGACGATTCCATTCGCCAGTCGGACAATCCAGGAAAGGCAAATCCCGATGACCACTGCCACTACAGAAATGAAACTCACACCGATCAGCACAAGGCCTGCGACGAGAATGACAAACGAAAGCGGCACGACCAACAAGTTGGAAACCAGAAAGTAATTTGGAAACTGGTGAAAATACAACAAACTCACCGGCAGCGTGGCCAGTTGCGCAGAAATTGACACGGCAGCAGCTTTCCAAACGTGGACAGTAATCACGTGATCGGGCTGCCATGCGTGGAGAATACGCGGGTAGATGTGAACAATGCCAAGCACAGCGATATACGACAACTGAAAACCGACGGAGAAAACCAGGAAGGGATCATACACCAGCAGAAAGAAAGCTGATACCGCCAGCGTGTTGTAGACGTTAGTCGAGCGCGACCACGGTTTCGCAATTGCGAGAAAGGAGAACATCATCACGGCCCGCAGCACCGAGGGACTTAATCCGGTGATCAACGCATATAGCCAGAGCAAAGCAAGCGAGACGAATGCCACGATCCAACGCCCGCGCCGAGAGTTGTTCAACGGCGATAGCACACGCAGCAGGATCATATAGATCACGCTAATGTGCAGTCCCGAGACTGCGAGAATATGCATGGTGCCGGTACCTGAATATGCGGCCAGCAAGTCGTTGTCCAGTCCATCCGTTACACCGAGCACCAACGCCGACGCCACACCACGCTCGCGGTCGCCGCTGAGGTAGCGGTCTAACACAGCCCCTGCACGACGCCGGCACTGGTACGCGAACTTTCGGACAACATTGTCCGGGGCATGTCCTACCTTATGCACATCATCGCCACGGACAAAACACTGGTGATAGATATTGCGCAGTGCCAGGTGCCGGCGATAGTCGAATTGCCTCGGATTGCGCGCTGAATCCGGGAGCTGAGGAACACCCCGGATGAGAAGGACGTCGCCGTAGACAAACGGCTCGGGGAAGTCGCTCTTGTCGAAATACAGCACGATGCCACCCCTTCTCTCTTGCCAATGCGGCGTGTAGATACCGTCGACCCGGGCCTCCAACTTCCACGAGCGAGCCCGTTCCTCAGGGAAGCGCGTGACGATAGCGCGAAACGCAAACACCTCCTCCGTGCAGCGAAGGAGATGGTCCTCTTCCTCCGACTCCGTCTGCAGCCCTACGTGCACATAACCGAGTATGAATACGACCGATAGCGCTATCGACCCCGGATTGGGACGAGGCCGGACCTGTCTCCCCCTGCGTGCAACGGCGACATACGCTACCAGTAGAGCTCCCGCCAGCACGAATGCAAAAGAAACGGAAATGAGAGACGGCTGGTAGTAGCCCGTGACAATGCCACCGATAAAGAATAGCACCGTGCGAACAAACGTGTACGGAATCCAGCGAAACATGAGGGAAGGTAGAGACTTCCCTGCGACATAAGCGCGCGGTGGCACGCCTGTTTTCCTGATTAAGGATAGCGTTTATGAGGCGACCTTCTGCGGACCCTGAACGGCCGACTGCGGACTCTCACGGTTATACGCCTCAATGATATCCTTCACCAGACGATGTCGGACGACATCCTTATCCGTGAGTTCGACGAACCCGATACCCTTTACATCGCCGAGTATCCGGATAGCTTCTTTCAAACCCGACCGCTGATTCGACGGTAGGTCGACCTGCGTGGGATCACCCGTTATGATCATTTTGGATTCCGGTCCCATGCGCGTGAGGAACATCTTCATCTGCATGGGTGTAGTATTCTGCGCCTCATCCAGGAGAACAAATGCATTGTTGAGTGTACGGCCGCGCATGTACGCCAGTGGTGCGATCTCGATGATCTCACGTTCCATGTAGTAACTCAGCTTCTCGTACGGTATCATGTCATTCAACGCATCGTATATCGGACGCAAGTACGGGTCGATCTTTTCTTTGAGATCTCCCGGCAAGAAGCCAAGGTTCTCCCCCGCCTCCACGGCCGGGCGCGAGATGATGATCTTCTTCACCGCCTTGCTTTTCAGCGCGCGAACTGCCAGCGCAACGGATATGTACGTCTTACCCGTCCCCGCGGGTCCGAGCGCAAAGACCAAGTCATTTGCCCCCGACTCATCCACGAGTCGCTGTTGGTTAACCGTCTTCGCCTTGATTGCCGAACCACGCGTTCCGTAGATAATAACGCCATCCGGCGCGACGCCATTAGGAGAGTCGGGTAAGGTGATCTCCTCTTCCCGGGCGATGTAGCTTTTTACATTCTCCTCGGTGACGCGGCCATATTTGTGATAGTGCTGGATC
>JBIQJZ010000082.1:1702-2099 GCA_044507115.1 Flammeovirgaceae bacterium | reverse complement strand
AAGGATATCGTCAATTTGAACAATCTCGGCGGTACTTCCGCGGAGCACAATCTGATTGCCCCGGGACACGATGCGGGTCTTTGGGAAAGCCGCAGCCAGTGAGTCGATGTTCTTGTTTTCGACTCCCAGGAAGTCGATCAACGAAATGTTGTCAAGATTTACTGTTTTCTCTATCAAATGGTTGTTCCAGTTGTTTTTGTATTCGATGCTTTTGATAACCCGACGAACCCGTCGGAAGTTCCGGTTCCGCGCCGTCGCGCACTTTATTTCCTCCTGGCCGCGACCCGACCGGGGAAATTCATCGCGATAGCTTATTTTTGTACGAAAATACAACAAATTCGCACACCAACCGTGCCGCTCTAAACGTCTAAACCCGCTTTCTGAATGGCTTTGATAA
>JBIQJZ010000082.1:0-1692 GCA_044507115.1 Flammeovirgaceae bacterium | reverse complement strand
AACACTTTTGACAGATGCTGGAGAAAGTGATCATTACGTAGCCGCCATTAAAGCACGCATACTCTCCCTTCATTCCACCGCCGTCATCGTCGACATCAGCCACAGCATCCGGCACTTCGATATTGCACACGGAGCTTTTGTGATGCGCTCGGTTTTTCGCGAGTTCCCGGCCGGGACGATCCACATTGTCGGCGTCGACTCAGCGGGGAGCCGTGGCGACCAGTTCGTAGTTGTTAAACTCGAGGGCCACTACTTTATCGGCACCGACAACGGACTGCTCAGTCTCATCAGCGATCATCCCCCAGAGAGCATCTGGACCCTGTCGCACAGCAATACCACCACGTTCCCGGAGAAAGACGTCTTCGCTCCCGCCGCCGCGCGACTCGCCACTGGCACCGACCCATCGGAGATCGGCGCTCCTGCCCATGAGATCAAGCGGTTCATCGACCGGCAGGTCAAGGCGACCCGCAAGCAGATCATTGGCACAGTCATCCGCGTCGATCACTACGGCAACCTGATCACCAACATTCCCCGCCAGGCGTTTGAGGTGCTGAGTCAAGGCAAGAATTATACGATCCAGTTCGGCGGCGAGAAGTTTCCCCGTATGCATACCTCGTACAACCACGCCGAGCAGGGTGAGTGTGTCATCGTCTTCAACGATCTCGGCTTTCTCGAAATCGGGATATACAAAGGCAACGCGTCCGAGCTACTCGGACTTTCCTACGACAGTGTTGTGAACATAACTTTTGAAGACCCATGAGCACAGTAGCAAACACCTCTGCCGAAACTACCGCCATCGTCAGGCTCGTGCGAATGACCTTTACTCCCGAGGGAATCGACGCCTTTCACAAGATATTCGAAAGCAACTGGGAGGCTATCCGCGGATTCGACGGATGTGACCACCTCGAGCTGCTAAGCGACATCGGCAATCCATTGATCTGCACGACACTGAGTCACTGGAAAGACACCGCAAGTCTGGAGCGGTATCGGCAGTCATCCCTATTCACGAACGTTTGGAGCAAGGTGAAACCCCTGTTTGCCGAACGGCCGCAGGCTTACACGATGCGGGTAGTAGGTCCACAGTCCACCGTCGACAGCTAACAGGAGAAACGAGCCGCCCCAAAACGTCCAGAGTCCCAGAGGTACGACCATGGTAGCAACGTGACACATCCTGGTGCCCAAGTCCCGGAGGGACGACCTTATGGTAGAATTACGGGTAGCTATTCCAACCCCCAAGTCCCATAGGGACGGCCTTATGGTCGTCACCCGTCGGCTATCGCGAAAATGGCGCCACATTCTCTGCGGTAACACGTGCAAAAGCTAAATTTTTCACACATATTTGCATCCTTCCTTCGCTGGAGCTTTAGCGGCTGCGTCCAGAGCCGACCCTGCCAATGGAGCTCCGGCGAAGCAAGCCAAAGTGGCGGCCCCGATAACTATCGGGGTGGAGACGCGCCCTTGGTAGAAGGAAGTTTGTAAAGCCAAAGTGGCGGAACTGGTAGACGCGCACGACTCAAAATCGTGTGCCTTCGGGCGTGAGGGTTCGATTCCCTCCTTTGGTACTTAATGGTCGACGGTCCACAGTCGACAGTCCACGGTAGTAGGAACACACAACCTATTGTTGCTACGTTCCAAAACTTCAGCAGACAGATCAATTCCTTCGATTTGTGCTCTTTGTGTTCCTTTGTGCTC
>JBIQJZ010000081.1:7166-14699 GCA_044507115.1 Flammeovirgaceae bacterium | reverse complement strand
AAGCTTTCAGATATCGAGTTCCAGGCGGACAGCACAAAAGCCACTTTCTTCTATTCCGCCGACGACAGAGTCGACTTCCGCGAGTTGATCAAGTTGCTGGCCGGCGAGTTCAGGATACGAGTTGAGATGAGACAGATCAGTCTCCGTCAAGAGGCCGGACGTCTCGGTGGTATCGGCGTATGCGGTCGCGAGCTATGTTGCTCGACTTGGCTAAGCGATTTCAAGAATGTCGCGACCAGCGCGGCGCGTTACCAGAACCTTTCTCTCAACCCAAGCAAACTTTCCGGGCAATGCGGACGCCTGAAGTGTTGTCTTAACTACGAGTTGGAAACCTATATCGAAGCGCTTGAGGATATTCCAAAGGTGGAGGGACCTCTGCTTACGGAAAAAGGTGAGGCCACGCTGCAGAAGACTGACATCTTCCGGAAGATCATGTGGTTTGGATTCCGTGAGGAGAATACCTGGTATCCTGTGAACGTAGCCCGTGTCAACGAAATCCTTCGTATGAACCGGGAAGGAAAGAAACCCGCCACACTTGAGAGGGATGAGGTCGAGGAAAAGGTAAAGGTTGAGGTGTTGAACAGCGACCTGCAGCGGATGGACCAGAAGTATAAGAACAAGGGCAAGAAGCGTAAAAAGAAAAAACGAGGACCGGGTGACCGAACTGGTGCAAAGCGTGGAGGTAATCCGGGTAACAACAAACCACGGAACAAGGGATGAGATCGTTGCTTGCACCCGTATTTGTTGTCGTGCTGCTTTTTTCCTGTGACGATGAGCGCGTGTTTGAAAAGAATGCAGACTTTCATGCGCGATTCTGGGATGTGAACGAGAAGCCAGTCTTTGACTTTAGTATAGACGATTCGCTTCAGCGATACAGTTTGTATTGTAATGTGCGGAACAGCCTGGATTACCCCTACGCGCGCATCTTTGTGACGTGGACCCTGCGCGACTCGGTTGGGACTGTTCTCGAGAGGAACCTGATGCAACACATGCTTTTTGATGAGAAAACCGGCGAACCATTCGGCGGCAGTGGCCTCGGCGACATCTATGATCACCGCATCCCGTTGAAGCGCGGGTACACATTCCCTCATACAGGGACATTCAGTCTTTCTTTCGAGCAATACATGCGCACGGACACCCTTGCGGGTGTGCTTGCCGTAGGGATGCGGTTAGAGCGCGACCCCTCCCAATAGGCAGCGGATTAGCCGACTGCGACTTGCGTCAGACTGTCTTCGTGAAAATATTCTTCGCTGATGCGCAATATCTCCCCGGATGTCATCGCGTCAACTCCAGCTATCAGCTTCTTGTAGTGATCCCAGGAGAGACCGTGAAGGGTAATCGTCTTTATTTTGTCGGCATGCGCAAATGGAGTTGTTATCTCGGATTGCAGACTTCCGATAAAATGATTTCGTGTAGTTTCGAGTTCATCGTCGGAGACGGGTGTTGATCGAAGTGTTTTCAGTTCCTTCCGGATCTCCACGAATGCCAGTTCCGTATTTTCCCGGTTGACGTCGGCGCCGATGATCAGGAAACTATCCTCTTTCAAACCGTGAATTGAGGCTGAGATCCCGTATGTCAGACCTTTTTCTTCCCGGATATTCTTCATTAGTCGCGACCCGAAATACCCTCCGAGTATGTGACTGACAAAGAGGACGCCAACGTAGTCGGGATGAGAGCGACGCACGGAACGCTTTCCCATTCGGATCGATGACTGTATGCTCCCTTCTTTCTCAACATGGGCATGTAGCGGGCCAGGAGTTATTGGGTGCACAGGTGTTCCGCTGGCATGACTTGTACGATATCGCGCGAATTGCTCCAGCATGAGTTCCTTGTCGTCATTTGTGATCTTTCCAGAGACGTAGATGTTCGGCGTATGATAGTGTGCGTCAAAATGGCGTTTGAAATCGGAAACACTGAGGTGTTGCGGATCGTCTTCTCCTATCATGGTCCCGTAGGGATGGTGATCTCCGTAAAGATTTTTTCGAAAGAGCTGTGAAGCCACGAAACCGGTCTTTTCATTGCTCACCTGCAGATTCTGGATGAACTCGGATCTCGCCTGGTTGAATTCTCCTTCCGGAAATGTCGGCGAGCTAAGAATTTCCATTAGTAACGCAAGCACTACATTCAGGTTCTTTCGCAAGGTGTGGATGCTGACCGATACGAAGTCGAGGCCTGGGCTGATGTCGAGATGAGCACCATACTGATCAAACACGCTGGCGATCTCGAAACTGTTTTTTGATGTTGTTCCTTTCGAAAGAAGTTGACCGGTGAAGTGCGCAGCCGTTTTCTTACTCTCGAACCATCGACCGGCTTGAAAGATAAATTCAATCTTGAGGACATCCTGTGATCCTCCATCGATGAAGAAGATATTTACGCCGTTTGATAATTTCCGTATGTCCGGGTTGACAAGTTCAAAGGATACGCTTCGTACGAATGCGGGTGGATTTGAGCGGTCGAACATTAGCCTAATCTGTCACAGAGGTCTCTTCCAATTCCGACGCGCCGATTTGCAGCAATAGGGTGAAGCGTAGCGTCTCCGCCAGTGGATGTTCACGTTGGTTGGTGGGAACAATATAGGCGACGTCGATACCAAAGTTGTTCTTGCGGAACCCCACACCCATTGTCAGATATTTGCGATTGCCTTTGTCAATGTGCTCGTTGAAGTAGCCGACGCGGCCGGCGAATGTTGTTCGATACCAGTACTCAACACCTGCCGATATGTTGAATTCCTGAAACTCTTCTTTTGCCCCGCCGGGTGCATCGGTGAACGACCCGAACATTCCACTCAACAACGACACCGTGTCACGTCCCGAGCCCGGGCTGGGCACCATGAGTTTGTTGAAATCCAACACGAACGTGATCGAGTTGAACACATCGAGCTCAGTCAGGTAAGAACCACCCAGTCGCAGGTTGGTGGGAAGAAAATCCTTATTGTTGTTGTCGGTGTACGAAATCTTCGCTCCAATATTGGAGATCTGCGCTCCGAGCGAGAGGGTCGACTCGCGCGATCCAGTTTGCAAAGGTTTGGTGTAATAGACGCCGACGTCAGCCGCGACACTATTGCCTGCCTGCGCATCGGGTCCCGTAAACGCACCCGTGAGGTTCGAGAAAATATAACGTCCGGAAATTCCTATTGCGAAATTATCCGTCAGCATCCGGGAGTACGTGGCATCAAAAGCAGCTTCTTTCGGATTGAAATCCCCGAGTGGTTCGTTCGCACGCCCGCGGAAACTGATTTCCCCCAGGTCGAAATACTTGAGCGAAACTGCAACCGCCTGTTCGCGGTCGATCTTATAAAACCCGGTTAGCGAAGAAATCCACATGTCGTTGACGATCTTTCCAAGCCATGGTGTATAGGAAAGACTTCCTCCGTATTTCGGCCCAATGAACACGAGCTTACCAGCGTTCCAGTAGGCGGCATTTGCATCTGCAGATGTCGCTACGCCCGCATCGCCCAACGCTGCATGACGTGCATCGGGAGTAATCCCCAAGAACGGTACCGCCGTGGTTATCGCACGTTGCTGACCTACCAGTTCACCTGGCTGGGACACCGGGTCGCCCGACTGCGCGAAAATCTGCAATGTAGAACCAGCAAGTGCCAGGAGGAGAAATCCTTCTCGGAGATTCATCAAAAGTTATTATAGGGGTTAAAGATAGTCAATTCAGGAGAATAAGTCTGGTAACCTTCTCATTTTTAGAACCGTTGCTCATTGAACGAACAACGACCCGTGCCAAGTATGGGCCCGGCGGCAGTTTTTTGCCGGCGGCCCCGGCGGCAGCGTTTAATTCAAGCAAATCAATGTGGTATCCACTTTGTGCAACGGCGTACTCAGCCGTTGTAATCAACTGGCCGGCAACGTTAAATATAGATAATTGTGCCAAGAGATCATCACCCGACCTATTGTGTGTGAAGAATAAGGTAGTGCTTTCGGTAAAGGGATTTGGGTAGTTTCCGAAGGATTCGATTACGAGCTCATGACCGTCGGTGACGATAAAGCTAATGGTGGCCTGCGCCCGATTGTTGAATACATCCGAGGCGTACAGGGTGATCTCGTGCGGCCCTGGCGCAAGTCCGAGGATCGGAAACCGGATAGTCCCTCCCTGCCACGTGTCGCGATCACTCACGAAGTATTCGTTGAGATCAAACATCTGTTCATTTCCATCCAGTTGAGCGACAATACTGTGCGCAGGGTCAACGCCTGAAATGTTGATGCCGTTGGTATCCTTGATCTTGGCGACAAGATACGTATCGGGGGATGCAATTCCGCCGTTGACGAATGTGGTATCGCCGATGAAAAGGTTTATCGTGGGCGGGGTGATGTCATTTGCCACTCCGCTTTCGACCCCTCCGATCCGGGAGATGTGCACACCCTTCGCCTCATATCCCGATACCGGATCTGCTGCATAAAGGCCAAGACGTCCTGCTGTGATCGATGGAGACACACTCTTGGGCACTACGAAGTGAAATTCGAACTCCCCAGCTGAGACAGACGCCTGACCTCGGAACACAGCGTTGTCCCACTGTTCGTATGAAAAAGGGGGGTTGTTTCTTCCGATCGTGGTGAACT
The DNA here is from genome assembly GCA_044507115.1 of Flammeovirgaceae bacterium. Classification (GTDB taxonomy): domain Bacteria; phylum Bacteroidota; class Bacteroidia; order Cytophagales; family Cyclobacteriaceae; genus Chryseosolibacter. The sequence goes on along the minus strand of JBIQJZ010000081.1, from coordinate 10,131 downwards.
GGCGTTGACGGTCGTAAAGTGTCGCCTCTAGAAAGCCGGTGAAGTCGCTTGCTAATACACCATCCGGTGTTAGAATACGTCCCTTCGCGGTGACAGTTGATAATGCTTTGATCGTGTCGGAACCATGCGCGGTTTTCATTGACGTAATTTCAACCGTGTAGTCCGGCAACGCGAGTGTCATCGACGGGTCGCCGATAAGGGAGAAGTTCCTGTTGGCGACGCCGGATATACTATTGTTCTTGGCCTTTCGGAAGACTTCTCCGATGGACGCGTAGCCATCGCCCTGTCGCTGAAACAGCGCTTCATAGAAAGCGCGATTTATTCCAAAGTTTGTGGGTGCATTCACGGGCCGGGCCGTGGTTACCAGTCCGATAGATCCACCTGCTGGGTGAAGTACTGATCGTTCTGCGCTTGAGATTCGCAGCGGGTCATCCTGTCGACCGAACTCGCATGTTGCTGTAACGAGGAACGGATATCGGTCATTGCGGAGCTCCGCGATCGTTGTTTCTGTCAGAATCCGTTCGTCAGCCCACACGGTCTCCGATCCGTGGCCCGTGAAGTTGATCACCAGCGCACCGAGATCAAATGTTCTTTTCAGATCGTCGACAAGGCCGGGCACCGTCTCACCGTTTGGCTGCGCCTTTTTTTGATAGGATCCAATAAACAGGCGACGAGCATCGAAAGCGGAATGGTCCTCCTCAATATCAGTGGCGAGCTCGTCCGCCTGATATTGATGGAGACTGGTGAACCCGTCTTCCGTGTTTCCGTCATCGGCGACAAAAACTATTCTTTTCCGCCACGCGCCGAGCGTTTCCTTATCTGTATCGTAGCGGATGATCTTATCGACTACCGCCCTTGCTTGCTCAGCCGTTGTCACCGGGAGACGTCCGACGCCAACGTCCATGGTGTGATGTTCGGCAGGTGACTCTGCCCAGTTTCCTTCGTGGTCTTCAAGGAATCCAAAGTAGTCGTCCGACGAGTATGTCTGTAGCGGATTAAGTGAGTTCCGAGACTGATATGTCGGAACAAAGTTGGTGTTCTCCGGCATCCGGTCTTTGTAATCGTAAGAGCCTCTTCCAAACAGAAGTATTGACTTTAACGCCGATGGACTTTTGTCACGGAGTCGTTTCGCGAAATCCCGCATTGCGGTGAGGTCCTGACGGCCACTGGAGAACTGGTTGAAGATTTCTTCCGTCGTTACTACAGCTGTAGACAGATTGCTGACTGCTTCGCGGTGGTTTGCCAATCTCTCTGCTTCTGACCGAAAGTCCGGATGTGTGATGATAAGTAATTCCGGTGTCGCCATTCCGGACAAGTCCCGGTTGCCGACCTTTGAAATGAACGCGGGCTCGGGTCTTTTGCTGTTAAACACGATCCATTTCCTGAGGTCGCTTGTGGATGCCGAGAATCTGGCAGTTGATCCTGATAGTTCAAATTCCTGTTCCGCGGCGTTGTAGTGATCGGTTACGTCCCAGATACGACTGTCGTTGGTTACCGATGATATCTGGAAGGTGCACGAGGGGTGAGCAGTAGACTCCGACGATAAGAAAAACGTCTGGTTGTCGTACAGCGACAGGTTCCGCACGAAGTCGAGGAGTATGAAGTCAAGGTACGCCACCGAGAACCCGGTGCCTGGCACGAATTCGTATTTCACTTGCTGGGAAGACCGTGTCGGTGCGCTGATGTCATCGACAGACACGGAGACGGTATCGCGGCGGTGCAGACCTTTCAACGCATAGCGTCCGTTCGGAACTGGGCCGACTGTTTGATCAACGAGCGGTGTTCCGTTGATGGACAGTTTTAACGTTGCCTCGGTGTGGGATCTTACCATGACGTCGGATACGATGCGCATGGTAGTCCCCGGTGTCAGACCGGGCAAGTCGTACGTTAGTGTATGAACGGTTTGTGTGCCGAAGTTCTCACCGAACCACTCCCGCCCTGATCGCTCCGTGTTCACCGCGTCTTTTTCGTAGAACGAGAATGCATTATAGGAAGTGATGAGCGGGAAGTCGCCAGGTGTGTTTTCTGAGGATGTGATGCGCCGTCCGCGGTCATCACCGACCGTGAGAAAATAGTAGTTCAGGTCGCTGTAAAGATTGTTTTCGTAGCGATGGATGCCCCGCGTCTGATCATACTCGAAGTCGTCCGGTCCTTCGGCATAGAACAGGACATAGTCGCCGCGATCAAATCGACCATCACTCTCGCCATGTACGTAGATAGCGCATTCCAGCAGGTCGGCGGGTCGGGCAACAGCGTTGGGCTGCGGAAGCATGCCACCTTCAAGGCCGTATATCCTGATGTTGCGCGGATCGATCTTCGCCGGGTCAACACCGGCTTTGCGCAGCAAATCGAACGAGATCTGGTACACGCCATTTCTGGGAACAGCGAACTTGTACCAGGATCCCGAATGCAAAACGGAGGGTTGAGCTCGTCCCGCAAGAACCGCAGACAAGAGCAGGAGCATAAGTACTATTTTCCTGGTAGCTGTCACGGCACTAGGCTGTTTTTGTTTGGTTCGGGAACACGCTATTCCATAACGATAGACCAATGTAGAGTAGTATGATGATCGGTATGGCGACGAGTTTAAACACAATCAAAAGTAATACCGAGAGGATCAGAAAGGTAAATTGTATTTTGTTATCGCTCCAGTTGTAGCTCTTGAATTTTAACGCAAAGAACTTCAGCCTGGAGACGAGGAGAAGTGAAAAAATGATTGTGATGACTACCAGTACCATGGGTTCGTAGAGCCAGCGGCCAACCTCGGTCGACACCAGTGGAAGTGATGTAATGAATATCGTGTTCGCGGGGGTATTGAGGCCCCGGAATGAATCATGCTGTGTTTCATCCACGTTAAAAATAGCGAGTCGTAATGCAGAGAATACGGCAATCAGGAATCCCACATACGGCAACCACGATGAATCCGAAGTGGCACCGATCATCTTGTACATAACCAACGCGGGGAGCA
>JBIQJZ010000081.1:0-7156 GCA_044507115.1 Flammeovirgaceae bacterium | reverse complement strand
GCGAGTCGAGTTCCTTGCCGATCGGTGAAGACACTTTCAGCATTCGCGCTACAAAACCATCGAGAAAGTCGAATACCCCGGCGGTCCATACAAAATACGCGGCCGGAATAGTCCATCCTTCCAGGACGGATACGATGCCGAAGGAACCACACAGGAGGTTGCAGCACGTCAGAAAATTTGGCAGGTGTTTTTTCATAGGAACAGCCGGTATAGGCACCGTTACCGAATACCAATAGCGCAGAATGGGTTAGTCCTCTTTTCGAAACCGATCGTAGTATCCGGCCCGTGGCCTGGATACACCCGTACGTCATCCGGAAGGGTAAACAATCTTGTGTGTATACTTTTCAGAAGCTGTTCGTGATTACCTCCGGGTAGATCGGTTCGGCCGATGCTATTGTAAAAAAGCACGTCACCGCCGATCAGCACGCCGGCTTCCTCGCAGTAGAAGGCAACATGGCCCGGGGCATGCCCAGGAACAAACAGAACCTTGAACGAGTGGTTCCCCAGCGATATCGACTGGCCTTCCTCGAGGAAGCCATCGGGTATTGCCGGTTGATAGCCGTGAAAGCCATAGTTCGGAGCGTACACCTCGACCGCTTTTAAAACAGCCTGTTCGGCCGGATGAATCAACAACTTCGTGTGGAAGGTCTCTTTCACAAACTGATTTCCGAGAACGTGGTCAATGTGACAATGGGTGTTGAGTAGCATTTTCACGCTGAGTTTCTCGTCTTCGATGAACTGTGCGAGCTGTGCGTTTTCGCTTTCGTCCGAGCATCCCGGATCCACGACAATACAATCCTTCGTTTCGTTGTACAAGATGAAAGTATTCTCCTGAAAGGGATTAAAAATGAACGACTGGATCTGCAGCATGAAACGCAATTTCTTTCAAAAATAGGGGGCTTTTTTGCTCTACCCCAATTATTTACGCCATTTTTGGCTCCGTGGAAAAAGACAGGGAAGTCGATTTAATTATTATCGGTCAAGGGCTCGCGGGATCCGCCCTCGCGATTCAGTCGCTTCGCCATAACTATCGGCTTCTGGTGATCGATCAACCAAAAAAGAATCACTCTTCACGCGTTGCAGCCGGTTTGTTCAATCCGGTTACGGGGCGGAAGATGTCGAAGACGTGGCTTGCCGATGAGCTGTTTCCATATCTTCATCGCTTCTACACCGATGTTGAAGATCTCACAGGTAGACAATTCTTTTTTCCGCTGCCGGTTTATCGCGCTTTCGGCACAGTTGAGGAGCAGAACGAATGGATGATCCGAAGTACGGAGGAAGCGTATCTCGCGTATATTTCCTCCGTGTCATCAGGACCTGTATTTGGCGATCGGGTAAAGGATGAGTGCGGGGGTATTATGCTCCAGCAATGCGGATATGTCGACACCGTCGCGTATCTCGCTTCGGTCCGCGACCATTTGATTGACCGCGATTTCTATGAGGAGGGTGAGTTTGAGCCACAACGTCTGGAGGTATTACAGGGAGGTGTTCGATATGGAACTACCACTGCGAGGCGCATTGTTTTTTGCCAGGGTGTCGGGAATGCGGCGAATCCGTGGTTCGGTTATTTGCCCATCCGCCCACTAAAAGGAGAATTCCTCAGTATACAATGTGAATGGGAAAAAAGCGTTATTCTCAATCGAGGTGTCTATATGGTGCCGGGTCGGGGACCCGGGCAGTGGCGAGTCGGAGCAACTTTCAATCGTGAAGATGCTCTGCCTGAGCCGACCTCCGCGGCGCGTCGGGAGTTGAGTCGGAAATTGGAGGGGCTGGTCCGGATGCCCTATTCGATTGCGGGCCAGGAGTGGGGCTTCAGGCCCACAACGCCCGACCGGAGACCGATCCTCGGCGCTCACCCCCAGCACGATGCTCTGCTTGTTTTTAACGGCTTGGGAACGAAAGGAGTGAGTCTGGCACCGTATTTTTCCGAGGTAATGATCCGCTGGCTGGAAGGGAAGGGAACGATAAACGCGGAAGCGGATGTGAGTCGGTTTTAATTTCATTATATTGGTCTCCCCAACAGTGAATATGGTATTGAAAAGTGCGTTTGTACCTCTTCTGGCTCTGCTTATCCTCGGATCGATTACTACTGCTCGTGCGCAATATCTCTCCGAGACGTTTGGTAAGAATCGTGTCCAGTACCGTCAGTTCAAGTGGCAATACCTCAGCAGTGAGAACTTCGACGTATACTACTACGATACCCGGAAGGCGGTGGCGCAAAACGCGTTGGAGTTTCTTGAATCGGAGTTTGACCGCATCACGGACCTGATTGGGTACCCACCGTACTTCAAGACGAAAGTATTTCTCTATAACTCATTGTCTGACCTGCGACAAAGCAACGTCGGTCTCAACCGCACGGTGTTCACCGCAAACGGTGAGACTGAGTTCATCAAGCCCTACGTTGAGGTCGCCAACGTCGGCACCGCCCTCGAATTCAAAGAAGAACTGCTCTTCCAGATATCCGATTTGATGGTCAACGAAATGATGTTCGGTGGCAGCCTTAAGGATATCTTTCAGAGTTCTATCCTGATGAACCTTCCTGAGTGGTTCGTAGATGGAGCCTCGTTGTATGTGGCCAAGGGATGGAGCGCCGAGATGGACGACTACATTCGCCAGCTGATGAAGACGCGGCGTCCCAAGAAGATTACACGGCTGGGGGGTCGGGAGGCAGCGCTCGCCGGGCAGTCGGTGTGGAATTACATTGCAGAGAAGTACGGGAGGAGCAGCGTCGGGAACATTCTAAACTACACGCGCATAACGCGCAACGAGGAAAAAAGCGTGCAGATTACGCTGGGCGTCACGTTCAAGCAGTTGATGAACGAATGGCACCGGTATTACTCCGAGATGGACCAGCGCATTTCTGCGTCGTATGTCACCGCCCCCGACTCCGCACATTTTAGCAAACCGCACAACAAAACGACATTGTACACCACGGTGAAGGTGAGCCCCGATGGACGTTATGTGGCATTCGCAGAGAATGACCGTGGACGTTATATCGTGAAGGTGCGCTCGCTTGTGGATGGCCGCGAACGGACAATCATCTCGGGGGGAAGCAAGGTGTTGAACCAACGCGTGGATTACAACCTTCCACTGATCGCGTGGGCCGATGTAAATACCCTCGGTGTGATCGGAACGAAGTACGGCGAACACGTATTCTGGTTGTACGATCTCGCAAGCCGCTCCAAGCTTCCACGTGAGCTTGATCGGTTTAGTAATATCCGCAGTCTGCAGTTTTCGGATAATGGAAGATTGGCTGTGATCAGTGCGGACTTCGAAGGTCGAAACGACCTGTTCCTGTTAAGTACGAGGCGCGACCGTGTGCGCAGGCTTACAAACGACCTGTATGATGACCTTGATCCGAGTTTTGTGCCGGGTACCAATAGCATAGTTTTCAGCTCCAACAGGAGGTCGGATACACTGCGGACGAAAGAGACACCGGAGTTCAGCACGTTGTCTTCAACCTACAACTTGTATGTGTTTGATCTGGATACGACGCGACATGTGCTCAGACGCGTGACGAATACGCTGAGCAAAGATTACAAGCCGATGGCATCGGACGTTAACAACGTCTACTACCTGAGTGACCAGCGCGGGATTGTGAACCTCTTTAAATACAATCTCAACACAGGGATCTATTCACAGGTAACGAATTTTTCCTCCAGTCTTAAAGATTACGATGCGAACTTCGAAGCGAACACCTTGGCGTATGTGACGACGAAGGACCGCAAGCAGGACATTTTTGTGAACCGGAATTTTAACTTCTCCCGTCAAATCTTCACACCACCGACGCGTCGACGTGAATTGCAGCAGGCTCGGGTGATTCGCGAACGGCGGAAGCAAGAGGAAGATACGAATATGAGCATCAAAGACTTGCTGAACGCCAGACTGCGGGAGGTTCAGGGAGACGTTACGGATAGCGTTGCCGTTGGATCCGATACCCTTGCTATCGACTCCGTCAATCAGGTGGTGAAGCAGCCAGTGGACTCCGCGCGGGATGTCGTCGATACAGACAACTACCAGTTCGACGTCGCCTCGCCAAAGGAAGAACCCGAAGTCCGAACCGACAACTACCGGTTTGAAGATGAAGCGGTACGCGATACTCAACCGAGTGAATCGTTCCTGAGTCGTTACATGAAAGCAAGGGAGAAGAGCCGGATCGCGGGGCCTTTCCCGTATGAGTCGAAGTTCAGTGCCGACAATCTTGTCGCCTCGATGATCGTCGATCCGATGCGCGGGCTGGGTGTGCTGTTGGAAACGCAGATGAACGACATGCTTGAAAACTACCGATTCCACGGCGGCATAATGTCCACACTGGACCTGAGGCAGGGTGATGTGTTCGCGGAGTTTGAATACCTGCCATATATGATGGACTTCAGTGCGCGTTTCGATCGTAAGGCGATTCGATGGGATCCCTATGCGAACGAAAATGTGTACAAGTATACCATGCACAAGTTCGAAATTGGGGCTTCGTTGCCGCTTACCGACAGACTTCGCGTTTCGGTGAAGCCGTTCGCCGCGGTGACTACCTCCGTAGACCTCGGTACACAGCCTTTCCCGCTCAATCCACCTTCCGCTGTAACGACCAATCGCTACTATGCGGGTGCCCGGAGCGAGATCGTGTACGACAATTCGATCACAACGGGAATGAACCTGATGGAGGGAACGCGAGGAAAGATAAGCTTTATACACTATCAGGGACTCGATAATCAGGACCTGAGTTTCAGCAGAGCATCCGTTGACCTGAGACATTACCAGAAGGTATATCGCGAGATCGTTTTCGCAGTGAGGGGTTTCGCGGGTACTTTCTTTGGGCCCTCGCCGAAAAAATTCCTGCTCGGTGGTATGAACAACTGGCTCTTTAACAAGACTCAGCTCGCCAGGAATGATGCCGAGGGAAATCCGAACCCGCTCGGTGTTAAGGCTGAGACGCAAGATCTCTTATTCGTCGAATACGCTACCAACTTGCGCGGCTTTGACTACGCAACGTTGTTTGGAAACAGTGTGATGATGTTGAACGCCGAGTTCCGCGTACCACTCATTCGCGCTTTGACGAATGGACCAATCGCTTCAAACTTCTTCCGGAACCTGCAGTTTACGGCATTCTATGACGTCGGAACCAGCTGGTCGGGTGAAGCACCCTTCTCGTCTGAGACGAGTGTGAGCTACGACGTTATTGAAAATGGCCCCTTCCGCGCCAGGATCAAGAACTACATCAATCCGTGGTTATACAGCTATGGCCTCGGCGCGAGAACCGTTGTATTCAGCTACTACGTCAAGTTTGATCTTGCGTGGCCTGTGGAAAACTACAAAGTTGGAGAGCCGCGTGCACACCTGACGCTCGGGTTTGACTTTTGATTCTACCATGCGCGGCCGTTGATCTACTGTTAGTGATCTATTTACTAGATTGCGTCACATCTTTAACAGATCAGATTTCATTCCTATGATCAAATCCATGACCGGTTTCGGGCAGGCATCTGCCGACGATGGCCAATCGAAGATCTACGTTGAACTCAAATGCCTCAATTCGAAGTTTCTGGACCTCAGTCTTCGCCTGCCGAAGCTTTTCTCCGACAAAGAAGCGGAAGTGCGGAACCTTATCAGTGAAAAGCTCGAACGTGGCAAGGTTTCGCTCTCGATCGACTTTGAAAGAGTTGGCGATGGCACCGTCCGGCAAGCGTATAATGAACAACTGTTCGTAGCCTATTATGGCGAATTGAAAAAGCTGGCGGACCGTGTTCTGGCTCCCTATGACAACCTGTTTGAACTCGCGCTGAATTCGCCGGATGTCATTCAGAGCAACACGCGCGACGAAGCTGGCCCTGATGAGTGGGCAAAGGTCAGGGATCTGCTCATTCAAGCATTAAACAAATGCCGTGACTTCCGTATTGACGAAGGAAGGGTGCTTGAGGCGATGTTTCGCAGCTGTTGCCACGTCATTGGAGAAAATCTCGAACGCATTAAGACTCTCGATCCTCTGCGCGTCACTCGCATTCGCGAGCGGTTGAAGAATAACGTGGTCTCCTTCCTAGGGGAGGAGGGTTTTGATCCAAACAGACTTGAACAGGAAATCATCTTTTACGTCGAGAAACTGGACATCAACGAAGAGAAGGTGAGACTCAAGTCGCACCTGGATTACTTCCTCCAGGCATTGGAGGGACCGGATTCTAATGGAAAGAAACTGTCATTTATTGCGCAGGAAATAGGACGTGAGATCAACACCATCGGTTCAAAGGCCGGCGATGCTGAAATTCAGAAGCACGTTGTTGTAATGAAAGAGGAGTTGGAGAAGATCAAGGAGCAGTTGAGTAATGTGGTGTGAGGGGGATGAGTGGTGAGTGGGTCAGTGTTAGAGTTTGGCGAGGGTGTTGATATAGCGTTCGGGGATTTCCCCTTTCACGGCGGTTTGATAATCTGAGTAGCTACAAGGCACAATGCTGTTGCGGGCGTATTTTTCCATGCTTGTGGGATTGGGTACTTCCATCCACCATTTCTCACTGAACTTACTTTTGTAAAAAGACAATGTCTCCGGCTCGACGGGCATTGACACTGTGTATTTGAGAAAGTCGTTGCTTCGGAAATTCTGCTCATTCTTGCGGAAGTAGTATCCTTCGATGAAGTACCAGATCATCGTTGCAATAACAGACGCAGTCTTGTTGTGTTCATCATCCCATCTCGGATTGTACTCATAGATGCCGATCGAACTCAATTTTTCGTTTTGGCCTGCATACCAACAGATCTGACAAGCTTCTTCGCCGGTTAAGCCGAAGGGCTGTGCATTTGCATTGCCCGGAGCATCGGCAGACCGAATAGCGGTTATGTCGAATGAGAGCATGTCAGCATTGCGGATAGCAGGTTCTATCTCTCGCATGTTGGTCCGCATTTCACCGATACGGAAAGCTTCAAAGTATAACTTCTCAAGAACCGAAACTGATAACGGGTCGATCAGGTAGCTCTGGTAGGCGAGGTGCGTGTAGCTGAACAGGAAGTTCGGCTCATGGAGCAATATCTTGTGAATATGCTTCCGGTTCTCCGGCGTGCGCTCCTGGTCTTCCAGATCGAGAAAAGCGTCGACGTTGAGAAAGCTGACAAGCTTCTCAAGTGTCTCGTAGGCACAATACTGGCCGTAATCGATGTCGTGCGTGCCGCCGATAATGAC
>JBIQJZ010000337.1:287-2227 GCA_044507115.1 Flammeovirgaceae bacterium | reverse complement strand
ACGAATATCTTTCCATTGAAAACGCCTTTCGAGCTGTCGTTCATGATTCCCTTGTACAGCTCGTTAGTCAAAGAGTTTGGCTTCTTGTGGTCCACAACGGTGTGATTATCCGCTAACGTGTTCCCCTGTAGGAGATACAAGCCGTACATGTGAGATTCAATATCTTCACCGTCGATGATCAGGTGAAGGTTTGTGCGCAACAATCGCCCCTGCAGATCGAAAGTGTAAGTATTGACCCGGCTCGTGTCTTCCTGGTGTATTTCAGTGTGAGAGAATTGGTATCGGTTACCTTTATCGTTGCTAATTGTGTAGTATTCAAACCTCGCATCCTCCGCGACGAACACTTCGTTAACAAGATTCGTGAAGTGGTTCCCTTCACCAACCGAATGGAATTTCTCAATGATGGTCATCTGACTGTTCTTGCCGACGAGGATGAGGTTGCGGTTTTCAGCGACAACTTCGCCAGCTAGGGCATCATTGATATACAGGACCTCGACCGGCTCTTCAACGGTGGTATTGTCGGGAACCTGAATAAACAAGCCATTCTTCCATGCCGCCGTATTCCACGCGACGAATGCATCGGCCTTGGGGTTTGCGTATTGGCCGTAGTGCGCGTTTGCTGCGACATTCTTGGCAGCCAGCGCGTCTTCGAGGCTGGTGATCGTTATCTTCTCAGGCGCTGTCAAAACATGGGATAGGGCCGGAGCGTAGCTTCCGTTAATGAATACGATCAGATTCGCGTCCACCCCGGGCGTTCGGAATTCGCCAACATCCGTGATTGTCGAAGGAGACCCCTGATCACCAAACGCAAAATTCTTCTCAAGCGCCCGAGCGAGGGGTGTATGTTTGTACTCCTCATTTTTCGGGGCCGGCAATCCCGACTGTTGAAAGCTCTGCAGCGCATTCGAACGTGTCGTGTCAAGCTTGTTGCCGATTCGTCGTTGTATGAAAGCTGCTACCGCCGATGTTGTGGTGTTATCTGCAATTACTCGATCCATCTGATAAAATCTACTGTCACCTGAAATGAAATCTACCGTGTGAGGCGTTCCCGGAGGACTTAAACTTCTACCTCGTCCTTGATCCAGTCGTAGCCTTTCGCTTCCAGCTCAAGAGCGAGTTCCTTGGTACCGGACTTCACGATCTTGCCCTTGTACAGGACGTGTACAAAATCCGGCACGATGTATTCGAGAAGCCGCTGGTAGTGCGTGACGACGATCATCGCATTATCTTTTGAACGCAACTTGTTCACACCGTCGGAAACGATGCGCAACGCGTCAATGTCGAGTCCTGAATCCGTTTCGTCAAGAATCGCGAGCCGGGGCTCCAACATAGCCAATTGGAAGATTTCGTTTCGCTTCTTTTCTCCCCCTGAAAAGCCCTCATTCAGCGCGCGGTTGAGGAGCGACTGGTCAATGTCCACGAGTTTCATACGCTCCTTCATCAGGCCGAGGAAAGACACTGCGTCCAGGGGCTGTTGCCCACGGTGAGCGCGTATTTGATTGACAGACGCCTTCATGAAGTTGATCGTGCTCACCCCCGGAATTTCGACGGGATACTGAAATGCCAGAAAGATTCCTTCGCGGGCGCGCTCTTCAGGCGGCATTGCCAGCAGGTCCTTTCCGAGGAAGTCGACGGTGCCTTCGGTTACTTCAAATTCCTCCCGCCCGGCGAGAACAGATGCCAACGTACTTTTACCGGACCCGTTCGGGCCCATGATGGCGTGCACTTCACCGGCTTTTACTTCCAGGTTAATCCCGTTGAGAATTTGATTGTCTTCGATCTTAGCTTGTAGATTATGAATGCGTAACATGTACTGTGTATCTTGTTATTTCTCTTGAATTATTGACACTGCTTCGGGTGTTACCCGACGCTTCCCTCGAGCGTTAGTGCGAGAAGTTTTTGAGCTTCTACCGCAAATTCCATCGGGAGTTGACGAAGGA
>JBIQJZ010000337.1:0-277 GCA_044507115.1 Flammeovirgaceae bacterium | reverse complement strand
CTTAGCATATCCGTTTACGATCAGCGCAACTGCGGATTCTTCATCGATGCCGCGTTGCAGGCAGTAGAAGATCTGATCTTCACCGATTTTTGAAGTTGTTGCTTCGTGCTCAACCTGCGCGGTGTTGTTTTCCACATCGATGTACGGGAACGTATGTGCACCACATTTATCTCCCATCAGCAGTGAATCGCACTGCGAGAAATTTCGCGCATTGGTTGCCCGCTTGGTAATATGCACCTGACCGCGATAGCTGTTTTGAGAACGGCCGGCGGAGATA
>JBIQJZ010000080.1:0-14800 GCA_044507115.1 Flammeovirgaceae bacterium | reverse complement strand
TTCTTAACGAGGCGACTTTAATAATTAGAGTTTGTTCAACGCGTTAAGTTCCTCATACGCCTGAATGAGTCGTTTGCGAATTGAAACTTCACCTTCCCGTATCCATACGCGAGGATCGTAGTATTTCTTGTTAGGGGCGTCATCACCGGTGGGATTACCCAATTGGCCCTGGAGGTACTCCTTGTTCTTTTTGTAGTAGTTATGAACACCATCCCAGAAGGCCCACTGGATATCCGTGTCGATGTTCATTTTGACGACTCCATAGCTGATGGCTTCGCGGATCGCTTCCGGTTCGGAGCCTGAGCCCCCGTGGAAGACAAAGTTCACCGCATTCGATGCAGTGCCGAATTTCTTCTGGATGTAATCTTGCGAATTTTTTAGAATTACTGGTTCGAGTCGTATGTTTCCAGGCTTGTAGACCCCGTGAACATTTCCAAAGGACGCCGCAATAACGAAGTTTTCGCTGATCTTCATCAATTCTTCGTATGCGTACGCCACCTCTTCAGGTTGGGTATATAGTTTTGAACTCTCAACGCCCGTATTGTCGACGCCGTCTTCCTCACCGCCGGTAACACCAAGTTCGATTTCGAGGTACATGTCCAGCTTGGTGAGTTTCTCAAGGTATCGCTTGCATGTATCGATATTCTCTTTCAACGGTTCCTCGGAAAGGTCGATCATGTGCGATGTGAAGAGAGGACGCCCATTCTCGCTGAAGAACTTTTCACCGGCAGCGATCATTCCGTCTACCCAAGGCAGTAGTTTGCGTGCTGCGTGATCAGTATTGATCAATACGGGCACCTCATACAGGTCGCTGATATCGTGGATATATTTCGCGCCGGCAACAGATCCGGCAATCGACGCCTGCTGGGCGCTGTTGCCAACCGACTTGCCGGCGAAGAAGGCACCTCCGCCGTTCGAAAATTGAATGATGATAGGAGCCTTGGCTTCCTTCGCTGCTTCCAGCGAGGAAGTGATGGTTGGGCTACTCGTGACGTTGACAGCAGGTAAAGCATAGCGATTTGATTTTGCATGCTCAAATACTTCCTTGGCTTTGCTGTAAGCAAGAACTCGTGACATGATAAATTACTTTAGCGTGGTCAAAATTTTCGTAAAATAGCAATAGAAGGCAATTAAATCCTAGCAATCGCGTGCAAACTTGGTCGCGCCGTGATATCACACGGTTACGGTTTCGTTTGCATAGCGCGCTGGATAGTTGCACGAAAGGTCTTCAATCTTTAACTTTCGTTAGGTCTCGGTTCAGAGACAGTGGATCACAGGCAGGAGATTACCACAAAAAGTAAAAGACCATGTTATCGATGCGTACGTGCTGGGTGACTGCGATGTTTGCACTGACTATTGTGCAGGCTGGAGGTCAAACGGCAAAAGGTGATCGGGAGTTGCAAATGCTCGCCGATCATGTGTTTTATTTGTCGGAGGTCATGTTGCATGACGTCACAAACCCACCCGCAGCGAGCCGTGTGTATTCATACGCGATGCTGGGGGCCTATGAAGTCGCGTTTATGGCCAAAGGCCAGCGTCCACATATCAATAGCAAGCTTGTTGCTCCGCCGCAGTTTGCGGTCATTGCTCCGCCGAGGGATGTCGATGTATCGTTCTGTTCGAACTTTGCGATGCTTGAGGTTGGAAAGGCACTGATGCCATCCGGTTACCGGCTAGAGGAGCGTCAGAAGGAATTGACCTCCAAGACGCGGAAAGCGCGGAACTGGTCGGAGTCGGAAGTTGCCGTGCAGGTGAAGTTCGCTCGCGATGTCGCCGGTCAGGTCATCACCTATGCGCGGGCGGATGGTTATAGCAAACTCAGCACGTACACGCGATACACACCAAAGAAAGGAGACGAATATTGGTATCCAACCCCTCCTGCCTATATGGCTGCCGTAGAACCACACTGGGAGACGATACGGCCATTCTTTCTGGATTCAGCGGCACAGTTTTCGCCGGTTCCCGCTGCGCCATTTAGCAGAGATCCGTCAAGCAGTTTCTACAAACAAATGATGGAGGTGTACGAGATTGGGAATGCCTTGACCCAGGAGCAGAAGAACATCGCCAATTTTTGGGATTGCAACCCATTCGCAGTCTCATTCTCTGGACACGTGGCATTTGGTCAGAAGAAAATTTCACCGGGTGGCCACTGGATGGGTATTACCGGTATCGTGTGCAAGCAGCTGGGAATTCCGTTAGACTCGGCTATCACCGTTCATACCGCAGTAGCCATGGCGTTACATGATGCGTTCATCAGTTGTTGGAGCGAAAAGTATCGCAGCGAACGGATCCGTCCTGAGACGGCGATCAACAAGTACGTCGATCCCGACTGGAGGCCATTACTTCAGACACCCCCATTCCCCGAGTACAGCAGTGGCCACAGTGTGGTGTCTTCCGCAGCTGCGGTAGTGCTCACCCATTTCCTGGGGGATAACGTCAGATTTCTCGACACATCGGAGGTATATTTCGGACTGCCGGCACGGGAATTCAACTCGTTTCTGGAAGCTTCCAACGAAGCCGCTATCTCGCGCTTGTATGGCGGTATTCACTATCGTGACGCCTGTGAACGTGGAGTCGTTCAGGGAAGGAATATTGGTCAGAACGTTGTAAATGGAATTCACGGTTTACAGCCATGAGGAACTCGGCTCCTGAGCGCCGACTACTCCATCCCGGAGTTTATTCAACAAAGAGCGGAACGGGTAGGTTTGTTCCACAGTGTTTGTTGAACTGCTCGACTGCGTATTTGGCGAGGACCGGGGAATACACTTCCGTATTCTCATGCATGAAGAAATACACGCGCGAGAGACCTGCCTCGAACCAGACTTTAATCCGCTGTATCCACTGGTCCACCCGCGTGTAGTCAGTAGGGTGGAGGTCGTTCCCGACAAAGCGCACAAATGCTTCGCGCGTGGTCAGCCGCATGTGCGCACAGTCTCGTCTTCCGGCGACATCTGTAATAACAGTACCAACTCCGTTGCGTTGCAGCATCTCACAGATCCCGGTGAATGCGTTCGGAGTTTCGTACCACGCCTCGTTGCGGAACTCCGCGAAGACTTTGATTTCTTTCGGGATGGACTGAAGAAAGGTCTCGATCGTGTCGATTGACTTTGGGCCCATGCCGGGGTGCATCATCAGAAAGACTGGCCCAAGGTTATCTTCAAACCCGGATATTCCTTTCAAGAACCACTCGAGTCGCTCCTGGACATTCTTGAGTCGATGTATGTGCGAGATGCTGTTCGATATCTTGGGGACAAAGAGGAAGTCTTTACCAACTTTGCTTTTCCATTCCTGTGCCTGTTTGTAGGACGGAATCTTGTAGAACGTAGCATTCAGTTCGATGCTGTTGAAGTTCCTGGCGTACAGAGCAAGAAAATCCGATTCCTTTGTTCCGCTGGGATAGATCTTGCCAATCCAGTCCTTCCGCCCCCACTTAGCACAACCCACGTACACCGACGGCACGCCCGTTGGTGCACCGCCGAGGATGCGTAGTGTTCCCGGATCATCTCCCGGAAGACTGAAGTCTACCTCATTCAGGTCTTCGGATGTGATCTTACCAAACTCCATGATCAAAGATAGTTTTTTTGATTTCATTGCCATGATCCATGTTCGGGCGCAATCATTGCATTGCTTTATTTATCTCGTTTTTAGGTTTATTTTCGCGACATGTTCACGGGTATCATAGAGACGCTGGGAAAGATCCATCGGGTGGAGAAAGAAGGTACAAATACCCGCTTTCTCGTTGGGAGTGATATTTCGCGGGAGCTGAAGCCGGATCAAAGCGTATCCCACAATGGCGTTTGTCTGACCGTAACCTCCGTTGAAGGAGGAGCGCATTGGGTTACGGCAGTGGAAGAGACGCTGCTGAAATCCTCACTCGGCCGGTGGAGGGAGGGTTCACCAGTGAACCTTGAGCGCTGTATGCTTAACAATGGCCGATTCGATGGTCATATCGTGCAGGGGCATGTCGATCAAACCGGGGTCATCGACGCCATTGAAAACAGAGAAGGAAGCTGGCTTTTCGACATCAGATACGACCCCTCGCTAAGTAATATAACTGTCGAAAAAGGATCGATCGCTGTCGACGGTGTGAGCCTGACCTGTTTTGATTCGCGTGATGGCGCTTTTCGCGTCGCGATTATTCCCTATACCTTCGAACACACGAACTTCTCCAGCCTGCAGACTGGTGCCATTGTGAACCTGGAGTTCGACATCATCGGCAAATATGTTCAGCGGCTACTCGCCGCCCGCCTGTAGATTTTTTCTCCGCGCGAGGTATTGATTGATCTGTGTGCATACGAGATATGCCATCACGGCTGCGATGAACCCTACTGCGAAGCCCGCAAGGATGTCCCCCGGGTAATGAACGCCGAGGTAGATACGCGTGCAGCTGACCAGTACAGACCAGAGGAAGAGCAATCCAATGACGGGTCTGTAAGCTTTCAGAGTGAACCACATCAGCACCGCGATAGCAAAGGTGTTCGCTGCATGACTGGACGCGAATCCGAATTTTCCACCGCGATATCCGTTGACTATGTGCACCTGTCCGGCGAGTGACGGCTCATGCGATGGGCGAAGCCTCTCAAAAAATGGCTTCATGACAGCACTGGACATTTGGTCGGCGAGCACAATAGTTAACGCGATGGCGACTAACCAGATCCAAACCTGATGGCGGTAGGTCTTGATCAGCAGGTACAACAACAGCAGGTGAAGTGGAATCCATGCATATGTCTCACTTAGAAACATCATGAGTTGATCCATGAACGGGCTCCTGAAACTGTGGTTCATCTTCAGGAACAGCTCGCGGTCAAGTTCGAGTATCTTTTCCATTTCAATCCGGCTTCGAAATTGTGCCCTTCGTCTGTTGAATAAGGCGTTAAAAAGTCGTAAATAGTAACTAGAACCCCTATTTTTTTTGCGATTTTATGGAAAAGTATGATCTGGTAGTAATTGGTGCGGGACCGTCCGGTTATGCTGCAGCGATGCGTGCGCTTGATTTCAAGAAGAGGACCTTACTGATCGAAAAGGACTCGGTGGGAGGAGCAGGTGTGACGAACGGAGCACTTTCGTCCAAGACATGGTGGGAGCTATCTCGTGAAGCAGCCTCTTTTCGGAAGAACCTTCGGCGATTCAACATCACCGAGCCGGATGTCAACTACAAGGAGATCCAGCAGGAAGTACGCAATGCAGTATCGGAGCGTAAGTTCATGTTGCAGGACCACCTCTCCCTCGTACAAAAATCCCGTCACGCCCATTTGTTTAGATTCACCCGAGGAAGAGCGTTTCTGCTCAGTGCCAACGAAGTGCAGATCACCTCTGCAAACGGCGTGGATGTGGTGTGGTCTGAAAATATCATCCTCGCGACCGGAAGTCGCCCGCGGTATTTACCCGAGTTGCCGATCGATGAACGAATTGTCATGACAAGTGATGGTATTGAGGATATGGACGACTTTCCCGAAAGCATGGTGATAGTCGGTGCAGGGGTCATCGGTTGCGAGTTTGCTACGATTTTCGCCGCTTTTGGAAAGACGCGAGTGAACCTGATCGACAAGGGAGACCGCATTTTGCCGTTTGAAGATGAGGACGTTGTGCGAGTGATCGAGCGCAATATGGAGCACAATGGAATTCTCATCCACCGAAACTCCCAGTTGGTAAGAATGGAGATACGCAATGGGAGGGTTGAATATGAGCTTCAATATAACGACGGTAGGTTAGCTACCTTCAATGTTGAAAAGGCATTGGTGGCGGTGGGACGGACACCGAATTTCGAAGGCCTGTGGGATGAGAGTCTGGGGATTGATTTTACAAAACGCGGCATCAAAGACAGCGAAACGCAAACCAACATCAGCAATATCTACGCCGTTGGTGATATCACCGCAGACATTTCGTTAGTGAACGTTGGTGAGTTGGAAGGGCGTCACGCCGTGGAAAAGATATTCGGGAATCCTTCGCGTAAGTTGGTATATGAAAATATAAGCACCATCATGTTTCTTCAGCCGGAAGTCGCGGGAGTGGGTCTGAACGAGCAAAGCGCGCGTGAGCAGGGTATCGATTATCGGGTTGTTACGCTGGACTACAGCTGTATCCCGCGGGCGATTGCCGAACGGAATACGCAGGGATTTATTAAGCTCCTAGTTACGAATGATCCGGAGATGAAGATATTAGGCCTGAAGATCATCGGTAATCATGCATCAAGTGCCATGCAGGCGGTAGCGCTACTGATTTCAATGGATAAAGGGATCGAAGAACTTGCTGAGTGTGTTCATCCGCATCCGTCCATCACAGAGGGGATTCAGGAATGTGTGCGGATGTTGCTTGGGAAATCGACTTTCAAACCCGAAGCGCTAAAAGGAAAGCTTTCGTGCAGGACCAGCAAGTCCGGGATGTACGAAGATATTTATTTTTAGTGACACGTTTTATCACCGGTGGCGTTCCTTTAGCACACTTTCCACATCTGACAGGGAATATCCTTTCGCGCGAAGCAGGATCAGGTAGTGAAACATCAGGTCCGCAGCTTCATTGAGAAAGAGTTCGCGGTTATCGTCCTTCGCTTCAATCACGAGTTCAACTGCCTCTTCTCCGACTTTCTGTGCGATCTTATTTATTCCGGCGCCGAACAGGGAGGTCGTGTAAGAACCCTCCCGCGGGTTCGATTTTCTATCGGCAATGACCCGCTCCAGCGTGAGAAGACTCCAGGAGGAATTTCGCTCGTCGAAACAGGTGTCAGCACCCGTGTGGCACGCGGGGCCGACCGGGTGCGCCTTTATTAAAACAGTATCACGGTCACAATCAGCGATGATGTCGCGTACCTCGAGGAAATTCCCAGAAGTCTCGCCTTTGGTCCAGAGGCGCTGTTTGCTCCGACTAAAGAATGTTACTCTCTTATCAGCTATGGTCTTTTCCAGCGATTCTTTGTTCATGAATCCAACCATCAGCACCACCCCACTGTCCGCGTCCTGCACGACACACGGAACCAGTCCGTTTAGTTTGGAAAAGTCAATTTGCATAGGATCGATCATATTCGTGTTGGTTAGAGTCGCACTTCGATATTCTTTTCTCGGAGATATTTTTTTAGTTCGGGTATCTTTACTTCCCCGAAGTGAAAGATGCTTGCTGCGAGGGCCGCATCTGCTTTGCCCAATACGAAGACATCCATAAAATGACCTGCCTCCCCGGCGCCGCCAGAGGCGATGACCGGAATGGTGAGCAAGTCGTGCAATTTGTGCAACGCATCGATGGCGAAACCCTGCTTGGTCCCGTCGTGGTCCATGCTGGTGAACAGGATTTCGCCGGCGCCTCGTTCCTGCCCTTCTTTCGCCCAGGAAAATAGTTTCTTATCCGTTGCCCTTTTTCCGCCGTGTGTGTGGACAACCCAGTGATTGTCGACTTTCCGCGCATCGATTGCCAGCACGATACACTGAGCTCCGAAGGCCTTTGAGAGTTCGTCGATGAGTTCTGGCCTTCGCACCGCTGCAGAGTTCACACTAACTTTGTCGGCGCCCGCCTCAAGTAGTGGAGCGACATCTTCTACCGAGCTGATACCGCCACCGACAGTGAATGGAATGTTGATATGACGCGCAATGTCTTTCACTAATGCCGCAAAGGTTTTACGCTCTTCGTTGGTGGCTGATATATCCAGGAAGACCAGCTCATCCGCACCCTGCTGCGCATAGGTGGCGGCGAGTTCCACCGGGTCGCCGGCGTCTCTGATGTTGATAAAATTTACACCCTTTACGGTTCGCCCGTCTTTTATATCCAGGCACGGAATGATTCGTTTCGTCAGCATTTCCTGTTTTCGTTACGATGATTTCTCGATGTCCACTAGTTCGGGCAAGCGAACACGTCCTTCATAGATCGCCTTTCCCACGATGGCACCGTCGACACCGATCGATTTGAGTTTCCGCAAATCATCTGCATTGCTGACACCACCACTCGCGATGAGACGGAGTTCTTGAAAGCGATCCAGGAGTGAAGTGTACAAGGTGAGGTTCGGGCCCTGCAGCATACCGTCTGTGCTGATGTCGGTACACGTGACGAATTCAATCCCCTTTTTTCGATAGTCATCGATGAACTGCGAAATATGGATCGAAGAGTCTTCCATCCATCCGCCGACAGAAATGTTCTCATCCTTCACGTCGGCGCTCAGAATGATCTTATCCGCTCCCCATTTTGTGATCCAGGAATAGACTAACTGGGGATTTCGCACAGCGATACTACCGAGGTTGACCTGGTGGATTCCAGCGTCGAAAAGCCGTTGTACCTCGTCGTCGGTTTTGATCCCGCCGCCGAAGTCAATCGTCAACCCGGTGTGCTTCGCCAGGGTTTCGATGACGTTCCAGTTTGTAACCTTTCCGGCACGGGCACCATCGAGATCGACCAGGTGCAGGTAAGACAGGCCGGCGTCTTCAAATCCTTTCGCCACCGCAAGGGGATCTTCGTCATAAATGGTTTTTTGAGTATAGTCACCTTGCCGGAGGCGTACGCATTTTCCGTCGATTATGTCAATTGCAGGAATGATTCTCATAGTGCCAGAAAACTTTTTAGAACACGTTCGCCGGCGTCCGCCGATTTTTCCGGATGGAACTGCACAGCGTAAAAATTCTTGTGGTGGATGGCAGCGCTGAAAGGCGTGATGTATTCGGTGATAGCTGACGTGTGCTTGTTGACCGGTACGTAGTAGCTATGCACGAAGTAGACGTCTTTTCCCTCGAGAGCCGGATCCAACCATCCATTGCTCAGGTGCAATTGGTTCCAGCCCATGTGCGGCACCTTGAGGTCGTCCTGGGGGAGGAATCGTTTTACGTCCTCATCGAAGATTCCGAGACAGGGTGTGCTGTTTTCTTCCGAGTATCGGCACATTAACTGCATACCCAGGCAAATACCCAGTACCGGTTGCCGCAGCTCGCGGATAAGGGCATCGAGTTTGTTTTGCCTCAGATAGTTCATAGTTGTGCTCGCCTCGCCGACGCCCGGGAAGATCACTTTATCAGCAGAAGCGATCTGGTCTTTGTCATCGGTAATAGCAAAGTCCACACCCAGTCGCTCTAGTGCAAAGGATACGGATTGGATATTTCCCGCGTTGTATTTTATGATGGCTATAGTCATGGCTATAATACTCCCTTGGTACTGGGTAACTCATGCCCGCTGATCTGGATTGCCATCCGTATACTACGGGCAAAAGCTTTGAAGATGGCTTCTATCTTGTGATGCTCGTTAGTCCCTTCGGCCTTTACGTTCAGATTGCAGCGAGCCGTATCCGAGAATGATTTGAAGAAATGGTAGAACATCTCCGTAGGCATCTCGCCAATCTTCTCGCGAGTGAATGTAGCGTCCCACATCAGCCATGGCCGTCCGCCGAAGTCGATCGCTACTTGTGCAAGACAATCGTCCATCGGGAGACAGAACCCGTAGCGGGCCACGCCGCGTTTGTCACCGAGGGCGTTGAGGAGCGCCTCGCCCAGCGCGAGGGCTGTATCTTCGATTGTGTGGTGCTCATCGATGTGTAGATCACCCTTTACGTCGATCGCGAGATCTACGCCACCGTGTTTAGCCACCTGATCCAGCATGTGGTCGAAGAATCCGAGTCCGGTGGTGATGTTTGACACGCCCGTGCCGTCGAGGTTGAGTCGGATACGCACATCCGTCTCTTTCGTCGTCCTTTCAACAGTTGCTTTTCGCTCCCGCTTTGCCAGCAAACGATAGATATCTTCCCAGCGCGTCGTGACGAGACCGCAGTATTGTTCGAGAGCTTGTTCCTGAAGAACGGCGGACAGACTTCCATCGTTGATCAGAATGCCTTTGCTGCCGAGATTCCTGGCGAGTTGTATATCGGTGACGCGGTCTCCGATGACATAGGAATTCTCCAGATCATACGATCCGTTCAGGAATTCTTTCAGCATACCGATGCCGGGTTTGCGAGTCGGAAGGTTTTCGTGTGGAAACGAACGGTCGATGAACGTGTTGGCAAAGACGATACCTTCGTTCGCAAGTGTTTTGACCATTTTCTCATGGGCTGGCCAGAATGTATTTTCTGGAAAACGGTCCGTTCCCAGGCCATCCTGGTTGGTGACCATGACCAGTTCATAGCTTGTCTCGCGGACAATTTTTCCGAGCCAGGTAATTACTCCTGGAAGAAATTCCAGTTTTTCCAAGCTGTCGATCTGTTCATCAGGTGGCTCGATGATAAGCGTGCCGTCGCGGTCGATAAATAACACTTTCTTCATAGTTCTTTCAAAGCTGCGATAAGTCGTCTGTTTTCTTCTGGTGTGCCTATCGTTATCCGTAGGCAGCTATTGCAGAGTTGCACGCGCGAACGGTCGCGCACGATGATTCTTTTTTTCATCAGGTACTGGTAGATACCAGGAGCGTCCTTAACGCGTGTTAGTACAAAATTGGCGTCTGATGGAAAAACGTTCTCCACGATAGGCAGTTGTCTGAGTTCTGTCACCAACGTACTCTTTTCGCGCAGTATCTCGTCTACCCATTTGTCCTTTTGGTGACTGTTGTCAAGTGCTTCGAGTGCGATTTCCTGCGTTCGGATGTTTACATTATACGGATACTTGATCTTATTGAGAACCGAGATAATTGCCGGAGACGCGAAGCACATTCCCAACCGCAGTCCGGCAAGGCCCCATGCTTTCGAGAAAGTCTGAAGCACGACGAGATTCGGGTGCTCATTTATGTCGTGGACAAAACTTCTACTTCCCGAGAAATCAATGTATGCTTCGTCGATGACAACAAGCCCGTCGAATGAGTTCAGTACCGCCGTGATCTTTTCCCGACTGAGAAGGTTTCCCGTTGGATTATTGGGGCTGCACAGGAAGATCACCTTTGTTGTTGGTTCAATCTCTTTTTCTATTGCGTCGAGGTTGAGGTCGAATTCCGGTGTCAGCGGTACATTTTGGATTTTCACATCATTTACCTCCGCACAGACCCTGTACATGCCGTATGTCGGCTCGGTGATCATGACGGAATCGCGACTCGGTTCGCAGAATGCGCGAATGATCAGGTCGATGGGTTCGTCACTCCCATTTCCGAGGAAGATTTGGTCGGCGACCGCACCCTTCAGTGGAGCGATTTTTTCCTTCACCGCCCATTGCAGCGGATCGGGGTACCGGTTATACGGGGAAGGGTAAGGGTTTTCATTCGCGTCGAGGAAAACTTCCGCTTCGCCCTGGAACTCATCGCGAGCGGATGAGTAGGGTTTCATGTTGAGGACGTTGCGACGTACGAGCTTATTGATGTCGAATGAGTTCATTCCTGTTTCTTATTCATGATCCGGACAACGTTTGAAGCCTGATGGTCACGGCACGCTGGTGAGCGGCAAGCGCTTCTGCTTCGGCAAGGCGTTCGACAACAGGGCCCACGTTGCGAAGACCGGTTTCCGAAAGTTGCTGGTAGGTTATGTACTTCGTGAAGCTATCCAGCGACACACCGGCGTAGGCACGCGCATAGCCGTTCGTTGGGAGGGTGTGGTTAGTTCCCGAAGCGTAGTCGCCCACTGCCTCCGGTGTGTAGTTACCAATGAAGACTGAGCCTGCGTTGACAATGGCGTCGGCAATCGTTTCGGCATTTGCCATGTTGATGATCAGGTGTTCCGGTGCGTACTCATTGGCAAAGGCGATCGCGAGACGCTCGTTGTCGAACACTACGGCGCGGCTATGTGTCAGCGCTTTTTCCGCGGTTCCGCGACGAGGCAAGTCATGGAGCTGTCGTGCAAGCTCTTGCTCGATAGCTGGAAGCTTCGATTTATCGGTTAGGACGAGCATCACCTGGCTATCCTCGCCATGTTCTGCCTGCGACAGCAGATCGGCGGCCACGAACGACTCGTTGCAGGTGTGGTCGGCAATCACGAGAACTTCCGAAGGTCCGGCCGGCATGTCAATGGCGATACCATCTTCGGTAATCAATTGTTTGGCTTTCGTTACATACTGGTTTCCGGGGCCAAAAACCTTGTACACGTTCGGGATGCTTTCAGTTCCAAATGCAAGCGCACCGATTGCCTGCGCGCCGCCGACTTTAAACATTCTCGTCACGCCAACGAGTTCTGCCGCGAACAGGATGGCAGGGTGGATGCTGCCGTCCGCCGATGGAGGAGTGCAAAGAATGATTTCTGTGCAGCCCGCGAGCTTTGCCGGAATACCCAGCATGAGCACAGTTGAGAACAGCGGCGCTGATCCACCGGGAATATAGATACCAACCTTGGTGATTGGTACTGCTTTGCGCCAACATTTGACACCCGGCATCGTTTCAACTGTCACGGGTTCGCGCTTCTGGGCAAGGTGAAATTTCCGGATATTATTTGCAGCTGTGCGAATTGCATCTCCAAGCTCCGCGGAGATCATCTCCCTCGCGTGATCTCTTTCGCTGTTCGATACTTCAAGATCACCGATCTCGACTTTGTCGAATTGGCGAGTGAGATCCCGCAACGCCTGGTCACCGGAAATCTTGACGCGATTCAGGATGTTTCGCACAGAACTTTCCAGGAAACCAAGTTCGAGTTGGGGTCGTCGGGTGAGTTCGCCCCAGCTTTCCGTCGGAGGATTATATGATACATTCATGATGGGTGTGTTCAGATGATCATTTTTTCTATTGGTACGACAAGTATGCCTTCCGCGCCGAACGAGCGCAGCTGGTCGATGCGTTCCCAAAAATCGTTTTCGTCGACTACCGAGTGTAGCGAACTCCAGCCCGGTCGCGCGAGCGGAATGATCGTCGGACTTTTCATGCCCGGTATCACCGAGGTGATTTTTTCGATCGACTCATTCGGACAATTCAACAAGATGTACTTGCTGTTCTTCGCTTTTTGTACCGCGTCGAACCGGAAGAGGAGTTTGTCGAGGATGCTCTGCTTCTTGGAATCGAGATCAAATCCTGCGATAACCACTGCTTCGGACTGCATGACTACTTCGACTTCTTTTAACCCGTTGCTCAACAGTGTGCTTCCGGTGCTGACGATATCGCAAATTGCGTCAGCAAGGCCAATGCCCGGCGCAATTTCAACAGAGCCGCTGATCTCATGGATACCTGCTTGGACATTGTTTCGCGCGAGGAAAGCCTTAACGATATTCGGGTAGGTGGTAGCGATGTTTTTTCCTGCCAGTGACTGAATTCCGTCGTAGCTGTCCGACCTGGGAACGGCTATGGAAAGCCGACACTTTGCAAAATCAAGACGTTTAACGAGTTGGGCTGCTTTTTCTTTCTCTACGAAGACGTTTTCACCGACGATGCCGATATCCGCAACTTTGTCTTCGACGTATTGGGGAATGTCATCGTCGCGCAGAAAGAGGATCTCAACCGGAAAATTTCGCGCTTGCGTTTTGAGTTGATCCCGCCCGTTGCTGATCGCCAGGCCGCTTTCTTTGAGAAGCTCAAGCGACCGCTCCTGTAGTCTTCCGGATTTTTGAATGGCGATACGAAGTAGTGTTTCCATTGGTATTCTTTGTCGTAATCTTAAACTGAAGCCAGGCCCCGGGGCCGTAGCAACAAAAAAGGCTTGACACCCTCGTGACAAGCCTCTGAAATCTTACAATATGCAAAACTCAAAGCATAACTGTGCCACGCATCGATGGGCTTCCATGATGGTGGTGATGTGCTGTTATGTTGAGTGCTGTATTCATTCTTTTTCCGGCTGCTAGTTACAAAAAAATGGTTTATTTATCAAAACTAATTCCGGGGAAATCCCGGTTGACAGCTTTCCGCATGGCGCCTGTAATCGATTCATCGCTACCTTTACGCCATGAAATTCTCTGCTTTTGAAGTCATTTGCCTGTTGTTTTTTGCTCTCTGCGGATGTGCTGACAGCAAGGAGACACGCGTCCAGCGATTCCTACTGCAGGGGAACGACCAGGTAAAGCAAGGCAACTATCAGCAGGCGATAGGATTTTTTGATGCCGCTGTAAGACTTGATTCGTGCTTCGCGGATGCCTGGAACAACATGGGCACCGTGTACCATCGCCAGCTGGCTTACGAAAAGGCGTTGGAGTGTTATGATCACGCCGTCGGTTGCAGGCCGCACTATACATCTGCATACCTCAACCGCGCGAATACGTACTACGAGCTTAAACAATACTACAGCGCGCTTCAGGACCTCGACAGAGTGGCGGTGCACAAGCCGGATACGGTGGCGGTTCATTTTCTCCGCGGTCTGATCTATACCCAGATGCGGGAATATGCGAATGCGCTGACATCATTTCGCGATGCTCTCAAAGTCGACCCCGACAACCCCGAGATTG
Organism: Flammeovirgaceae bacterium; assembly: GCA_044507115.1. GTDB lineage: Bacteria > Bacteroidota > Bacteroidia > Cytophagales > Cyclobacteriaceae > Chryseosolibacter. Next base: position 569 of record JBIQJZ010000080.1, on the reverse strand, counting down.
TCGTCAACATGGGTACCGTTCACTACTACGACAACGATCTTCCAGCCGCGCGGCGGTTACTCGAACAGGCAATTGTCCTCGACCCGGGGGAGGCCAACGCATATAATACGCTAGCGATGATAGAAATGCGGTTGGAGAACTACGACAGCGCGATGGGTTTTATTTCCCAAGCGCTGGAGTTGCGCCCCGGCGACGCGTATTTTCTAAACAATCGGGGGTTCATCCTTCTTCAGCAGGGGAAAGTCGAAGAGGCGGTCGCCGATATCGATGCCAGTATCGGATCCGATCCCTACAATGCCTGGGCCTACCGCAATAAAGGTATCTACTATTTGCAGAAGGGAGATGCGCCCGCCGCCCTGCGATTATTGACACGAGCAGTGGAGATGAGTGATTTTCTCGAGAAGGGATACTATTACCTCGGAGAAGCCTATCTCGCTAACGGAGAAAAGGAAAAGGCTTGTGGCGCCTTCCGTGAAGCGCTTAGGCGAGGGGAGATAGAGAGGAGTAGGGAGGTATGTCGGTAACGGGGGGGTGCCGGGTTCCAGGTACGCCGGCGCCCAGCGCCTAGA
>JBIQJZ010000079.1:9606-14884 GCA_044507115.1 Flammeovirgaceae bacterium | reverse complement strand
CCCAGAAAAAAGTGTGAACATGGATGCAAGTGTGAGAAAGATAATGACGGAACTCAAGGCAGGGAAGTACGCGCCTGTGTACTTCCTGCAAGGGGAGGAGCCTTACTACATCGACCTGATCGCCGACTACATCGAAGAGCACGCGCTGGCACCTGCCGACAAGAGCTTTAACCAGATTGTCGTCTATGGAAAAGACGCAACAGTCGCGGCTATCCTAACCCATGCCCGGCGTTTTCCAATGATGGCTGAACGACAAGTTGTTATTGTAAAGGAGGCGCAAGATATTCCCGACCTCGTCAAGGAGCCAGGGACCAAGCTCCTGCTTGACTACGTCAAAAATCCTTCCCCGACGACGGTGCTGGTATTCTGTCACAAGCACAAGAGCCTCGACAAACGAAAGGAGCTAGGCAAGAAGATTGATCAGTATACAACGGCTCTAACCTGCAAAAAGATATACGAGAACCAGCTGCCGGAGTTTATCGCCGAATACGCCCGCGACAAGAAGATCACTATCGACGACCGAGCGGTTGCGGCGCTGGCAGAATTCGTCGGGAACGATTTGCATCGGATGGCGAACGAGATCGACAAGCTGATCATTACTGCGCAGGGCAATACGCTCACCCTTGACCACGTCATGAACGGCGTGGGCGTGAGTAAGGAGTACAATATATTTGAGCTGCAAAAGGCCATCATCCGGAAGGACCTGATGCTGGCCAACCGGATTGTGAACTACTTTGAGGCGAACCCGAGAAGAAACCCGATCATTCCCGTGGTAGCTTTTCTCTTTTCATTTTTCAGCAAGCTTCTGGCAGCTACAGCGTGTGCCGACAAGTCGGACAAGGGTCTTGTTAGCGCGCTTCGGATCAGCCCATATGCTGCCAGAGACTACGTTGCGGCTCTAAGGCAATATCCTGTTGAAAAGCTTTTCTATGCGATATCGTCACTTCGAGAAGCAGACCTTAAGCTCAAAGGCGTCGATTCGGCCTCGGCAACTGAAGGCCAGATACTACGGGAATTGGTTTACAAGATCACGTCGCCTTGACGGCCACCGTACACCGTAACTTTAGTGGAAATGTATGACCAGTTTGACGATTGGTGCAGGAGACCGTCAGGCGGGTTTCTTTATTTCCTTAATTCCTCCTTATTTTGGTCTTTATTTTGCAATAAATCCAGTTCGGTAGAGTTTAAGAATCAAAAACTTTGGGTGTGAGAATACTATTCGGTGTTATTTGCTTAGTTCTGTCTACCGGCGTGGTGTCCGGTCAACATCAACTCTCACAGGCGAAAGCCGAGCGGCTTTATCAGAAAGGTACGGAACTGGTTGCCCACGAAAACTATGGCGCAGCTCGCAAGGTGTTTTCCGATTTTCTTGTGGAAGCCTCCGGTACAGACCCCCGTCGAAGCGAAGCGCAATACTACGTTGCCTTTAGTGCGTTGAACCTGGGACATACGGATGGGGAAAAGCTTATCGACCAGTATATTGCTCACAATCCATCTTCACCCAAAGCAGCGACGGCGTACTATGATCTTGCGCTGTTCTTTTACAGCGACAACAAATTCTCGAAAGCTCTGCAATATTTCCGAAAAGTCGACTTCCCTGCGCTGACGCAAAGCCAGCAAAGCGAAGGTCATTTCAAATGGGGGTACAGCCATTTCAATCAAAAGCAGTTGGATGAAGCGCTGACCCAGTTCAACTTTGTCAAGAAACAGAGTAATTCATGGTCGCCTGCTGCGAATTATTACGCTGGCTTTATCGAGTATTCTAAAGGATTGTATGATGAAGCACTGACCGACCTTCGAAAGGCAGAGGGACAGGCATCGTATGCGCCGATTGTTCCTTACCTGATTGCCAATGTCTATTACAAACAAAAGCGCTACGACGACCTTTTAGCGTATACTGCATCCCTGAGCAACCGGTCTGGTGTTCAGAATATGAAGGAGATTTCCATGCTGACGGCTGAAGCACACTATCATAAAGGGGACTATGCGCGGGCAGCAGAGGCATACGAAGGATTTCTCAAAGACAACCCCGGCAAGGCGGAAGGTAGTCTGCTCTTTCGCGCTGGGTACTCCAACTACGCACTTAATCGAAATGACAAAGCGGTGACTTACCTGAGCAAGTCCGCTGCCTCGCGTGATTCAGTTAGTTACTACGCTTCCTACTACCTCGGGATACTTTACCTGAGAAATGGTGAGAAGCCGCTGGCACTGAACGCCTTTGACTACTCCCGACGCGTGCCGGACGACTCCAGACTCGCTGAAGAGGCCGCCTTTCAGTTTGCCAAGGTTTCGTACGATGCCGGACGGACTGATCAGGCCATTCTGGAGTTTGAGAAATTTCTGACGGACTATCCGAGGAGTCCACACGCCGATGAGGTCAAGGAATGGCTTGCCCAGGCTTACGTTCATGGAAATAATTTCAGTAAGGCGATTGAGTACATTGAATCGCTTCCGACGAAAAATCAGCAGGTGCAACAGGCTTACCAGAAGGCGACATACCTGATGGGAGCGGAGTTGTTCAACAAGAATAGTTATACCGACGCGATCCGCGCCTTTGAGAAGTCCCTGACCTTCCCGCGCGATAATATGTACGTTGCGCTTGCCAGCTTCTGGGCGGGAGAGGCATACTCAATGACAGGCAAGCCTGAAGATGCCATTCGCCACTACCAAAAAGTAATCACTACGAATCCGGCGGATCCCACCCTGATGGGGAGAGCCCGGTACGGAATGGGCTATGCCTACTTCAATCTCAAGAACTATGAACGGGCACTGTTCAACTTTCGGGATTTTACGAGCAAAGCCAGCACCGGCACGCCGAACTACGTAGATGGCCTTATCCGGCTTGGAGACTGTTACTATGTAAGCAAGCAGTACGACGTCGCCCTTACCACGTACAACTCGGCGCGAAACATCGGTTCCCCCGACAATGATTACATCCTCCTTCAGACGGGGATGATCAACGGCATCCGGCAGAATTATAACGAGTCGCGAAATCATTTTACTGCGCTTATTGAGAATTACCCCAGGTCCCCACACCGCGATGAAGCACTTTACCAACGAGCTCAGTTCGAGATTGAGCAGGGCAACTACCAGGCTGCGGTTGACGGGTTGACTCGTTTGATTCGGGAAAGTGCCAACTCGAAGTTTCTGCCGTATGCTTATATGCGCCGTGCTTCCGCGAATTACAATCTTCGGCAATACGATAAGACGATTGCTGACTACGGTACCGTTGTGAGACAGTTCACCAGCCACCCTGTGGCGCAGGAAGCGTTGCTTCCCCTGCAGGACGCGCTCTCGCAAGCCGGGAAGTCAGGGGAGTTTGAAACGTATCTGGCCCACTTCAGGCGCGCGAACCCGGAAAACAGGGGACTTGAGGCAATTGAATTTGAAGCTGCAAAGAACGCTTTCTTCGATGAAAAATATTCAGTTGCCGCGACGAGCCTCAATAATTTTATCAGCCAGTATCCGCAGAGTGCGAGGCTGCAGGAGGCACGCTACTATGTGGCGGAGTCGTACTTCCGAATGGAAGATCATGTAAAAGCGCTGCCGATATATGAAGCCCTTGCGGAGGACAGGAATTTTAACCTTGGGAACCGGGTCGTGTCGAGGGCTGCCGAGATCCATTTCAGGCAAGGTAACTATCCCCTTGCGGTCCGATATTTCCACATGCTGGAGCGATTGGCGACTAACAAAGTTGAACAATATACTGCGTGGTCGGGGCTTATGGATGCATTCTACAAGCTTGAGCAGTATGACTCATCCGATCTTTACGCTCGTACGGTGCTCGAGCGAGGAGCGGTGAACGCCGGTGGGCAAAACAAGGCATCACTTTCATTGGGCAAGAGTGCACTACAACAAGGGGACTATGAGACCGCGAAGGATGAGTTTCTCAACACCCTCAATACAGCCCAGGATGAATATGGCGCTGAGGCCAAGTATCTCCTTGCTCAGATACAATTCACACAGAAGGAACACAAACAGAGCTACGAAACGCTTCTGAGTTTGACGGAAGATTTTTCTGCTTACGACGAATGGGTCGGCAAGGCATTTCTTCTGATGGCCGACAACTTCCTGGCCATGGACCAGGTTTTTCAGGCACGTGCGACGTTGCAATCGCTCGTCGACAATTTCCCTCTTCAACCCATCAAGGACGCCGCCACTGCGAAGTTGCGTGATATCGACCGCATGGAGGCTGAGAAGAAAAGAAGACTGGAAGCTGATACGCTAGAAACCGAGACCCTTCAAAACTAACTGATGAGAATAAAAATGACTGAGATCGCCATAATGACCAGAGCCGGGTTTCTGATCGTTGTCATTTCGCTGGTGGCGGCATTGGAAGGGCCTGCGCAGCACGGGGCAACCGACCTTGAAGACGTGACAATTGAGATTGTGAAAGAGCGGGAGATCAGCCTTCCGCCGGCAACCCGCAATTTTGAGAAGGTCCCGCCACGGCCGGCCGACGACTCGCGTCCGTCCTTCAGCTACGATTTTCAGCCGTTCAATTTTCAGGCAGGACAGATCAATCCTGCCATACGGCCACTGCGCCTCAAGCAAGAAAACCCGCGGAACGTTTTTGGCGGATATCTGAGCGCAGGGTATGGAAACTATTCATCCCCTTATCTGGAGGGTTTTGTCAACACACGCCGCGATCGGAACAAACTTATTGGCGCTCATGCTCACCTGAAGAACTCCGGCAAAGGTCCGGTGGATGACAAGAACTCCGCCAGCGGGTCATCCGGGCTTTCCATTTACGGCAAAGGGTTTACGGATTTTATTTCCCTATCCGGCGAAGCTTCTTTCGAACATCGGTTTACCCATTTTTATGGCTATCCGCCGGGTACCGAGGTTAAGGCCGCGGACATCCGGCAGAAGTACAATACATTCAGCCTGAAAGGGGAGTTGTCAAATACCAAGAACTCAGCTTTCTCATGGCAACTCGGTGCGGGCCTTACGCACCTTGCGGATCACTATGAGGCTCGCGAAACAGAAGCTGCCTTCTTTTTTTACTCTTCGTACGAATTGAGCGACGAGACTGGCATCGCCGTCAATCCAGACTATGCGATTATTAATCGCAAGGATTCGCTTCTCGGTGCGAGCCCAAGGAGTTTGCTGACGATTAATCCCCGCTACGAATTTTTTCCCGTCGAGTTTCTTAAACTCAGTGCAGGGATCGTAGCAGTGTTTGAAAATGACTCCATCGGGAGCAAGGATGTGCACGCGTATCCCGACCTTCGCGCATCATCTGAGGCTCCAAGGCTATCGCACCTGCCTGTCTGGA
>JBIQJZ010000079.1:0-9596 GCA_044507115.1 Flammeovirgaceae bacterium | reverse complement strand
CCCTTTGTCGCCCTCCGTTGACGTGACGGCAGCGCTTACGGGCGGAATAGAGAAGGTATCGCTTCGGACGTTGTCTGGCGAGAATATGTGGCTTGGCGCAAACATTCCGATCTACCACACCAATAAGTTGCTCGATTTGCAGGCGGCGGTACACGCCAAGATTGGCAACAAGGTTTCCTTCAACGGAGGATTCTCGCTTGCAGCGTTGAAACACTTGTATTTCTTCCGGAACATGGAAGAAGACCCTTCGCGATTCACGGTTGAGTATGACGACGTAACTAACCGCACAAACATTTTTGCTTCGATAGGATTCGCACAGACGGAAGCCTTTAAGTTTCTGATGCGCGCAGACTTGTTCGGATATAATACCGACATACCGGTGCCTTGGCATCGCCCCACGTACAAGCTGACAGGTGAAGCGTCGATGAATATCTCTCGCAAATTCTTGTTGGATGTCGGCTTGATCATGCAGGGGGGGATGAAGGCATTTGATCCTGTTACCGATTCTCAGGTGAAGCTTGATCCAGCATTTGACTTCAACGTGCGGGCTGAATACCTAATCTCCCGGAGCTTTTCGGTCTTTGGTCAGTTTAACAATATTGCTTCCAACGAGTATCCACTATTCCTCAACTATCCCGTGCGGGGGTTTCAGGCACTGGGTGGTTTGACCTGGAGTTTTTAGGTCCCCGTTGGCTACCGCCGTCCGCAATGCAAAGACTTTTGTAAGGCTCGGAAATTCTTTTATTTTTGTACGTTAAACGCACTTGTGAACCCCAAATCTAATGGCAAAAAAGAAGAAGCCTGAAGACCAACCGGACGACATCAACGATCAGCAATCCGGTAGTGACGACACCTTTGGTCTTCCTGAAATCGAGTATGAGCCGATTGATCGGGAGACGACCACTCCTGCTGAAGAGCTCCGGGAAGAGACTTATCAGTCGCAATACACCGAAGAGCAACCCATAACCAACTCACATATGGAGAGAGACGACGTTCGCCACGACGAATATACCACGTCGTATTACGAGGAAGAAGGTGGATCGCCATGGCCAAAGATTTTGCTTGTTCTTCTCATTCTCGGGGTGATCGGAGCAGGTGCGTGGTGGTACTTCGGGGTCAAGAGACCACAGGATGCCCAGGCCCGCCTGGAGCGCGAGCGGATCGAGCAGGCACAGCTTGACTCGGCGCGACACGCACAGCGTGCGCGCGATGCTGAACAAGCCCGCATCGCTGCCGAGAACCAACGTCTGGCTGACTCGCTGGCGGCTGCCGCCACGCCGGTCGCGGGAGCTATCGAGACACTATCCGGACGCACAGGACGTTATTATGTTGTGGTGGCCAGTGCTATCGACGGAGATTTGATCATGGACTACGCAAAGAAACTAAGCGAAAGAGGGATCAATCCGAAGATCATTCCGCCTTATGGAAACGTGAAGTTTCACCGGCTGACCGTCGCGGAGGGGGAGACATTTGCCTCTACTCAACAAACGGCGGATCAACTCAAAGGCGAATACAGTGAGGCCCTATGGGTACTGAAGTATTGAGTACCTGTTGTATAAGTGTCTATCAATTTTTTAAACTTCTTAGATGATCCTTCAAGTCGTTGCTGACACTACTGCCTTACAAGCTGCAGACGAATCAATTTCAGTTCTGGATCTGGCCATGCAGGGCGGGTTCATGATGATCCCGATCTTTGTTCTTTCGATCATTGCGATATACCTGTTCTTTGAGCGTCTGATGATTATTAACAAGGCGAATTTGAGCCCAGATCAGTTTATGAACCGGGTAAAGGAGCTCGTCTTGCGCGGCGACATCAATGGCGCAAAGGTTCTGTGCGCCCAGCAGGACAGTCCCGTCGGGCGAATGATCCAGAAGGGGTTGACAAGAATCGGAAGCCCGCTTAAGAATATCGAGGCTTCAATCGAGAACGTTGGAAAGCTCGAAGTATTCAAGTTGGAAAAGAACTTGTCCGCGCTTGCGACCATCGCAGGTGCGGCTCCGATGATGGGCTTCCTGGGAACGGTTATCGGGATGGTTGAAGCGTTTATCGCTATTGCACAGGAAGAGGGATCCGTCAGTCCGAAGCTGCTTTCTTCCGGGATTTATACCGCTATGATTACGACTGTCGCCGGTCTTTTTGTCGGTATCATGGCATATCTGGCGTACAACTTTTTGGTCACACGAGTACAGAAGGTCATTCATAAGATGGAATACACGTCGATTGAGTTTATCGACCTTCTTCAGGAACCGCAATAGTGCGATAAGTGTTCTAACGAAAACGCCGGGATGAATTTCAGATCGAAAAATCGCGTTGACCCATCCTTCAGCATGGCCTCCATGACTGACCTGATATTCCTGTTATTGATATTTTTTATGTTGACTTCATCCTTCGTGACGCCCTCGGGTCTGCCAGTCAACCTCCCCTCGAGTAAGTCCAGTACAATTGAGGTACAAAAGGTGTCTGTAACCGTCACCCAGGATCTGCAATATTTTGTCAACGACAGAAAAGTTTCACGCGCATTGCTCGAAGGCGAATTGAAGAGCCTGCTGTCGGGTCCTGCGGGTTCGATTATTCTTCATATCGATAAATCGGTCCCGACAGAACACCTGGTCTATGTTGCGGGGATTGCAACCTCACTCAATGCGAAAGTGGTGATAGCCACCAAGCCCGGTAAATAAAGCTATGACGGAAGCACAGGAGCGAAAGAACAGACGAATTGCGTTGATCACCAGCTTGGGTGTCCATGGCGTCCTTGTGCTTTTGCTCCTTCTGATGGTAGCCTGGCGAGCGCCTAATCCGCCGCTTCCGGAGTTTGGAATTGAGTTGAACTTTGGCATGGATACACAGGGCAGTGGACCCGTCCAGCCGAGATCTCCGGTGGGTGTGGTAGAGGAGCAGGCTCCGCAGGAGGAGATTGTTGAAGAACTTCCTGTGCCGGTCCAGGAAGAGGTTGTTGAGCAGCCGCGCGTCGAAGAAGCGAAGCCGGTTGAGCCGGAAGTGACGGCCAAGACGGAGAGCCCCGTTGTCGTGGAAGAAAAGAAAGTTGAAGAAAAGAAGGTCGTTGAGAAAAAAGAAGTCAAGCCTGTCGAAAAGCAGCCCGAGGTGAAGGAAGTTCCGAAGGCAGTCTACAAACCACGGACTGAAACGACTGAGGCGCAGAAGAGCGGCTCGCCAGGAAGTCAGGGCGACGATATCAATAAGTCCGGAGATAAGGGTGATGCGCAAGGTTCGCTCGATGCGAAGGCTCTTTATGGAAAATCCGGAGGCGGCGGAGGCGGTGTATCGATGACAGGTTTTGGGTCGTTCGGGTATCCCGACATCAACACGCCACAGTTGCCAAATGAATCCAACGGGATTTACGAGTTCCGCGTTCATGTTGACAGGGACGGGTATGTCACGCGCGTCGAAGCCGTCCAGCGCGGCCTCAGTGCGGAGGCGGAGCGGAGACTAAGAGCAACTATTCAAAACCTGCGCTTCATACCAAAGGGCAATCCGCAATCGGCGGAGGGGAGGATTATCTTTAAGGTTGTATCGGAGTGACATTGCACAATGATCTCCTCTTACCAGGAAGCTCTCAGATTCTTATACGATAATCTGCCGATGTTTCAGCGGGTCGGCCCTGTTGCTATCCGCAGAGACCTTGCTAACACGTGGAGACTTTGCTCGCTGCTCGGCGATCCTCAAGAGAAATTCAAATCGATCCATGTTGCCGGTACCAACGGCAAAGGTAGCACCTGTCACATGCTCGCCTCAATCCTGCAGACTGCTGGTTACCGAACCGGACTCTACACTTCCCCCCACCTCAAGGAATTCACCGAACGAATCAAGATCAACGGCCAGGAGGTTTCTCAGTCGTACGTACTCGACTTTGTCAACCGTATCCGACCCGCAATCGATGAAATTGCCCCTTCATTTTTTGAGATCACAGTAGCCATGGCATTCGACTATTTTGCACAAGAAGGCGTAGACATCGCGGTGATTGAGACAGGCTTAGGTGGAAGGCTTGACTCAACCAACGTGATTACTCCCGTCCTGTCGGTGATCACAAACATCAGCTTCGATCATAAAGACGTGCTTGGAGAAACAATCGAAGAGATCGCCGGCGAAAAAGCCGGGATTATCAAAGAAGGGGTGCCCGTCGTTATCAGTGAACGACAGGATGAAGTTGCCGATATTTTCCGGCTGAGCGCGCAACATCTGCATGCTGATATTTTTTTTGCCAGCGATCAGTATACGGTTGACAATGAAGGTGCGCCGGAGGTCCTTGTCGTGTCGGACTACTCCGTTCCGAAGTTCACCCTGCGCAGCTTTCCGCTGAAGGGAATATACCAGCATCGGAACCTACCGGGAGTAGTAAAAGCGGTTGACCTCTTGCAACATGACTTTCCAATTGCGGAAGAGGACGTGGTCAGCGGGTTGGAAGAAGTGGCGTTGAATACCGGGTTGAAAGGGCGCTGGCAGGTCTTGGGAAATAGCCCAACCGTTGTATGTGACACCGGGCACAACGAAGGAGGGATCCGGGAGGTTGTCAGGCAACTCGCCCGTGAACGGTTTGAACGGATGTTCATTGTTTTGGGTGTCGTGAAGGACAAGGATGCCAGGCAAATTCTTTCCCTGCTTCCTTCGGACGCCCGATATATTTTCTGCCAGGCAAAATTGCCGCGTGCGATGGATGCTCATCGTTTGCAGGAGATAGCGGCGTCCGTTGGTTTGCAGGGTATTGTAATCCCGGATGTCAACGACGCCAAGCGTTTTGCTATTTCACAGGCGAGTGCAGACGATCTTGTCTTTATCGGAGGAAGTACCTATGTGGTCGCCGAACTCGAAGAAATATAAACCCCAATCGTGAAACGCAAGAAAGAACGCTTCAGGATCATTGAAGAGAATCCGAATGTTATTGAACCTTCGAAGGCGATCTACCGGGCCATAAAAGGCAACTGGTGCCGCGACTACTTTCGAAATGACAAGCCCATCACCCTGGAGCTAGCGTGTGGACGAGGTGAATATACAGTCGGGCTGGCGCGTCTCTTCCCCGAGAGAAACTACATTGGCGTAGACATCAAAGGCGAACGCATCTGGAAGGGGAGCACGATAGCGTTGGAGGAAGGCTTGCACAACGCGTCCTTCCTTCGCACACCTATTCTCAACATCGAAGATTTTTTTGATATCGATGAAGTCGACGAAATCTGGCTGACATTTCCAGACCCCCGACCACGCAAACGCGACGTCAAACGCCGATTGACAAGCCCGCGTTTTCTCGATATGTACAAAAAGATTCTGCGGACGGATGGTTACCTTCGACTGAAGACTGATAATACACAATTGTTTGAATACACGCTAGAGCAGTTGCAGGTGCGAAGCGACATTACCGACCTCGCGCATACAGCCGATGTGTATTCTTCGGATCTTGAAAAAGAGTGTTTTGGAATTAAAACACGATATGAGCAAGAGTTCGCGGCAAAAGGTGAAAAAATTAAATATTTGCGATTTAGATTTGTCTGACAACTTAAACCCCCACCGTTATGGACGAAGTGAATTTTGACCTTGAGGAGAAATTTCTAAAAGCGGATGCACTAATCGGAGAAAATCGCCTTAGTGAAGCGGCCAAACTTCTCGAAAATATTTTGATGGACGCTCCGGATTTCGGAAAGGCACATAACCATATGGGGTGGTTATTTGAAACAAAATTCAAAAACTTACATCGCGCGGAGGAACACTATCGTCTGGCGCTTAAATTCAGTCCAGACTATACGGCCGCTTACTACAACTACGCATACCTGCTCTCGTCACTGCGTAAGTTTGACCAACTTGAGGAACTGCTCAAAGAGTGTATCAACGTTCCTGGCATCAATTACGCAACCATCTACAATGAGTACGCGCTCATGCGCGAAATGCAAGGAGAGATTGATGATGCCATTCATCATTTTCGGCTGCACATAAAGAACTCGTTCGACCTGAAAGGGATTGAAAGCGCTTATGAAGCGATCAAACGCTGCGAACGAAAGAAGCAAATACTGAACGGCAAGTAGCCACCCGCGAACTCAATCTTCAGCCTCCAGCGCTTCGAGTAGCGAACCCAGCTCGTCATAGCTGGTGACGCCCGCGCGTGTCTGCTGCGGACCTTCCAGGACGAAGCCACTAAAGCAACCCGCGCGCGATTTATCCTCCAGGTGCTCCAGCGACCGGGTTCTGATCAATGTTTGGAAAGGCACATCCTCAATATCGCGGCATGTAGCAGACTCTCCGGCGATGACATACGCGACATTGTCCGTCGCGTCACGAGCCGCTACCCCGTAGCTGCCTGATATATCGATGATGCACGGCAGGCTGAGGTGTTTTTGGTAGGTCGTATACTCGTCCCACGTTAATTCGAAGTAGTCCGGAGAATAGGTCTCGATAGCTTCTGCGATCTGCGCCGCTGAGGTAAGTCCGTAGAGTTCGCCGACAATTTGAGGCCCCGCCAGCCACCCGCGGATCTCGTGAAAAATCTCCGGTGCCATGTAGTGACGGGTTCCGGGTACTACGCCGAAGCCCAGTAACTCCACACCCATTCCGGAACAAAACCTGGCGTCGCTCAGATTCGACAGATTGCTGACTTTTACAACTGATTTTAAGGCCATATCGGCAGGAAAGAAATAACTTTATGGTCGTTATGTGAAATTCAGCTGCGGATATAACGAAAACACCGTAATCGTTGAAATATTTCGTTAACTTTTTGATGCTTTTGATCCTGGCAGGTGGATGTGAGGGGGAGGAGTCGCAGGTGCCGGACAGCGGTGCTGGCTACTTTCCGCTCGGGACAGGTGTCTTTCAAATCTATGACGTGGTTGAAAGGCGCTACCAGGTTGCTACTGATCCGGATGAGTTCACCTATCAGCTGAGGACTGAGATCGTTGACTCATTTCCCTCAGATGGCGGGAATGTGACCTACGTCATGCACCGTAGCAAGAGGCAGTCAGAGGCTGACCTGTGGGAAATGCTTGACACGTGGTCGGTGCGAACAGAAGCCAGTAGTATCGTGGTGGCTGAAGGGAATACGGCGTTTGTAAAACTCGCGCTTCCCGTCAGAGAAGGAGACCGTTGGGACGGAAATGCCTACAACGCGAAGGGCAAGGACGAGTACCGGATTCTTTCAGCGCGGAAGCCCTATCAGCTCAATGATGCAACATTCGACGACACGGTGATAGTCGAGCAGGAACGGAACGAAGACCCTATCGTCTTCCGCGATATGCGTATGGAAGTGTATGCTGCCAACGTTGGGCTTATTTATCGGGAGTTCGTTCAGCTGGATTATTGCACGGCGGTCGACTGCCTCGGATTGCAGAAGATCGACGAAGGAATAGAGATTAAAATGACGATAACTGAATATGGTCGGCAGTAGGATATTGCGCATCACAGCGTTGTTGTTCATGCTGCCCTTCGTTGCGGCGGCGCAGGAGAACCGGTATATGGTATTCTTCACCGATAAGGAAGGAATCCCCCAGACCATTTCGAAACCCATTGACTTTCTCTCGGAGCGAGCCATTCAGCGTCGGATGGACCAGAACATATTGATCACTGCTGAAGACCTACCTGTCAGCAAATCATACGTAGCCGGCGTCATGGCTGCCGGCGCTACCGTACTCTATACGTCGCGTTGGGTGAACGGCGCTTTGATTCATTGCCCACCCGCTGTTGTTACCGAGGTAGAAGCCCTACCATACGTCGATAGGGTCGAATATGTGGCGCCGCCGGGAAGAGAACCCTCGGGCGGACGACGGTCTGCGGGATTCAGGAAGAATAACAACAATATCGGCATCGATACGGAAGGACAGCTGAAGATGCTCGGGCTTGATCAGATGCATCGCGACAATTTTGATGGCGAGGGGATCGTCATTGCCGTTCTTGATAGTGGCTTCCCCGGCGTGGACCAGGCCCCTGCATTTCAGGCGTTGTTCGCAGAGGGGCGATTTGATGCTGAAGTCTCACATAATTTTATCAGCCACACGAGCAATGTATTTACAGACGATGATCACGGCACCGAAGTGTTGTCGGTGATCGTGGGAGAAGTGCCAGATGCCTTCACCGGTGGCGCACGCGGTGTCAGCCTTCAGCTGTTTGTGACGGAGGAAGTACCCACGGAGTACCGCGTGGAAGAATACAATTGGATGCTGGCTGCAGAAAGAGCCGATAGCGCCGGGGCGGATATCATACACTCCTCGCTTGGGTACTACGATTTTGACGATGCATCGATGAATTACTCAGCTGATCAGATGGATGGGAAGACTACAGTTGTCACCCAGGCCGCCAGGATGGCTGTCGACCGTGGTATGGTCGTGGTCGTCAGCGCCGGAAACGAGGGGCACATCCCATCCTGGCGCATTGTCACGGCTCCGGCTGATGCCGAAGGCGTACTTGCTGTGGGAAGTGTCAACAGTGTACGGCAACGCGTGTCGTCGAGTTCGATTGGCCCTACGTCCGATGGTCGTATCAAACCCGACCTTGCAGCTCTTGGTTCAGGCGTCAGGGTCGTAAAAGCAAATGGTCAGATTTCGACCGCGTCGGGCACCTCGCTGGCAGCACCATTGGTCACAAGCCTTGTTGCGGGCGTCATGCAACGGCAACCCGAGCTCAGCGCGCGCCAGGTGGTTGATCTTCTGAGACAAACAGCTTCGCAGGCTGGTGATCCCGATAACCTTCTCGGATACGGGATCCCGAACTACCAGGCGATTGTGAACTACCAGGACGAAGATGATCAGGCTGAGGCTTTCGTCGTCTTTCCCAACCCGCTGCGCGACAGCGACACGCTTACGATCAGGCCGAATGATCCAGAAGCCTTCGATTCATGCCAGATTGAGATTATAACCGCGCAGGGCAGGGTGCTCATCAGCCGGCGCGTTCAGTTCGACTGGCTTAATCGTTCGTATCGCACAACATTGGCAGGCCTGCCCGCCGGGCCGTACTATGTCCGCATATACTCCGACAAAAGAAAGGAGACGTTTAAGATTGTCAAGTTGCGATGACGACTTACTTCGCTATTTTTGCCCGGTAACCTTTTCTTATGTCCAAATCACCCCTTATCGCACCCTCTGTCCTCGCAGCCGACTTTGCCAACCTGGGCGGGGAGATCGGCATGATCAACGGCAGCTTAGCCGATTGGATACACGTAGACATTATGGACGGCGTTTTTGTGCCGAATATCTCAATGGGATTCCCGGTCGTGGACGCGATCCGTCGGCACGCAAAAAAGCCGATGGATGTACACTTGATGATCGTGCAGCCCGAGCGTTACGTCGATGCGTTTGCGAAAGCGGGAGCTGCGAATATCTCTGTTCATATCGAAGCATGTACCCATCTTCACAGGAACATTCAACAAATTCATGATGCTGGCTGCAAGGCAGGCGTGGCCATCAACCCGCATACCCCCGTTAGTAGTCTCGCTGATGTAATTGCGGAGATCGACCTGGTCTGTGTGATGTCTGTCAATCCAGGCTTCGGTGCACAAAAGTTTATCGAGCACACCTATTCAAAAGTTCGCGCCCTAAAGGAGCTGATCACTGCGTCAGGGTCCCGGGCTCTTATTGAGATTGACGGAGGTGTAAACCAATCCAACGCC
>JBIQJZ010000078.1:11396-15046 GCA_044507115.1 Flammeovirgaceae bacterium | reverse complement strand
AAGATTAAGGCAAGGCAAGGTAGAATATACTTGCAGGGCCGAAATGTCCTCACTCTTACGGATTATCAAGGACTTGATCCAGAAACCAGTGTTGGGGCTCCGCTACGTATGATGATTGCTGGCCTTCAGATTGGATTTTGAAAATCAAAACAAGAACAAAACATGAATCAAAAGCTACTTATATATTTCAAAATGGGACATACCACTTTATTGTGTGTCTTAGGCTTTGCTATGGCTGCGTGCGAGAGTTTCGTGCAAATCGGCCCACCAAAGGACGAGTTATCTACTGTGACGGTGTTTTCGAATGAGGCAGTTGCAGAGTCTGCAGTTCGCGGAATTTACACCTCGATGGGCACACAAAACAGCTTTGCCGGCGGATTCGGCTCGACGTTATCGGCGTTGCAAGGACTTGCATCTGACGAGTTAGTTAACGAGAACGCGTCATATGCAAGTCATCAAGAGAATGATATCATTTCGACTGATACCTATGTGTCAGCTAATTGGACGAGCCTTTATTATAGCATATATCTCGCGAGTTCGACGATCGAAGGGATTAGGAGCTCTAACTTATCACCAAGCGTGGCCGATCATCTTGAGGGAGAGGCCAAGTTTCTGCGAGCGTTCTGTTATTTTTACCTAGTCACACTATGGGGAGACGTACCTCTTGTTCTCTCGTCCGACTATAGAGTTAATAGTTCAGTCGCGAGGGTTTCCGTTGACGACATTTTTGACCAAATTGTTGCTGACTTGACAGACGCTAAGAACCTATTATACGATGATTACAGGCTGAGCGCAGGAAGAAGGACGCGCGTTAATCTGTGGGCAGCGACTGCCTTGCTTGCTAGGACGTACCTATTTATGGGCGATTGGCAAAAGGCAGAAATGGAAGCGACATCCATAATTAATCACACCTCCTTGTTTGTGCTGGAGCCAGACCTAAATGATGTGTTTTTGGTAGGCAGCCACGAAGCGATCTTTCAATTCTACCCAACCGTTTTCGGCATCAATAACTCAAGAGAGGCAAGGTTATTCTTGCCCAGTGCCTTCCTTTTGTCATTAGGCGTACCGCCCGCGTTTAGAGTAAGCGATGAGCTTTTCACCGCTTTTGAACTTGGGGACAATCGAAGAAGTTGCTGGGTCGACAGTGTTTCCCTCAATGAGGTAGTATATCGCTATCCGTATAAGTACAAGGTGTATGATGCGGAGGATCAGATTGAGTTTACTGTCTTGTTGCGTCTAGCCGAACAATACTTGATACGAGCTGAGGCGCGTCTTCGCTTAGGAAAGGTATTTGGATCGAACAGTGCTGAATCCGATTTGAACATGATTCGAAGTCGAGCCGGCCTGGCGAATTCGACTGCTTCTAGCGAGCATCAAATGCTTGATGCGATTCTTCATGAACGCAGGATTGAACTCTTTGGTGAGTGGGGACATAGGTGGTTCGATCTTGTGCGCACTGGTCGAGCAAACGAGATTTTAGGTGCCATAAAATCACACTGGACAGAGGAAGACATGCTTCGTCCAATTCCGCAAGCTGAATTGAATCTTAATCCCTTTCTAGTCCAGAATCCTGGCTATTGACGATTAATACTGTGAAATTCATCATAGTCGCATTGATTTTGTTTAATGTCCGGCCCGCCTCGGCCACCGGAGGGCATGATGGTTTCCCGGGTCGGTTCTTGTCTTGTGGCATCCAGAATGGTCGCTATATTTTGTCCATTCCCTATGAAGTTTTCGGCCGAGAGATGCTTTTCTTAACTAGAATGAGTGGGAACGCGTTTGGATTTGAAGTGTACGGAGCAGGAAAATATTTGCAAAATGCGACCGAGATGCCCTTCATGTTTACTTTTGAGGAGTTTGAAGACCGCGTTTTCATGAGATTTGTAAGGTCGGATGTGCTTCTCGCGAAAGACTCGAAGATGCTAGGTGCAATTCGAAGTAACAACGTTGGACCAATTTCTTACGCTTTTGATATCATTTCAAAAGATACCGATCGTAAAATCATTGCTGTTGATGTTTCGCGCTTCTTTGGGGCTACTGTGCCTTGGGTGAGTATTTCGTCCAATTTCGGAATTAGGGAGGCTGATAGAGCGCGTACAGGTCTTAGGTCCGTTAGTGTTTCCGAACATAAGGTTGAGTTCAAACAGTTCCTGACCTACCATACAACTAACGTCCCCGGAAACCCGACGGATGCCTTGACCTTAGAGATGACGCATACCATTTTCTTACTTCCTATTAAGCCAATGTTGCCGAGGTTGGATGTGTTGCCTAATAGATTTGATGTTGCTGTTAGAGCTAGTGGAATTGCCCTCGGCCAGGATCGAATGATAAATTATATTCGCAGGTGGAGGCTAGAACCCTCGGATTGGCAAGCATATACTTGGGGTCAGCTTGTAACACCAGAAAGGCCGATTGTATTTTACATCGATCCCTCGATTCCAGAGCGATGGCACACGTTTGTTAAGAGGGGAGTTGAGGATTGGAATAGACCTTTTGAACGAGCAGGTTTTAGGAATGCCATCCTGGCGGTGCTGGCCGAGGAAACAGATGATGACTGGCAGACCCCAGAAATGCGGGCAGTTATTCGTTACGTTCCAAAAAGCAAAGTGGCATTTGCTGGTGTGGTTCATGATCCTCGTTCAGGTGAGATTTTGGAATGCTC
Source organism: Flammeovirgaceae bacterium (assembly GCA_044507115.1). Lineage (GTDB taxonomy): Bacteria > Bacteroidota > Bacteroidia > Cytophagales > Cyclobacteriaceae > Chryseosolibacter. The sequence goes on along the minus strand of JBIQJZ010000078.1, from coordinate 12,384 downwards.
AATTCAATTCGGCGAGGACAAAATAGAGTCCATCGCTAATCAGTTCATTGTGCAAACGGCAGCATCGAATCGTAGGATTTGGCACGAAATGTTAGACTCCATTAAAGGGGAACTTATTAGAAGTGTGATCTCTCATGAGGTCGGTCACGCTTTGGGATTAAAGCACTACATGGGCGCCAATCGACTTTATTCAGTAGATTCACTCCGGTCGGCAAAATACGTTTCAACGTGTGGCTTGTCGCCGTCTATTATGGACTACGTTAGGGGCAATTATATTGCGCAGCCAAGCGATTCAATGGACGTGTATTACCCAAAGATTGGCGAAGCGGATTTTTGGTCGATCGTTTACGGCTACAGACTTTTTTCAAATACCTTATCGCCGGCTGATGAAATCTTATTTTTCTCGGCCTGGAACGAGGAGCCGGGCAGAGTACGTCTGAAAACTTTGCATACTGACGTGGACTATGAACTCGGTGATGATGCTGTATACGCAGCTACTTTAGGTCTCAACAATCTGAAGACTGTAGCGGAATATCTTCGTTTCTCGACGGAAATCGATGATGTGAGGATGATGGCCCTAACAAATAGCCTTCTGGATCAATACGAGATGCTAGTTAGATCTGTGAGTGTTAAACTAGAAAGCATAGACACAACTGGGGAGAATGAAGAGGAAGAGCGACGTGCTTTAGCTTTTCTAAGCACCATGTTATTTCAACCGCCTTCATGGTTGTTGAGTAGGGAGTTCGGTAATCTTGCGAAAAGTAGGATCTTGATCATTCAAGAGACCACTTTACGCTCACTTTTGACTCGTATCGTGCCAAGTCGGATTGGGTTTGCCGACAACACTCGTGCCATAGAACTCCAGAACCAGCTGAAACGACACGTCTTTATGGAGTTGTTTGATCACGAAAGGATTGGCCACAATCGGAGACATCTTCAAAGTCTTTTTCTTACTATCGTCATTGAAAACTTCAAAAATAGTCGCCAG
>JBIQJZ010000078.1:0-11386 GCA_044507115.1 Flammeovirgaceae bacterium | reverse complement strand
ACTGCGGCGACTTATTGTAAAGGAGCGAAAACGGCAAGAAGACATCCTTTCGAAGAGTCATCTAAACCTGCTACTCTCTAGAATCAACAAAGAGTTGAATTAGATGGAGTTTAGGTGCAAAAAGTAGGATGTGAGAGCTGCCAACTGATATTTGGCAGCTCTATAAATCCTATGGTTTCGGTAGTCTCACTACCTCGCAGTCAGTTTCTGCTGGGTCGATCCCTGCATCGACCATAACATTTCCCTCGAGCGTGCATTTACAAGCGGGACCTTGGTTTTCAATATCACATTGGCTGGGATTTATTGGGCCAACATCACAGGCCTCGCACCGGTTTGCGGTAATGTCGCGGTAATAGAATGTTGTTGGACTTTTCTCACTCGACATAGTCGTCGCAAACGCAGCCACTACCGCAAACAGAAACGCGAACAATGGCAGAATAATATTCCACTTTTTCATAACGAATTTGATTTGAATCACGCCTACTCTTTTTTACAGGTTTTCGGCTTCGCCTGTTCGCCTGGCCTTGCAATGCCAGGACAACGCTATTGCGCAATCTCTTTGTCAATCTCCCCCGACAGCTCAATACGATAGCTCACTAACTTGTTCTCATACTTCGCTATCAGCAGGGTGTCGCCTATGACAATGAAGTCCCGGACTTTCTTTTTCGAAACCGCTGGTATGTAAAAGCTGTACCGGTATTTCTTTGCTTCAAGATCGTAGACATCCACCACCGTTTCGGTCTCGAACTGCTCTACATGCTCATTCTTCGACAACAGGTTGGAATGGATGTACAGGTTCTGAGCAGACACGCAACTCGTGCGGTTCACCTGGAGGGGTGGTGCTCCCATCGTCAGGGTGTTTTCGGAGCGGATGGTGCGCATTGCGATTTTCGCAACGCTGATCGTGTCAATGGTGTTGGCACGTTCCGGGTGTGCAAACGTCGTGTCTATCTCAATGTACTGGTTGCGATAGTAGTAGACGTATACGAACGTTCCGGTTGAGGGCCGATAGTGGAACATGCCGTCGGTGCTGAAAATCCCATCACCCTGCTCTTCGAGTATGTCAGGGAAGTATCGAATTTCTGTGTTGCCGTCGCGCCGCGCGATCGTATTCTCGAGGTTGCGAATGACTACAAACGCCACCGAGGTGTCGGCAAATGGTATTGCTTTCGAAAATGCAATGTCTGTCATCCATGCACTGGCCTTCCGGGTGTCTAACGTGCCTCGGTAGATGAAGGGCATGATGCCATCGGTTAAGTAGAAATTGGGAGAATCGACCTTGACTTCGAGCGCGCGATAGGCCAGGGAGTCGTGGTCAATGGTAATCAGCAGGGGCGTCGTGTCCCGGAGTTCGCGATCAACGGCTATCAGCCTGCCAGGAGCGTGTGTGTCTCCGAGGTAGATGGTGTAATCGGTGTATCCCGCGAAGTAGTGGCCGGCATGGCCGAGCTCAAGAGTTCGGTCAGGCGTAAGGTGCGCGCTTCCCAGGTTGCGGGTGAAGCTCGCGTACCGGTGATTGGGCTTCCGGTCAGAAAGGGAATACAGGGCGCCAACGATGCCGATGCTGATCAGGATCACTGCGCCCACACTCATGGATAAACTCCATTTCATCGCTCGCTTATTTGCGCCATGCCGGAAGCGGACGATGTCGACTGTTGTGTGTGCAGACGGATTCCGACAACCGCCAGGACAACGAATGCCAGGTTGAAGACGAAGTGTTCCTTCCAACCGAGTTGCTCGAGAATTCCGCCGCACGAACAGGGTACGTGGTGACTAAAGTTCAGGACGGCGAAGATGTAGAAAGTGAACATGACCATCAGTCCGAGGCTGGAGTACAGCCCCGCCAACCTGAACCGGGGGAACGCCACTGCTCCTGCGACGATCACTTCCGCCGCCGGAATGAACCATCCGATGAAACCGGCGAATCGCGTGAGCAGGGGAGACTGTCCGATCTGCACGGTAAACTTTTCGTAGTCCATGAGTTTCATCAGACCTGCGTAAACGAAGAGAATGATGAATGAACAACATATTAACTCGAGTACGACTTTCTTTTTCATGGCCTCGCTGTTTTGTTCAATAAAACTAGACTGACCAATCGGGAATGTCGATATCTCAATGTTCAGAGTTTGCGTGACGGATGTTCAGAATTCCCCTTAACATGTGCCTTATCACGTGTTAACTGGCATTTCGTTTTTTCTTTATTCGGCTAAGCGATTGGGGTGTGATACCGAGATAGGATGCGAGGTATTCCTGGGGAACGAGTTGTTCGATCCGCGGAAATTCATTGTGCAGCTTGTCGTAGCGCGCAGGTGCCTTTAATGTCAGGAGGTCGTGGAACCTCTCGCGCAACTGTTCGTAGTATTGGTTCATCACCAACCGGTAGATGATGTTTGCGTCTGGAAAGGTGTTGAGAATTCGCATGAGGGCATCGTAGCTGATGTGCAGCACGTCACCTGATTCCATCAATTGGATGAACTCGTGCGAGGGCGTGCGCTCAAAGAGACTTGTCGGTGATATCACGATCTGTCCGGCTCCGAAGAATTTTTCGATTTGTCTTCTTCCCCTGGCAAATGTGTATGAGATTGCAAATCCGCTTTCGAGAAAGAAGGCGTATTCAGCGATCTTCGGCGCTTCCAAAAGGAAGTAGTCTTTTGGCAACGACAAGCTAGTGAGTTCGCTTCGCAGCACGTCTTTCAGTCCTTGCGACAGCGGGTGCATGGCATCCAAAACCTGGAAGAGTCTATCCGGATTCATACGGCGGGGGTTAGAGGGTTTACGATCGGCAACGGCGGATTTATACATTACTACTCCGGGAGATCGGGCGATCGCCTATGTCGTCTTCTGAAAAAGTTTCTCCTAGCAAAGATGTGCTAATCATGTGGGCGGCATTCATGACGCCGAAATGACCAACTTTCTTTGGGACCTTTCCGCCGGTGGATCATTTCATTGAATATCACAAGGCCGTCGGGGAGAAGGTCAGGAGAATCCGCGAGGATTTATGCTGGTCGCAGAGTTATCTTGGAAGCGTCGCGGAATTGGATCGTTCGCAGATCCAACGAATTGAAAAGGGTAAACCTTTTACACTAGCCACACTCATAAAAGTTTCGGTGGCGCTCGGGCGTCAGCCATGGGAATTCCTGGACGTCGGCTACGAGTTACCAGTGAATACGGATCTCGAGCCACACCCTGCTCGTTCGCCGGGTTGCAGCGAGACAGTTGATAGGATCGTGGAGTCATCCTTCATGGATGTTCCGAGAACAACCAAAGAGATTGTCGAGGAAGGTGCCGCGAGCTATGGAATTGCCCTCAACAGTTCCGCGGTTTCGGGCCGTCTGGGTGTACTCGTCGCGCGGGGTCAGCTGGTTACACTTCCCACAGAGAACAAAACGCGGTTCATGTATTGCAAACGTAAAAAGTAGTAACTCGCCCTTGAAATTATCGGTGAAACACGAACCGGATTCACTCATGCTTTAATGATACCGCCGGACTCATCGTTGCCGCGCGCAGTGAAATAAGAACAGTCGTGGAAATGGTAACAATTAGCAACAGAATTGGCGGCAACAGAAAGATGCTGCCTGCCGGAACTATTGATTGGCAAATCGCCTTTAAAAGCCATGGCAGTAAAGTATTCGATTCTCGAGCTAGCCGTGGTTTCGGCGGGCGTTAGTATAGAAGACACATTCCGCAACAGTCTCGACTTTGCACAACACGTCGAAAAATTAGGCTATCACCGGATCTGGCTGGCGGAACATCACAACATGATCAGCATCGCGAGTACTTCGCCACCAATTCTGATCGGGTACCTCGCCGGTGGAACCTCGCGCATCCGTGTAGGTTCAGGCGGAGTTATGTTGCCGAATCATTCCCCATTAATTGTAGCTGAACAATTCGGAACGCTTGGACGGCTGTATCCGGGCCGCATCGATCTTGGACTCGGCCGTGCACCGGGTACTGACCAGGTTACTGCGCAGGCTATCCGTCCCGACAGGATGCGGTCGGCGCTCGCATTTCCGGAGGAGATTGAGCTGTTGCGTCGCTATTTTTCAAAAGAGAGTGCTTCCAATGCGGTTCGGGCTACCGTAGCGGAAGGGGTAGATGTGCCCTTCTATGTGTTGGGATCAACGCCTGATAGCGCGCACGTGGCGGCAGCAATGGGTCTGCCATATGCCTTCGCCAGTCACTTCGCGACGGAGCACTTGATGACAGCTCTTGCGACCTACCGGAAAGAGTTTAAGCCGTCTTCCTGGCTTGAGCATCCGTACGTTATCGCCGGTGTCAACGTCGTCGCTGCGGAGAAGATGGAAGAGGCGGAAGCATTGTTCACCAGCCTGCTTCGAATGTTTGTTGGCGTGCTCACCAACAAACGCGATTACCTTCAGCCACCCGCCCCCATGACGGATGATTTGCGGGCACTGCTCGACCATCCCGCCGTGAACCAGATGTTGCGCTACTCTTTCGTTGGAAATGCTGATAAGATTGAAGAGGATGTGCGAGGCTTCCTGAAGGATACAAATGCGGATGAGTTGATGGTTGTTATGAACATGTACGATCACCAGGACCGTCTCCGGTCTGCGGAGATTTTTTCGAAGGTAATGGGCAACCTGTAACAGGAGAGTGCGAGCCGCTATTCCTCGCCTGAATAGCCATTTCCGTATTGGCTATTATTCGGCAGCGTGATGGTCACCGTCGTACCCGAGCCAGCCAGTGAGACGATCGAGACCTGGCCATGTAGTTTGTTAACTGTCTCGCGTGTGATATACAAGCCAAGACCCGCGCCTTTACTTTCCTCAGCTCCGCGGTAAAACATGTCAAACACTTTCGGCAGGATGTCGGCGTCTATCCCGATGCCATTGTCCTTCACGACGATGATGCCATTTTCCGGGGTAGTTTTGATCTCGATTTCGAGGAATGCGTCGCTGTTGCCATTGTTGTAGATCAACGCGTTGCACAGCACGTTTGACAGGATGACCCCGATGCGATTTGCATCTGAATAGAAGGGCTCATCGTTGCGCAGTACAACTGATTTCTTGATCCGGCAATCGAAGTCAATATACTCAAGCTTCTTAAGCGTGCTGTCGATCAGACTGCTCCAGTCGATCTCGGAAATCTGCAAGTCATTTCTGGCGTTGCGGGCGAACTCGAGTATTTCGCGTAAGGTATCGTCGAGCTTTCCAAGGTTTGAGGCCATCATCTCAAAAATGGAATGCAGGGTCGCAACGTCGTTCTCGGTCTTGCCAATGTTGACAAGCCCGATTGCAGAAGCAACGGGTCCGCGCAGGTTGTGCGATACGCTGTACACAAAACTGTCCAGCTCGCGGTTGACTTTTAGCAGCTCATCGTTTTGTTTGCGCAGCGCGTGACGTGCTTCTCTTTTCAGCTTCTCAACTCGTCGCTTCTTGATCGCGGCGGTGATCGCTGAGGGCAGGCGCGCGAGGTTAGACTTCAGGATATAATCATCTGCGCCCTCTCGAAGGCAGGCAATCGCATATTCATCCGACGCGGTGCCGGTAACGAGAATAAACGGGACGGTACCTCTCCACTCATTCTGGCAAAGTTGCAGGGCCTGACGTGAATTGAAGCCCGGGAGGCTGTGATCCGACAGGACGACATCGGGCTTTGACCGTTTGATAGCCGCACAGTATTCCGTACGCGTATCAACGTTCTCGATAACAAATTCCAGCTTTTCACGACGCAACTGACGTTCAATCAGTATTACGTCCTCAGGATTATCCTCCAAGATGAGGATGTTGAGCTTCCGCACATTTTCCATAGCAAGGTCATTTCGCTTGACTTAGCCAATTTGCTTCCTCGACCGGGGCTTGAATACGGACAGGCTACTAGCAATTTAAGAGTTTTTTTGTTTATTTTCCAATTGACACCCTGCTTTTGTTACTATGCTGACACCCTCCCAGCCAAAAACCGGTACCGATTACCTGATTGATGTCGTGCAACGCCTTTCACTGGCGCGTGATCTGGACAGTGTAGTGCGTATTGTCCGCACCGCTGCGCGTGAACTCACCGGCGCAGATGGTGCGACCGTGGTGTTGCGAGACAATGGAAAATGCTACTATGTCGAAGAAGATGCGATCAGCCCATTATGGAAGGGCTTGCGCTTTCCAATGGAGACGTGCATCAGCGGGTGGACGATGCTGAATAAGCAGGCAGTCGCCATTGAAGACATCTATCAGGACCCGCGCATACCGCACGATGCGTATCGCCCTACTTTTGTGAAGAGTCTGGCAATGGTGCCGATCCGGACAATAGATCCGATCGGAGCCATCGGAAATTACTGGGCCTCGCACCACGTCGCAACCCCCGAGGAACTCAAACTTCTGCAATCCCTCGCCGATATCGCGGCCGTGACGTTCGAGAATGTCACGCTCTATTCCGAATTGGAGCAACGTGTGAAAGATCGAACCGCGGAGCTGCAGGAGGCGAACAAATCACTCGAGGCCTATTCGCATTCCATATCACACGACTTGCGGTCGCCTCTTCGAACGATCAAGGGCTTCGTGAATATCCTCATGGAGGATTTGGTTGAAGATTTGGGCGAGGACGCGATCCGAAATCATCAGCACACCGTGAACCGCATCAATAACGGGGTTGACCGCATGGACAGCCTGATTGAAGGACTGCTGAGTTTTGCGCAACTGGGAAAACGGAAAGTTGTGACCTCGCAGGTATCCATGCAACAGATGGTCGCGGAACTGGTGGAGGGGGTTAAAGGCGAGAACCCTTCGCGTGTTTTTGAATTTACTATTGGGGAACTGCCTGACATTGAGGCGGATTCTGTCCTTATCCGGCAGGTATGGACGAACTTATTGTCGAACGCCGCAAAGTATTCAGGGAAGCGGGACGTCAGCGTTATTACTGTCGGGTCAACTGAGGAGGAGGAGCGGATAATTTATTTCGTAAAAGATAATGGTGCCGGTTTCGATATAACTTCCGCTGAAAAACTGTTCGGCATCTTTCAGCGCATGCATTCCGTACGCGAATTTGAAGGTATCGGTATTGGGTTGTCTCTGGCGCGCAGTATAGTCGAGAAACACGGCGGCAAGATCTGGGCGGAAGCAAAGGTCGAAGAAGGCGCTACGTTCTACTTTTCGCTCCCGAAGGGATCTGATCTTTAGTAGTCGCTTTTCTCAACCTCGCCAGACAGGGAAGGGGGAGGTCTTCTAGCTTGCCGTCGTCGCTGGGGCAGAGATTTCGCTTGCCGCTTTTCGCACCTGGGGTGCGATCTTCGTGCCGAAAATTTCGATCGATTTCATCAGCGATTCGTGTGAGGGTCCTCCAACATCCATGTGCGCGGAGAACCGCGTGAGTCCAAACATTTCGTGCATCTCCAGGATTTTGTCGACGGCTTCGTTGGCATCTCCGATGATATAGGCGCCTTCCGGACCGCGTCCATGATCGTACTGTGCGCGACTGAACGCCGGCCATCCTCTACTTTTTCCCACTCGTGTCATCTGTGCTGCGTACACCGGAAAATATGCATCCGCTGTTTGCTTGCTGTCTTCGCCAAAGAAGCTATGCATGTGTACGCCAACCTGGAACTTGCTCATGTCGTGACCGAAGTCTTCGTACATGTCCTTGTAGTATTTGAACAAAGGTTTGAATTGAGCCGGGTTACCTCCGATGATAGCGAAGATGACGGGCAACCCAAGCCGCGCTGCGCGAACAACTGACTCCGGTGTTCCTCCGACTGCGATCCAGATCGGCAACTTTTCGTTCAGCGCGCGGGGTAACACGTGCTGGTTCTGCAACGCTGGTCGGTACTTTCCTTTCCAGCTGACAGGGTCCTCCTGATTGATCTTTAGCAATAGCTCGAGCTTCTCCTCAAATAGTCCGTTGTAATCCTTAAGGTCGTATCCGAAGAGTGGAAATGATTCGATGAAACTCCCGCGACCTGCCATGATCTCCGCTCTTCCGTTGCTTATCTGATCTATCGTTGCAAAGCTCTGGTAGATTCTCACGGGGTCCGATGAACTCAGCACGGTCACGGCGCTTCCGAGTTTGATGTTCTTCGTGACGGTCGAAGCTGATGCCAATATGATCTCCGGTACCGATACCGCATAGTCGGGACGATGGTGTTCGCCGATCCCAAAGAAGTCGATGCCGACTTCATCCATGAGTTTTATTTCTTCGATGAGTTCGCGCAACCGCTCCCCCGCAGGCAGAGGCTGGCCTTTTGCGTCATAATGGTTGTCACCGAACATGCCGATCCCGAGTTCCATAGCAATGGTTTAATGTTATAGAATCCCTAACGAAATACAATATAATTGGTTCCCTGAAAGCGGGAACTAATTGCCGTATGGCGCAGTGCGCGATTGGCTGCATTTCAGCTCCGATTCAAACGTTATCGCGCTTTGACTCGATCGCTTGTTGAACAATATGCCCTGAATTTTGCAACGGTGCCTCATCGCCTTTTGAAACTGCAGATGCCAGCTGGTCAACATTTTTTATCAATACATGATCTGGAAATGGCGAGATTTCGGGATCAGTGATCGCTTCAATCAAGACGGGACGATCCGCCGCGAGGGCGCGTTGCCATGCATCGGTAACCTGATCGGCGGCATCGATGCGAATTCCGAGAAAGCCGATGGATGTCGCGTAGCCGACATGATCGAAATCCGGCGTCACCTGTGTGGTTTCAAGTTTCGGGTCTCCCTCCATCATGCGCTGTTCCCATGTGACCATGTTGAGGTCGCCATTGTTGATGACACACACGATGATGTTTGGCGTCGACCAGGATTGCCAATATTTACTAATCGTCAGAAGTTCGAGCGTACCATTCATCTGCATCGCGCCTTCTCCGGCAAAAGCAATTACGGGTCTGTCTGGGTATGCAAATTTTGCTGCGATCGCGTAAGGTACAGCGCAACCCATCGTGGCAAGGTTACCCGAAAGTGATGCCATCATTCCTTCGCGGAGGCTGAGGTCTCTGGCATACCAGCCAGCCGTTGATCCGGAGTCTGCGGTAATGATACAATTGTCGGGAAGTAGCGGTGAAAGCGCGGTGAATACGAACTGCGGATTAAGCGGATTTGCTTCCCGAAATGCGCGACGCTCCTGTTCAACTGTCCATTGCCTTTTCTTTTCTTCGATATTGGAACGCCATTCATGGGCGGGTTTCTGGTGGATCAACGGGATCAGCCTTCTCAAAGTCTCCTTGCTATCACCCAGCAAATTTACTTCTACGGGGTACCGCAGGCTTAACATCCGGCCGTCGATGTCGATCTGAACAGCGCGTGCCTGGCCCTCCTTCGGCAGGTATTCTGCATAGGGAAAACTTGTGCCGATCATCAATAGCGTATCGCATTCCTTCATCATCGCTTCTGTCGCCGTCGTTCCAAAGAAACCAATAGGACCAGTGACAAATGGGAGGTCGTCAGGAAGAACTGCTTTGCCCAGCAGTGCTTTTGCAACTCCCGCATTCAGGAGGTTTGCGATCTGAACTACTTCGTCTGACGCGTTGATCGCGCCGGCTCCGATCAGAATGCTGACTTTGTTCCCAACGTTCAGAATGTGAGCCGCTTTCTCAAGCGCTTCGTCAGTCGGGATTGTGTGTGACGCTGGGTATCCGATTCCCGTGTGAACAGAATAGTGTTCATGAGGAGGTACTTCTACCGCATCCATTGTCTGTATGTCATTGGGAACAATAACGCACGTCACGGTTCGCTCGGCATGCGCGATCCGCATGGACCGGTCGATCAGGTGACGGACCTGCGAGGGCTCAGTCGCCATGTGAACATACTCGTGCGCAACATCCTTGAAGAGCGCTATCAGGCCGACTTCCTGTTGATAGTGTCCACCCATTGCCATGCGGGAAGTCTGTCCAACAATTGCAACGACGGGCTGATGATCAAGCTTCGCATCATACAGTCCGTTCAATAAGTGGATTGCCCCTGGCCCGGACGTTGCCAGGCATACCCCGACCTCACCGGTGAACTTCGCGTGGGCACACGCCATCAAGGCTGCCATTTCTTCGTGACGTACTTGCGTGAATTTAATGCTTTCCATGGAGCGGCCTAACGCCCCAAGAATTCCGTTAATGCCATCACCTGGATATCCGAATATTCGGGTGACGCCCCATTCTGCAAGCCGCTTGATAATGAAATCACTGACGTTGTCGACTTCCCTCGCGGGTTGGTTGTCTTTGGTTTGCTGGCTCATCGCTGTTAGATTATATGTGCTGGGTTATTTGGGCGAAAAACATCGCGCCACCTGTCGCTGGTTGGTTTCTTTCTTATTGAAGGTCTTATGGCGCAATCTCTGATTGGTATGCATAACCGCTTCGAGTTGACACTACGCGGGGGCCAAACCGCGAGGCACATGTTTTTATACTACGCTCGTCAGCGCGTTGGAAAGGGACCGTTATCGTTGACTTACTTCGAAGCTACTCAGTCGACAACTAACTACGACAACTAACTACATGACGTATGAAAGCAGCAAGAATACATGCCCCGAGAAAGATCACCTGTGATACTGTGGAGGACCCCCGCATCGAACAGCCGACCGATGTGATTCTGAAGGTGACGGCCACAGCAATCTGTGGCTCGGATCTTCATATTTACTCTGGAGGATTCCCCCAACCCCGACCTATGACACTTGGTCATGAGTTCATGGGTGTGGTCGAAGAAGTTGGTGCCGGTGTGCGTAACCTCAAGCGTGGTGACCGTGTTGTTGTTCCGTTTCCGGTTGCATGTGGTACTTGCTTTTTTTGCACGCATGATCTGATGACGCATTGCGAGAAAAGCAACGCTGAGAACTATGGTCCCGAGGGCGGGCTCGTGACCGAAAAGGGAGCAGGATTGTTTGGTTACACCGACCTGTACGGCGGCTATGATGGAGGCCAGGCTCAGTATGTCCGGGTGCCGTACGCCGACTTCGGACCGCGGGTTGTTCCGGATACGCTGACCGATGAGCAGGTGCTATTTCTGACGGATATCTTTCCTACGGGTTATGTCGGTATCGACTGGGGTGAAGTAAAAGGCGGAGAAACAGTAGCTATTCTGGGTTCGGGACCTGTTGGCATCATGGCGGCAAAGAGTGCATGGCTTCGGGATGCGGGGCGCGTAATCGTTGTGGATACTCTCGCATATCGATTGGAGAAGGCAAAGTCAGCAGCGGGATGTGATACGATCTTGTGGAAAGATGGGGCGAAGGAAGTTGTAGAACAGATACGCGAATTGACAAACGGAAAGGGAGCGGATGTGTGCGTCGATGCCGTCGGCTTTGAACCGGATCGCAACGTATTGGATCGGGCGAAAGCCGTCGTCAACTTTGAGAAGGGTTCACCCAAAGTCCTGGAAACATGCATGAGCGCAGTGAGGCGCGGAGGGATCGTCTCCGTCCTGGGTGTTTATCCTTCGACGTACGACAACTT
>JBIQJZ010000077.1:0-15059 GCA_044507115.1 Flammeovirgaceae bacterium | reverse complement strand
TGGCGGGAGCTGCGACGATCGTGAGCCAGCGACAAAAGTCGGGCAAAACACCGCGGCTGTATGGCGACTACCGAAAGATGCTGGCCGAAAATGAACTCGACATCGTGCTCATCGGCACCCCTGACCACTGGCATGCACTGCAGATGATCGATTCGGTCAAAGCCGGCGCTCATGTATACGTGCAAAAGCCGATCAGTGTCGACGTCGCCGAAGGTGAGGCAATGGTCGCCGCGGCTCGCAAGTACAACCGCGTCGTGCAGGTTGGAACCCAGCGCAAAAGCACTCCTCACCTCATTGATGCCAAAAAGAATATCGTAGACGCGGGACTGCTGGGAAAGATATCCCACGTGGAGATGTGTTGTTATTACCACATGCGGCATAACGGTCCACTGTCACCTCAACCTGTCCCGGATTTCCTCGACTGGGAAATGTGGACAGGACCTGCGCCGCTGCGCGCGTACGACGGACTTCCGCATACGCGCTGGTGGCGCACATTCATGGAGTACGGAAATGGAATAACCGGTGATATGTGCATCCATATGCTCGACACCGTCCGGTGGATGCTTGATCTGGGCTGGCCAAAGAAAATATCTTCAACGGGAGGAATATACGTGCAAAAAGAAGGAAAGTCAAACATCTCCGATACACAGACTGCTGTGTTCGAGTATGACGGATTAAATTGCGTGTGGCAACACCGTACTTGGGGGACGCCTGCGGATCCGGACTACCCCTGGGCGTTTGTGTTATACGGAGAGAAAGGAACCTTGCGGGGAAGCACTATGAAATGCGATTTCACCCCGGTTGGAGAGGGTGAGAAAATTCACAAGGACGTCGTATACGAAAAGGAAAAATATCCGGAAGACGTGACAGAGGCACGCATTGAACTAAATGCCGCACCAGCTACGCGATTGCACATGCTCGATTTCCTGAAGGCGATCTCAGAAAAATCCCGCCCGGTCGCTGATATCGAAGATGGACATATATCAACAGCCAGCTGCATCCTGGCGAATATCTCGATGCAACTCGGCGGGCGACCACTCGTGTACGATCCCAGGAAAAGGGAGGTTGCCAATGACCCCGAGGCGACAAAGTTATTACGAAGGACCTATCGCAAGCCCTGGGTACACCCGGAGGTCAATAAAGTGTGAGGATGTTAAATCAGTTTGCAGCAGCCCAGGGATCCCAGTCGTGTTCCTGGAAGAAAAAGTTCTTTAGTTTCCGGATGTCAAATCTCCCAGCGCTGCTGATCGCTGCGTTCGTTATCGGTGGGTGCTCGTCAATCGGCACTTCCGAGTCATCCGATGGTCCTTCACCCGAACTAAGCCCACAGGAACAACTCCTGACCTTCCGCACAGACCCCGATGTCAACGTAGAGTTGGTGGCTGCCGAACCACTCGTACAAGATCCTGTCGTAAGCCTCTTTGATGAGCAAGGTCGACTTTGGGTCGTGGAGATGCGAGCATATATGCCCAACATGGATGGCGAAGGGGAAAGAACTGCTAACGGACGCATCTCTGTATTGGAAGACATAGATGGAGATGGCGTCATGGACAAGAGTACGGTGTATCTTGACAGCTTGGTAATGCCGCGCGCAATTGCTATTGTTCGCGATGGCGTGCTGGTCGCCTACGAGGAAGCACTCTGGATGACACGCGACGACGACGGCGATCTGGTCGCTGACAGCAGAACATTGATCGACCGCGATTACGCCGGAAGTGAACTTCCGGAGCATGCGGGCAACGGACTCTGGCGAGGTATCGACAACTGGTACTACAATGCAAAGTCGCGGCTGCGGTATCGCGTTCGCAATGGCGAGTGGATTCGCGACAGCACGGAATTCCGTGGACAATGGGGCATCAGCCACGATGACATCGGAAGACTGTACTACAACTACAACTGGTCGCCACTTCACGCCGATCTGGTCCCACCGAATTACCTCACCCGCAATAAGAACTACTCGCCGGTATCCGGGCTCGATCAGGGGCTCACCCTGAAGAAACGCGTCTATCCCGCACGTCCGACGCCGGCGGTGAATCGCGGCTATATTCCCGGAATCCTCGATGAAGAGGACAAGCTGATGGAATTTACCGCAGCGTGTTCGCCATTTGTCTATCGCGGCACATCATTGGCGGAAACCTACTATGGTGATGCATTTGTTTGTGAACCATCGGGGAATTTGATTAAGCGCTACGTAATCAACAGCAACGGATTGCAACTCTCCGCAAAGGACCCAAATCCCGGAACCGAATTCTTCGCTTCGACCGATGAGCGTTTCCGTCCTGTGCACCTCCATCAGGGTCCAGATGGCGCCCTGTATATTACCGACATGTACAGAGGGTTGATCCAACACAAGGCGTACCTCACTCCTTACCTGCGCGAACAAACTGCACAACGGAACTTGCTTTTTCCACTCCATCGCGGGCGTATTTGGAGAGTCACTTCCAAAGGTGCTGTCGCGAGACCGCACCGAAAATTGTCGGACCACAGTGTTCCGGAACTCGTCGACCTGTTGTCAAGTGACGACGGATGGTACCGGGACATGGCACAGCGCCTTCTCGTGGAACGCAACGATCCTCAATCGGTCGATTTGCTCCGCAGCCTTGCATCGGGCGATGCGAACAAACGGCTCGGAAGATTTCACGCCATGTGGACACTCGAAGGTATGGAGGCCCTGGATGCCGACATGCTGTTCCCCCTCGTTCGTGATACAGATCCGCTGATCGCCACAACAGCCATTCGTCTTCTGGAGCCACTTGCCCGCGACAATGTATCCGTACGAACACGCTTACAAGACATACTTACCTCCACGTGGAAGCAGGCGCCGATTCAGCAGGTACTGCAAGTCGCATTCAGCGCGAAGGCACTCGACACCCGCGCGTCGGATGAGCTTCTCATCCAGATCGTCACACGCTACGATACATCCGCGCTCATACGCGATGCCGTCATGAGCAGCATCGGCAACCGGGAATTTGCTTTCATGAATAAGCTACTCGCCGCGAGGGAATGGCAACAGCGCAAACCATCACAGGAGATCTTTCTTGAGACGCTAGTCAGCAGTATCGTAAGAAAACGGGATCCCTCAGAGATGAAGACACTCCTTGCCATGCTCGATGTAGATAAGGAACAATTCGGATGGCGGGAGCGGACCATCCTCACGGGAATGTCTATCCAGGGGTACGGCGGCAAGGTAGCTCCGCTGCAACTTCCCGCATCCCCTCCTATCCTGGCGCGCACCGATCTCGGAATAGCAGAGTCGCAGCTACACGGACTTGCCGCGTTATTCGAGTGGCCGGGCTCGGCGGCACGCGACACTACGCAACACAACGGACCGGCTCTTACAGACAAAGAGAAGGAACAATATGCGTTGGGAAGAAAACTTTACCTTGGCACCTGCTCCGGGTGTCATGGCAACGATGGTGAAGGTATCAACCGTTTTGCACCACCCCTCCGCGGATCGGAATGGGTTACCGGCGACTCGACGCGACTGATTCTGATCGTGCTTCAGGGAATTGAGGGGCCTATGGAAGTGGCCGGCAAGCGCTACGCCGAACCGGAGATACTCCCGGTCATGCCCGGTCATTCTACGCTCGACGATGGGACCGTCGCGGCCATTCTTACATATATCCGAAACTCGTGGGGTAATCGGGCCAAGCCGATCAACCGCCGATCAATCGGCAAAATCCGTATTGAGCACAAGGGACGATCTCTGCCGTGGAGTGCGGAGGAACTCAATAGGCATATTGAGGAACTGAACGCCGAGGAATAGTTGGGCGATCGTGATCAGGTCAGAACAACTGTGAATACGTACAGGATACCGATAGCGCTACACGCAAGGACGAGTGAGCCCAGGCTATGTGTCTGATTTCCCATTTTGATGTTCATCCCGCTCATTTGCGTCATCACCCAGAAGAAGCTGTCGTTGGCATGTGAAATCGCAATCGCACCGCAGCCAATGGCCAGCACGGTGAACACTTTCATCATCTCCCCGTCGAGTCCAAGCACCGGCAACAGCGGCGTCACAATAGCAGCTGTGGTAATCATTGCGACCGTCGAAGAGCCCTGCGCCGTCTTCAATGCCAACGCCATCAGGAAAGGAAGGAATATTCCCCAGTTCATGTCGGCCAGATTGGTACTTACCAACTCTGCGATTCCGGAGTTCTGAAGCATCATCCCGAAGACGCCTCCGGCCCCAGTGATGAGGATGATCGGGGCGGATGCTGCAACTGACTCTGCAATCCAACTGTTTGACGACAACAGTTTGATCTCAAATCGCTCTGGCAATGTGAACGAGAAGAATGAACCGATGAGCAGGGCAATCACGGGCGCTCCCAGAAAGACGAGGATTGTAGCCAATGTCCCCTCGCCCATTGGGCGAGTCGGATAGCTCGCAATCGAAGCGAGAACGATCAGGACTAGTGGAATAAAGATCGGTAGTGCCGACTTTCCAAAAGAGGGGTACTGCGTCTTCGCAGAAGTTGACTCGACGACATCGATCCGCGCCTCAAGGTGAAACTTTGAAACGTAGTATTTCAGGAAGAAGTAACATGGCACCAGCGCCAACACGCTCAGAATACCTCCCCACAGAATCACCATGCCCAGATCGGCATCCAACATCCCGGCAGTCGCAATAGGACCCGGTGTCGGCGGCACCAGTGAATGAGTCGCCGTGAGTCCCAGGGTAAGTGCTACGGTCGTCGCCACCAGTGGAACCTTAGCTTTGAACGCCAGCGACTTGTTGATCGGATTCATGATCACAAACGCGCTGTCGGCAAAAATCGGAATCGACAACAACCAACCCGTGACCATCATCGCAACCATAACCGATTTCTCACCAATCCAAGACAACACCTTCTGGGCAATCACCAGCGCTCCGCCTGTTTTTTCGAGGAAGGTCCCGATGATCACCCCGAGAAGAATAACGATCCCGATCTTTCCAATCACACCTCCGAATCCATCCGCGATCGACTGGAGTATCAATGCGCCCGGCATCCCCGTCATCAGTCCGTAGAGGATCGCTCCGACAAAAAGCGCGAGAAACGGGTGAATATCAAAACGAATAATGGCAATGACGATAAGTGCCAGCACGACTGCCACGAAGAAAAGGATGATCATCGGTCAGGTTTAGGTACAGTATACGCCTCAAAAGATAGGTATTTCAGGCGACACACTTCCACTGCGTGCGTTTGAGTTAACGGGATTTAAGCCTTAACTTCGGCAGGCTGACAAGATGAAAATCAATTCTTTATCGGATCGCAGGAAATTCCTAGGTCGTCTGATGACGGGTGCCCTCGCAACGGCTGTGCTGCCTGTTTCGGTGAATGCCAAATCCGATCAAATCGCTGAGAAGCCATTGCTGAAATTCTGCCTGAATGCCTATTCTTTCAACCGCCAGTTGCTGGATGGGCTAATGACTCTCGACGAGCTAATGGAATTTGCGGCGGAGGTGGGGCTCATGGGCGTCGATCTGACGGGTTACTATTTCAAGGGATACCCGGACGTCCCGAGCGACGAAATCATTTATCGCACCCGGCGGAAGGCACTGAGTCTTGGCCTTGAGATTTGCGGCACCGGTGTTCGGAACGACTTTACTTACGCCGATATATCCCGCCGCAAGGAGAGTGTCCGGCTGGTCAAGGCCTGGATTGATGTCGCGCACAAACTGGGTGGTCAAACCATCCGTATTTTCTCGGGTACCCAGTCACCTCCCGGCTACACGCGGCGCGAGATCTTCAACTGGATGGTAGACGATATCCGCGAGTGCGTGGACTACGCTGCGGGCCGGGGAATTGTTGTTGCCCTTCAGAACCACCACGACTTCCTGAAAACAGCCGAAGAGACCATCGAAGTTATGGAGGCTATCAAATCGCCCTGGTTTGGACTGATGCTCGACATTGGAAGCTTCCGGAGCGGCGACCCGTACGACGAGATCGCCCGAACGATCCGCTACGCCGTCACCTGGCAGATCAAAGAAAAGGTCTTCGTCAACGGCAAGGAGACCGATGTCGATGCAACCCGCCTTATTCAACTCATCAAAGATGCCGGCTTCCGCGGCTACCTGCCGCTCGAGTCTCTGGGATCTGGGGATCCCAAGGAGAAAGTGAGGGCCTTGTACCGCAAGGTGAGTGGGGGATCGTGAGACGTGAGTCGTGAATCGAATCATCAATTCCGCCATGTTGTCAGCATTTTTCCAGTGTTTTCGAACCTTACATCGCCTAATCTATCACTTTATATATACTATTTTAAATAGCTATATATCAATCGTTTATTAGTTACTATTTAAAGTAGCAATTAACCATGCGTCGTGGCCGTTGTGCTCCGTCGTGGTCGTCGTGCTATTGCATTTTGAAAGGCAGATCACAACGCCCACAAACATAGCGCCCCGGTCTCTTCCCCACTCTCGACTCACGACTCACGCCTCACGATTCACGATTCACGATTCACGATCCCGCCACCCACGCCGCAATCACCCCTTCAGAGGCTGATTTACCACACCTGCGCACGAAAATTGATTACCTTTTCTATCAGTGCCGGCATATACCACGCCAGGAAAGCGACAATTGGAAGGGCGGCAGCATTACTGAATGAATAAGTATGAAAGCACAAGCCATCGAATTTGATCTTTCGCACAAGCAGTTTCTCCGTATCGACAAAGATTACGAACGCGCTGCGGCGATCGCCGATCTCGTGTACGTCCGCGATAGCATGCCCGGCATCGTCCGCAACGCCTCGAAGGATGGGTTCTCCTACACCTACCGGGGAAAGCCAGTGACCGATCCAGCCACCCTTGAGCGAATCCGCAAACTGGTGATCCCCCCGGCGTGGAAAGACGTCTGGATCTGCAACAAGCCCAATGGACATATACAATCCACCGGGGTCGACATCCGCGGACGGAAGCAGTACCGATATCACACACTATGGAATAAGGTCCGCAGCGAAACAAAATTCCATCGTCTGTACGAATTCGGGAAGGCACTTCCCCTCATCAGGAAACGCCTGGAGAAAGACATCGCCGCCCGCGACCTTTGCGAGCGGAAGGTACTGGCGGCCGTGATCCTGCTGATGGAACGGACGTATATCCGCATTGGCAACTACGGTTATGAGAAGATGAATGGTTCTTACGGGTTAACCACGTTGAAGGACCGGCACGTGGCCATCAACAGTGGCGAGATGAAATTCTCATTCAAGGGCAAGAAGGGAGTCTTTCACGATATCACCCTAAAGAACAAGAAGCTGGCGAAGATCGTCAAAGAGTGCCGGGATATCCCGGGAAAGGAACTATTCCAGTACTATGCTGATGACGGATCACGTCGAAGCATCGACTCAGGCGGCGTGAACGACTATATCAAAGAGGCCTCCGGAATGGATTTCAGCGCGAAGGATTTCCGCCTTTGGGCGGGCTCATTGAACATTCTGCGGTCGTTCAAGTCGATGGGCCAGGCGATCACCCAGACGATGTGTAAACAGAACGTCATCGCCGCGCTTGACGAGGTCAGTGCAAAACTGGGAAACACGCGAACGGTTTGTCGCAAGTACTATGTACACCCCGGCCTCATCCGGCTCTATGAGGAAAATAATCTCGCGAAGTACCTCAAGGAACTCGATGCTCTTGAGAAACCCGATCACCGAACAGGGTTGACGAAGGAAGAGAATGTCTTGATGAAAATACTGAAGCAATTCCACTGACCGCAGCTACTGCGTCAGGCTTTTCAGGTATGCAATACTTTGCTTCACCTGTCCGGTCACTTCCCCGGCCGGGCTCTCGTCTTCGATGAAATAATGCTGCACGCCCGCCTTGCGCGCTGCCTTCAGCACGGCGGGGATATCCAGTTCTCCCGTTCCCAGTGGCACATCATTCTCGTCGGGCGTGTGTCCTGTAAGGTCCTTGGGAGCACCCTTGCGCAGATCCTTCAGGTGCATCAGTTTCCAGCGGTCGCCGTACTTCCGGAGGAGCCCTACCGGATCACCTCCGCCGAAATGCGTCCACAGAATATCCATTTCGAACGATACGTACCTCGGATCAGTGTTCTGGATCATGTAGTCCAGCAACGTTCCCTTTTCGTGGGGCCAGAATTCGTAGCCGTGGATGTGATAACAAAACGTGATTCCATTTTCCTTGAGCACTTTTCCCGCCGCATTGAAGTCGTCGACGGCCTTCTTTGCATCCGCCAAGCTGAAGGCACCTGACTTGTGGGGTATCCACGCCGTCATCACGTAGCGCGCGCCAAGCACTTTCGCCCGATCGGCGACGCCTTGTGGATTGTTTACCAGCTCTTCATACGATGCGCCCGTCGAGGGGATCGTGATACCACGTTCATCGCACAGTCGCCGGAACTCCTCCGGCGGCATCTTTCCAGGTCCCCCTTCTAGTTCGGTAAACCCGAGCATTTTGATGGTGTCGAGGGTCGCCGCTACATCTTTCGGAAAGGCATGGCGATAGGTGTACGCCTGGATGCCCAACGCCCCGGTATAAAGCGGGGCTTTCTGTCGCTGGGCATAAAGAAGGCCTGCATTTGCAAGCGCAAATGACAGGATGAGGATGATTGATTGTATTCGCATATCAGGCAAGTAAGTCTAGCTCAACCTTACCCTTGCCATCCGGTGTTGTATAGAAAGGGCGTTTTTCAACAACATAGTTTGTGTCCTCGGGAATGCCCAGCGCATGATAGATAGTCTGGTGTATCTCGGCAATCCGGATCGGTTTTTCGATAGTCTTGCAGGGGCGCTCGTCGGAAGTCTTGCCGTAAGCATATCCTTGTTTGATCCCGCCGCCGAACATCAGAATGGAACAACCATCCGTGAAATGGCGGTGCATACCGTAGTGCTTTAACTCATGGATGATATCGGGTTGTTTCACCTGTTCACGTACCGTGGCCCCCGGCCGCCCCTCGAGCATCATGTCCCTGCTGAACTCGCTCGCCAGGATGATGAGCGTGCGGTCCAGATGTCCACTCTCCTTGAGATCTTTAACTAACTGCGCGATCGGCTTATCGACCAGCTTTTTCATATTCACCAGTCGCGTGTGTCCATTTTCATGTGTATCCCATCCCATGAAGGGCTCGTACTCGGTCGTCACACTGATGAAACGCGCACCTTGTTCAGTGAGCCGTTTCGCCATAAGACATCCGAGTCCAAACTTGCCCGTGTTGTAAATATCGTATCTCTCCTTTGGCTCGAGACTCAGGTCAAAAGCCTTCGCTTCAGGTGAGTTCAGCAAGCGGTACGCTTGCTCCATTGAACGGCGCAGCGATTCTTTCTGATACTCGCTCCCGTATTCCCCCATCGCGCTCTTGCTGATCAATTCATTATACAATTGATTGCGTCGCTCGAAGCGCTGATAGCCCATGCCCGCCGGAGGCCTGACGCTCTCCAGCCCGGTTGTCGGATCGGGTATTAAGAACGGACCGTACTCACTTCCAAGAAATCCCGCAGTGTGAAAAGCCTTCAACTCCTCCGCCTCCCCTACAGTAAACCGCTGTCCGATGTTGATGAACGCCGGGATCACCGGATTTTTCGGCCCGAGCTCCTTTGCGATCCATGCACCGATATGCGGTGCTGCCACAGTCTGCGGTGGCTCATAGCAT
Organism: Flammeovirgaceae bacterium; assembly: GCA_044507115.1. GTDB lineage: Bacteria > Bacteroidota > Bacteroidia > Cytophagales > Cyclobacteriaceae > Chryseosolibacter. Next base: position 5,478 of record JBIQJZ010000077.1, on the reverse strand, counting down.
GTGTGCCAGTGGTACTGATGGCGGGAATGCAAAATATGACCAAGGTCAGCTGCCACATAGGAGCGTATGAGCGTTCCGAGGTGCATGACGCTACCGATGTTCTCTAACCCGTCGGAAAAGCTCACACCATCCAGTGACGTCGGCTGGGATGGAAAGGTGCTCAAGACATCGTTTGCCTCCATGCCCTTTTCAAAAGGCGTGTATTTCTTCGGATCAAACGTATCCGTGTGTGCCATCCCTCCTGCCATCCAGAGAAGAATGACCGTGTCAGCGGTCGACGTCAACTTTGGTTTCGAACACGAACTCACCATACTGACGGGCATGCCCGCCGCAAATGCTGCAAGCGTAGCTGCCCCTGTCTTTTGGAGAAATTCGCGTCTATTCCAGCCTTGATTCATAGTATACAAGTTACAGGTTTTCCCCTCTTGTTCAAAGGGTGACGATCTCACGTGCGGCGATCAGAATATCAACTGAAACTCCGGTAGCAGCATCACTGACCAGAGCAGGTCTTCGACATCTTCGACCGAGGGACTGGGTCCAAGTATCTTTGTCGCCGCAGCAACTTCCGATGCCGCAGGATTTCGTCCAAGTGCTTGTCGGTAGACTTCGGTGATCAGTTGTCCACTGTCCGAGTATCGGGCATGCCAGCGCTGCGCCCCTGCCGCCAGCGCGATCGTAAAGGCTTCTCCGTTGGTCAATTCAAGTGCCTGCAGGAGGCTAGCCTGCGACGAACGCGACGTGGAAACGTTCTCTCGGTTGGGGCGCCCCAGCGCAGTAAGGAACGCATCATTTTTGACAAGCGAGGCGCGGGTAAAAGGATAAGAGTAGTTGAGGTTCAAATCCTTTACCGGGCGATAATTCTTCAGGGTGTCGGCATAGATGGGATAGACGATTGCGCTCACCGCATCGGCAAATTGCTCGGCGGAAAGTCGTCGTCGGTGCATGCCCTTAAAAACATAATCAGCCGCGACAAGGTCGCTCTCACTGTTAATTTCCACGGTGGGTAGCTGATACGTTCGCGAGGTTGTGATCTGGAAGATAAGCTCTTTGATATCACGACCATTGTCGACAAAGTCGGAAGCCATCCAGTCCAGCAAGTCCTGACTCCACGGTTCATTATCCATGAGATCAACGGGTTCAATAAGACCGCGTCCCATCAACTGCGCCCATATCCGATTTACAATCGTGCGATAAAGACGACCATTCTGCGGTGAGGTGAGGAATTCCGCCAATTGTTCAAGTTTCTTCTCGACTGAAAGGGTGCTGTCAATTGTTCCCAATTCTTCAAAGAGGATCGTGGTACCAGCAAACTTCCCGGTGGGTTTGTCACAGCGGTTAATCTCCAACAGAGAGTCGGCAAAGATATTGGCAAACCCGTAGGCATCCGCCAACGTCCAGCCGCTGATGAAGCTATCGTGACACGACGCGCATTTCAGGTTCAATCCCAGGAACACCTGCGAGACGTTCTGCGCCGCTTGCATCTCCACACGCTGGCTGGCGTTTACGGTTCCCCTCCACCGTATCCCCCGGATGAATCCCGACGATCGCTTGTCGGGACTAATCAAATCACGGACAAACCGATCATACGGTTTGTTCTCGCGAAGTGCGTCGTATAGCCACTCCGTGATAGCAAACCGACCTCCTGTAATATAGCCGGTGCCTGTGTAGTCATTGCGCAAGGCATCGTTCCAGAACGTCAGCCAGTGTTGAGCGTAGTCGTCATTACGGTTCAGCAATGTGCGAACCAGCGCCACGCGCTTATCGGGATTCGGATCCACAGCGAACGCGTTTATTTCCGCTGGCGACGGAAGCAAGCCGATAATATCCAGATAGACCCTGCGAATATACAAGCGATCGTCAACCGGGTCCGGCCATTCAACTCGCTTGTCCGCAAAGTAAGCGTCAACAAAGCGATCCACAGGATTGATCATCCCAGGTTTATCTGCGGGGACCGTTGGTCGCCGCGGAGCAAGCTCGGCCACGTGAAACACACTCTTCTCTTCCGCGTTATCCGGCCAGGGGGCACCTGATGCGATCCAGAATTGAAGTGTGGCAATTTCTTTCTCCGTTAGGGACTTTCCTTTCGGCGGCATCGACTCCTCGTCATCGCGCGGTAACAGCAGCCGGCGGACCATTTCGCTCTGCTCCGGGTGCCCTACCGTAATAACCGGTCCTGACTCGCCGCCTTTGAAGACGAACTCTTTCCGATCAAGCCGCAAGTCACCCTTTACCTTCTCGGAACTGTGGCACTTATAACAATTGTGGGCAAAGATTGAGCGGACCTCAAGATTGAGGTTGGCGACTTGTGTCTCGCTCAACTCTCCTCCCGCAAATCGATCGACGTCGAAGTGAACTCCCGCGGGCACTGCCCCGTCATTCCAGGGCAACGTACTGGTCAAGAAGTCAGAGCCGTGTGTCAGCGAGGCACCGAAGTGACCTGCAACGGAAACGAAAAGGACTGTGACACCCAGTGTGGCCCTGTAGGCAGTCAGTCGATGCCAGGCCTGGCTTTTTACGAGACGAAGATGAAGGGAAGTCGCCGCGATGGCGAAGGCAGCGGTCGCCAGGCCGGACCACTTGTGGATATCAACGACGCTCCCGGCGTAATCCTCATGTGTCTCAAGCAACAACCCGAACGCTACGGAAAGAACTGCGCATAGCGTACCCGTAATGAGAATGACGCTGATCGCTGGTCTCAGTTGGTGATCTCGCTGTCGCATCGTAAGGAACTCCAGCAACAGTGCCACGATCAACAATCCGATAGGAAAGTGCACCACAAGTGGATGCAACCTTCCCAAAAATTGCCATAACCAGAATTCCTGGATCATCATAGAGCAGTCTTAAAACCCGGAGCTTCTATGCCCAGGCTCTTCCTTCTCCCGCTTCGGCCAATGGAACACATCCCCGGTAGCTGCCGGGGACGGGATCATATTGCAAGACTTTCGTCGCACCGACTTCAGATGTAAAGAATCCCAGCATGGTCAGTTCCTTCATCGTCAGGATGAAGGGTCTCGTTGGCGAATCGCTTTCGACCGCCCGGGCGTGCACTTTTTTCACAAAGTCCGTCTGCCGGGAGCTACTCAGGTTCAGGAAGTCCTTCCCATGTTCGTTCCGGGCCTCTTCATTGAACGCGACGAGACCCTCGGCGAACGATTGCTGATCCTCTGCCGGGTAAACCTCCTTCAACATCCGGTCGATGAATGATGGAACGCCAACTTCAATTGCACCCGGCGTATCGGTTTCGGGAATAATGATTCCCGCTATCGCCGTAACAATCGCAGCATCGGTTTCAGTCAGAAATACCGGTGTCCAATTGACTTCAGGTGTCGCGGTACAGCCGTTTAGAATCCCCGCGATGGCGGGAGCCGAAATCGCTCCTCCCATCAGTAAAGCTGTACGCCTCAGTGCTTCTCTTCTGTCCATGTTAGTGCTTTAGAGATTTTGCTTCTTTAATTCTTCGACAGCGTAGTTGGCAGCTCTCGCCGTAAACGCCATGTACCCAAGCGAGGGATTGTGACAGGCTGCCGATGTCATGAATGAGCCGTCCGTTACAAACACATTCTTGCACGCATGAACCTGGTTCCACTTGTTCAGCACAGACGTCTTCGCATCCCTTCCCATGCGCGCGGTTCCCATTTCGTGAATACCCAGCCCCAGACCGATCTTGTGATCGTAGGGTGAGATGTCCTTGAATCCGGCCGCCTCGAGCATCTCCGCCGCATCGTTTGACATATCCTTGCGCATGTTCAGTTCGTTCTCGCGAAGAACGGCGTCAAACGTGAGTGTTGGCAGGCCGTGCTTGTCTTTCAGATCACGATTGAGCTTTACATAGTTTTCGTGGTACGGCAGTGTTTCTCCAAACCCGTTGATTCCCATTGTCCAGCGTCCCGGAGTCATGGCATCCTCCTTGAGTTGAGCACCGATACTCATCTCCTTCACCAGGGAAGTCCACCCTTGGCGACTTGCTCCACCCTGATATCCAAATCCACGGATGTATTCGCGATCATTCTTACCGATGTTGCGATAGCGCGGAATGTAGATCCCGTTCGCACGCCTTCCGGTAAAGTACATATCCTCATATCCTTCCACCTGTGACGACGCACCTGCCCGAAAATGGTGGTCCATAATATTGTGTCCCAGTTCTCCGCTGTCGTTTCCAAAACCATTCGGAAAACGAGTTGAGACGGAGTTCATCATGATAAACGTCGACCCGAATGTAGAAGCACATAGAAAGATCACGCGCGCGAAGAAATCCTCCTGCGCACCTGTCTCTGCATCCAGTATACGCACGCCGGTCGCCTTGCCTTTCTTGTCATCATAGATGATTTCATAGACGACTGAATTCGGGCGAAGGGTCATATTTCCGGTATGCGCTGCAGCGGGAAGCGTTGACGAGTTTGCGCTGAAATACGCGCCATAGGGACATCCCCGCGAGCAGAGGTTCCGGAACTGGCAGGTACCACGTTGCGGGCTCTTGTTGTGCGTGAGCGGACCCGTCATATTCGCAGTCCTTCCAATCGTCATCACGCGATTAAACTTGTCCTTAATAGACTTCTTGAAGTGCTGCTCTACACAGTTCATCTCCATCGCGGGAAGAAACTTTCCATCGGGCAGCTGCGGTAAGCCTTCGGCCTGTCCGCTTACGCCGATGAATGTTTCAACATAGTCGTACCAGGGTGCGATGTCCTTATAACGGACGGGCCAGTCCACGGCAATACCATCACGCGCATTGGCTTCAAAGTCCATATCGCTTAGACGGTAACTCTGGCGTCCCCAGGTGATCGATCGGCCACCTACGTGGTAACCGCGCATCCAGTCGAAGCGGTTTATTTCCGTATAGGGATTTTCAAGGTCGTTGACAAACCAATGGTTGATCGATGGACGAACCGTGTAGCCTGTTCGCGCTTGTTTGAATTGATTCTTTAGAATTTCCTGAGTAGGTCTGTCGCCATTAGGCAGTTGCCATGGATCTTTCGTGGCAGTTGGATAGTCGTCAGGATGCTTTACCATCGGGCCCCTTTCGAGCACAAGGGTCTTCAGGCCTTTCTCCGTCAGTTCTTTCGCCGCCCAGCCACCACTGATACCCGTTCCTACGACAATTGCATCATATGTGTTCTGCTTAACAGCATCGGTATTAAGGTACATCTGTTAGGTTTGGTTTGCCCTAAAATAAGGAAGTTTCAGAAAGTTAAAAAGCGAATACTGCTGCATGGATTTTGGCGGCAGCAATCGATCTGCGAACGGTCTATGACGGCGATCATAATCAACCGATCAGTTCCGCCAATTCAAGCCATCGATTGGTTTTCATTTCCACTTCCGAGGTGATCTCCTCAATTTCCCGCGACCACGCGGTGATTTGTTGGACATCGGGCGCCTCCGTTGCAAACCGGGCCTCGATCTCTCCCTTCTTTTTCTCAAGCGATTCGATTTCCGCCTGCAATTCTTCGAACTCCCGTTTCTCAGCGTAGGACGCTTTAC
>JBIQJZ010000076.1:0-15124 GCA_044507115.1 Flammeovirgaceae bacterium | reverse complement strand
GCTATTGAGGTTGATCAGGTCAATCAGGTTGGTGGTAGCCGACCGTTGATACATGTCATTGCGCAAGCAACTCATCCATAGCTCCTTCAACCTCCGCCGCCAGGCCTTCGATTCCCGTAAGATCACGTTTCCAAAGGTTTTCGTTCGATAAGACTTTTCTAACCACTGAAGCGCTGTTGTCATCCGACCATACCGTTTGAAAGAAACTCACGATTTCCGGTGCGTCCCGCACGGGCGTCGGCTCACCTTTCCATTCACCTTTGTAGAACAAAATCAATGCGGCAAGTGCTCGTAACAAGCGCTTTGGAAGCCTGCCAGTTCGGGTGTGAAAATCGATAATGGTTGGAACCACGCGAACTTGAAACTTGGATATCGAGTTCAACGCGATAGCTGAAAGCTCATGGCGCACAAACGGATTCCGAAATCGCTCGATGACGTCTTGTGAGAACTGTCGCAATTCATCAGCTGGCAAGTCCAGTGTGGGGATAATCTCTTCGTTGATCGCCTGCTGAACAAAAGTGCCCGTCACATCGTCTTCGATGGCATCTCTTACCGTGCGGATACCCCGTAACCACGCGATCGGCACCATGCTCGTATGTGCCCCGTTTAGGATGCGCACTTTGCTGACGCGGTAGGGGGTAAGATCGTCGGTAAACTTGACATTCAGCCCTGCTTGTTCGAGTGGCAGAATGGCACGTAGTCGTTCCGTTGTAAACGAGTTTGTCGTGACCGGCTGGATCACCCATACATGATACGGCTCCGCGCTGACGATGAGCTCGTCCCGGAAGCCGGTCTTGCGCCAAACCTCTTCTGCGGTGTCCTTCGGGTAGCCTGGAACGATGCGGTCGACAAGCGTATTGCAGAATCCGACATGCTCGTGGATCCATGCGGAGAATTCAGCAGGAAGTTTCCAATGTTCGGCGTACTGGAGGATAGCTTCGCGCAACGCCTCCCCATTACGTTCAATGAGTTCGCAGGGCAAGACTACCGGAGCCTTCGCGGGATCCCCCTGGAAAAAGGTGAACCGGTGATATAGCAACGCAGTCAGTTTTCCCGGAAAACTCTTGGCGGGTTGTTCGACTTGTGTGTCGGAGGGATCAAAGGTAATCCCCGCCTCGGTGGTGTTGGATACGATGAACTGGAGCGCCGCGTTCTCGCCGGCCTTCAGAAACGAGCGGTAATCTGCAAAGGGATTGATAATACCATCAATCGCGCGTATCAGTTGGATCTCCCGAACGTTCTTGCCATTCCGGATGCCGTTGATGACGACATGATACAATCCCTGCTGTCGTTCAAATCGGTCGTCATTGGAGGTTGAGTTCACCTGAACGATTGTCACCGCTCCGTTGAAACCGGTTTTTTCATTCATGACCTCGACCATCCAGTCTGCAAATGCGCGGAGGAAGTTGCCTTTTCCGAATTGAAGTACTTTGATTGGTTTGTCCTGTGGGGCGTTTGCTGTCGTGCGGTTTAAATCCTTTATCATGTCGAACGAGTGGGTGGTTTATCGGTGATTGTTTTTCTTCTTGAGTGATGACGGCCGGATGATGAGTTCGGGTTTTAGAATGATCTTCTGTGAAAAGACCTTCTGTTTTCCGACAGAGATCTCGTGGAGGAAGATTTCTGCTGCTGCATTTCCCATGCGCATCGGGTGTTGCTCGACCGTGGTTAGCGCCGGCTCGGTAAACGACGTGAACGGCTCGTTGCTGAACGCGACGAGCGCCACATCGTCGGGTACACGAATGTTTCGTTCTTTCAGTATCTGAAGTGCGCCCATGGCGCCGTAGGCACTGGAGGAGAACACAGCGTCCGGCATGTTTCCACCATCAAGCAAACGGGTCATGCTTTCGCGGCCTCCGTCCAATTGCATATCACTTTCCACCACCAGACTCGCATCGAACTGGATTCCGTGTTTATCCAGCGCTTCGCGATAGCCCCTTAACCGTTCCTTGTAGATACCGATCTTTCGTGTATTGGTGAAATGAGCAATCTTCCGACACCCCTGCTGGATGAGGTGGTCCGTTGCCTTGAACCCACCTTGAAAGTCGTCGATCAGCACGTTGCTCACATCGACTTCCTCGGTCACCCGATCGAACAGGATCAGGGGTATACCTTTGTCCTTGATCTTATTAAAATGATCGAAGTTGACGGTTTCCTTTCCGTGCGATGCGATGATACCATCAACCCTTGCGTTTAAAAGAGCTTCTACCGAGTGCACCTCCTTCTCATAAATGTCGTATGTCTGACAGATCATGACATTGTACCGTGAACGGTTAGCGATTTCTTCAATACCCCGTATCACGGATGAGAAAAAACTGCGGTCTGCCGTCGGCACAATGATGCCAATGATGTTGCTCCTACCTTTTCGCAGTGCTGCTGCGATGTGGTTGGGTTGGTAGTTCATCTTCTGCGCAACTTTCTGTACGGCCCGCTTGGTTTCTTCGCTGATGCGCGGATGATCTTTCAGCGCGCGCGAAACAGTCGAGGCAGTAATGTTGAGCTTTCTGGCAATATCGTGGATGGTAGTTTTCAAAATTAGTCGATCATGCGTGGAACTCCGTTCACTTCAACTCCTCAATCCTCACCGCGTCCATGTCTCCGTAGTCGAGGTTCTCGCCCGCCATTCCCCAGATGAAGGAGTATTGCGCCGTCCCCGCGCCGCAGTGAATAGACCATGGCGGAGAGATGGCTGCTTCGTGATTGCTAACCCAGATGTGACGGGTCTCGTCCGGGGTACCGAGAAAATGACAGACTCTATTCTGGTCTGGGAGGTCGAAGTAGAAGTACACCTCCATTCGACGATCGTGTGTGTGGGGTGGCATGGTGTTCCAGACACTTCCGTTGCTCAGTTCGGTCAGGCCCATCTGTAACTGACACGTGGTGACGACGCTATTGACGATCAATTTTCGGATTGTCCGTTGGTTGGAGGTCTCGGGTGATCCAGCATATGCGACTTCAGCGTCGGTGTGCTGGATGAGTTTTGTCTCATGGACTGCATGGGCCGGGGCGCTGTTGTAGTAGAAAAGGGCTTGGCCCGACGAAGCCGGATGAAAAATGACGTCGCGGGTTCCACGTCCGACGTATAACGCCTCTTTGTTTTCAAGTTTGTAACGGACACCATCGGCCTCTACCTCAGCAGGAGCACCTACATTGATGATTCCGAGTTCGCGGCGCTCCAGGAAGAAGGAGGCCTTAAGCGATGGCAATGACTCCAGTTTCAGCGTTTTCGCGACGGGTTTGGCACCACCGGCGACAAGCCGGTCGTAGTGGAGATAGTGGTGTGTGACGCGGTCATTGTCAAATACCGGTGTCAAAAGAAATTCACGTCGGATCCCGTCAGTCGATAATGCACGGAAGTCCGACGGGTGAACGGCGAAGTGGTTGTTCATACTGGTTTCCCGCGTGCGTAATCGGTTGCGCTAATATAACCGAAAAATTCAATTTTAAAGGGGTTGTTAAGACCGGGAATGGAAGGAAGGGAGTTCATAATTGTCATGTCTGAGATACGTGCAACCTGTGCAAATCCCGAGGGTTCTGCAAAAAGATCGGGGTTTGGGCTTGATTCGCAGGTTATCGTTTCCTATTATGCAATCGATTGCCTATTTTCAGCCGTTCGCGGAAACGCGGCAACTGGATTGACTTCCTCGAATATATGACAAAATCCGCCCTAAAATATTTGCTGTTGGTCGTTGCCGCCGTGCTTATCGCGGCGAACACGCGCCAAAAAACAATCACCGTCTATCTGATCGGAGACTCGACAATCGCCGACAAGCGCGCGAGCGCTTTCCCGGAAACCGGGTGGGGTACGCCGTTCAAGTCTTTCTTCGACTCTTCCGTCGTCGTCGACAACCGGGCGGTCAATGGCAGAAGCACCAAGAGCTTCTTGGAGGAAGGCTTGTGGAAGAAGGTTGTAGATCGACTTCAACCAGGAGACTATGTGTTTATCCAATTCGGGCACAACGACGAGGTAAAAGAAAAAGTTGGCCGGTATACCACACCGGATCAGTTCAAGGATAACCTTCGGTTGTTCGTTCGCGAAACGCGCGCTAACAATGCCTCGCCAGTTCTCCTTTCGCCGGTGACCCGTAGAAAGTTTGATAGCAACGGGAATGTTGCTGAAACACATCCGGAATACTCGGGGCTGGTTCGCGAGGTTGCGGCGGAAACGAACACTCCTTTTATCGATCTCGATACGAAGAGTCGGGAGTTGCTCGCGCGATTCGGTGAAGAGTATTCAAAATACCTCTTCCTTCAACTTGCTCCCGGGGAGCACCCCAACTACCCGCAGGGGAAGGACGATAATACACACTTCAGCGAATTGGGCGCTCGGCTGATCGCTCAGCTAGTGCTGGCAGAAGTATTGGCCTTACCGCTTGAGTTAAGTGATCGAATCATCAACCGCAGCAAGCTGAAAACGCCATGAGATTATCCTTTGCATTTGCCCTTCTTTTAGGTTTTCAGTCTGCTCTTGCGCAGGTTCCCGCGTTTCCCGGCGCCGAAGGATTTGGTAAATTCGCCACCGGAGGGCGGGGTGGTAAAGTGCTTCGCGTTGTCAACCTGAATGACGATGGTCCCGGTAGTCTCCGCGATGCCATCCAGAAGAAGGGACCCCGTATAATCATCTTTGATGTCTCCGGCACCATCGAACTTCAGTCACCGTTGGATATTAACAATGGCGATGTGACGATCGCTGGCCAATCTGCGCCGGGCGACGGAATCTGTCTCAGGAATTACACCCTCAGCGTTAAGGACGACAATGTTATCATTCGTTTCCTGCGATTCAGGATGGGAGATACTGCGGGTTTTGAAGGCGACGCGATCTCGGGCAATCGCGGAAAAAATATCATCGTCGACCACTGTTCTATCAGTTGGGCGACGGATGAGTGCGCGTCATTCTACAACAATGACAACTTTACGTTGCAGTGGTGCATTATCTCCGAGAGTCTTAACAAGTCAGTTCACAGCAAAGGACAGCATGGCTACGGCGGAATTTGGGGTGGCCGGAATGCATCGTTTCACCACAACCTTATTGCCAATCATACGAGCCGCCTTCCGCGTTTCAGCGGATCTGCCAGTACACCAAACACTCCGGATGAACTCGTCGATTTTCGGAACAACGTCATCTACAACTGGAGGAATAACAATATTTACGGCGGCGAGAAAGGGCGGTATAATGTGGTTGACAACTATCTGAAACCGGGTCCCGCCACCCGCAGCCAGCGGAATCGCCATATCATCGATCCCTGGAAACCATATGGGAGATTTTACCTCGCGGGAAATGTAGTACACAATGCCCCGGAGGTTTCCGATGACAACCGCAAAGGTGTATTGAAATCGGATCCCGATTCGGTACTCGTGAATGAGCCGTTCCCCGCGATGTACGCGACACCACGCGACGCTAGTACGTCGTATCAACGCGTGCTGGACCTCGCGGGAGCGAGCTTGGTGCGCGATCAGGTCGACAGGCGTATCGTTGACGAGGTGCGAAGCGGGCGCTCGTCCTCGGGGGCGAAAGGCGACGGCATCATCGATTCGCAAAATGATGTTGGCGGATGGCCCCTGTTGGAGTCGCAGAAAGCGCCGGCTGACCAGGATGGCGATGGGATGCCGGACAAATGGGAGCGTCGCAACGGCCTCGACCAGCGCAATCCTGCGGATGCGATAGGGCATCAGCTCAATCCGGATTATGACAACGTCGAAGTTTATCTGAATAGCTTAGTTGATCCCGTTGTTCGGCGACAATAGGCTGGAATCATACTACTATGGCTGTATTAAGAGCGGATACCGCACCCGTTATGCAAGTCAGACCAGGGCTATCCCGTCGACTTGCCTACACCGACAATCTTATGATGGCGGTCATCGACTTTACCGATGGACCCTGGAAAGATCCGGAACCACTTCACCATCACGTTCATGAACAGGCTACGTACGTTGCGGAGGGAGAGATATTGTTTTTTTGTGAGGGAGAACCGGAACAGCACTTGCGGGCGGGAGATATTTTCACCGTCCCTTCAGATCGCAGGCACGGTATCCAATTGCTGACGCCTGCTTGCAAGCTAATCGACGTATTCAATCCGATCCGGAAGGATTTTTTGACTTCATGACATCCCGCCTTGCGAGGAATTTTCGGGAAAAACCAGTAAATTCCATACTCGATGGCTGTCTTGAATACGCGCGTGTCTCGTTTTTGCACACTGTTGTTCGCAATAGTGGTGTCTGGGTTTACCGTGGACGCCCAGGACGAGGAATACCGGTTTAGTCGTATCAATGTCAATCACGGGCTTTCTCACAATCAAGTCAAGACTATCTTCCGGGATGAGCGCGGGTTTGTATGGATCGGAACCATTTCAGGCCTCAATTGCTACGACGGTTATACGTTTCGCACCTTCATCCACGAACCGGGTGATTCGACATCGCTGATCAGCAGCGACGTTAACAAAGTGTTTGAAGGACCGGATGGGAAATTGTGGATCCATACGTGGTCCGGGATTAATGTGTACAACCCGCTGACAGAATCCTTCGACCGCAATGCTAATCGGATTCTGCGGAGCCACTCCATTCCAGACGGCTTCATAAACGACATTAAGAAGGATATCAAGGGGAACTACTGGTTTATTCATCAGTCGGAAGGACTGTTCCGCTATACGCCGTCAAAGAAAGAGACTGTAGCAATCGCTCACGATCCGGACGACACGACGCGTATTGCGACCAACCGGATTTCGTCCTGGTGTCAGGATCAACGCGGAAATATCTGGCTAATCCACTCAAACGGTATTCTTGAGCGACTGAATAGTAGTTCGCTGCGTGTTGAGTACCGGAATACATTTCTCGCGCGGCGCTTCCGGAATGAGACGCTCGAGTATCAATTTATTGCCGACCGAGACGGAGATCTCTGGTTTTACATCACCAACCGGAATGAGGGCGTTTTTCGCTTCTCTCCGTTTTCACAAGAATGGATGCACATCGATCAGACTGGTACACAACCACGTCTGAACACCAGTATCGTGAGAGGTATTGTGGAGGATGAAGCAGGCCTGTTGTGGATTGCGACAGACCACGGGGGAATCAATATTCTCGACAAACGCAAGGGCACTATCACGTATGTGCTCAACAACCCCGACGATGAAAAGAGTCTATGTCAGAATAGTATCAACGTGTTGTACAAGGACGATGACCAGATTATCTGGGCGGGTACGTTCAAGAACGGGTTGTCGTACTATCACAAGAACATCAACCGCTTTAGGCATTACCGCAACCGGGCTTCTAATCCCAACAGCCTTCCGTTTAACGATATCAACGCGATCGTTGAGGATGAGCGTCAGAATCTGTGGATCGGAACAAACGGAGGTGGATTGATCTACTTTGATCGCGAAAAGAATAGTTACACACAATACCTTCACGACCCGACGAATGCCAACAGTTTGTCCACGAATGTGATTGTCAGTCTTTGTCTTGACCGGCACAACACACTGTGGATCGGTACTTATTTTGGTGGACTGGTCTCGTTCGATGGTCGAAACTTTGTTTGCTATCGCAACGATCCGGAGGATCCGTCCAGCCTTGGCGACAACAGCGTGTGGGAAATATTCGAGGATTCGCGCGGAAACATTTGGGTCGGTACGCTTAGCCGGGGCGTGGATCGCTTTGACCGTACAACCGGGCGATTCGCACATTACAACGTTGAAAACGATACCACCATCCACGCGAATTATGTCCCTGCGTTCATGGAAGATAACGATGGTAATCTCTGGGTAGGAACCGGATACGGTATCGACGTGATGAATCGGGAAACGGGACAATTCACCCACTATGTCAGCCGGGTGGATGATCCGTCCAGTCTGAGCAACAACAGTGTGCTGGCGTTCCTGGAGGATAGCCGTGGAATTGTCTGGGTCGGGACTCATGGGGGACTCAATGCGTTTGATAAACAAACGGGAACGTTCAAGACGTTCACCATCCGCGATGGACTTCCCCACAATTCTGTCCTGACAATTCTCGAAGACAATAACCGCGACCTGTGGGTCAGCACTCCGCATGGAATTTCAAACCTGAAGGTGCGGTATGACCGATCGAAGAAGGACTCACTGGCGATTCAGTTCATCAACTACGATGAGAAGGATGGCCTACAAGGTGTTCAATTCAACGAGAACGCGGCCTGTAAGACGTCGCGGGGCGAGCTCATTTTCGCCGGCGCGAATGGATTCAATCTTTTCAAGCCAGAGTCTATTGGCATAAACATGCGGGTCCCGGACGTCATTCTGACCGATCTGCAAATATTCAACAAGACCGTGGAAATCGGCGAGGTTATTAATGGTAAGGTTATCCTCGACCGGTCTATTACCTCTGCGGAACGACTCGTGCTGGACCACGACGACAATGTTTTTTCTCTCGAGTTTGCCTCCCTAACGCGGTTTCATCCTGAGAAGGGTCAGTACCAATACATTCTGGAAGGATTTAACAGGGAGTGGACCACCACGCCGGCCTCGAGAAGGAGGGTCACGTATACTAACCTGGATCCAGGTGACTATGTATTCAAGGTGCGCGCAGCGAACAACGACGGCATCTGGAGCGATCAGTATGCGCAGTTGCACATCACCGTCAATCCGCCGTTCTGGAAGTCGGGTACTGCCTTCATTATCTATGCGATTGCCACATTGGCTGCCCTCTTACTGGCGCGGTGGTTGATTCTCTACAACGCGCGCATCAAATTTCAAATACAACAGGAGCGCGAGAAAGCGGCGCGTTTGCACGAGTTGGATATGATCAAGATCAAGTTCTTTACCAATGTCAGCCACGAGTTTCGCACTCCCCTCTCGCTGATACTGACGCCGGCTGAGAAGATGCTCAAGACCACCTCGGATCCGGACCAGCGCAAGCAATTTCAGTTGATTCACCGCAATGCGCGTCGACTGTTAAACCTTGTCAATCAGTTGCTGGATTTTCGCAAGTTGGAGGTGCAGGATGTCAGGTATAGCCCCTCGGAGGGAGACATCATCTCTTTCATCCGGGATATCTTTCAATCGTTCTCAGACCTGTCCGAGAAGAACAATATCGACTTCCGGTTCCACACTTCCGTTGAACGGCTCGAGACGCTATTCGATGCTGACAAACTGGAAAAGATACTCTTTAACTTGTTGTCCAACGCGTTCAAGTTCACACCGGAACGAGGGAAGGTCTCGCTTGAGATTGACACATCCGAGGGCGATGCAGTGAAGTTCCTCCGCATCCGCATTCGCGACACGGGAATTGGAATCGCAGAGGACAAGAGGCAACGGATTTTTGAACGCTTCTTTCAAGCCGACCTTCCGAAGAGTCTGGTTAATCAGGGCAGTGGCATCGGACTTTCGATTACGCGGGAGTTTGTGCGGATTCACGGAGGGACCATTGAAGTCGAGAGTGAGCTTGGCGAGGGTACGTGTTTTACTGTACTGTTACCGCTGAAGGAATTGGCGCAACAGGCTGTTGCGGTTGCTGAGCTACCCGAGTTGGTGGTAGCACAACATCATGAGGAGATCACGACACCGTTAGACGAGGGTAAGCCCGTTCTGCTATTAGTAGAGGACAACGAGGATTTTCGCTTCTATCTGAAAGATAATTTTCAGATCCACTACCGCATTCTCGAAGCGCGGAACGGGCGGCAGGGATTCGCGCTGGCGACGTCTCAAATGCCGGATCTTATCGTGAGTGATATCATGATGCCGGAAATGAACGGCATTGAACTTTGCCGAAAGCTCAAGAGTGACAAGAGAACGTCCCATATCCCGGTGGTTATGTTAACCGCGCGAACCGCGGATGAGCAGCGAATTGAAGGGTTTGCGGCAGGGGCAGACGATTATATGAGCAAGCCGTTCAATTTTGAGATCCTGCATTCGCGACTAAATAACCTGATTGCCAGGAGAAAAGCCTTCGGCAAGAGCTTCCACCAATACATTGATATCAAAACCGCGGACGTCGAGATTACATCGGTCGACGAAAAACTCATTCAGCGAGCAATCGAGATTGTGGAACAAAACATTGGAGAATCCGATTTCTCAGTTGAGAAATTCAGTCGCGAGCTTGGAATGAGTCGCGTACACCTGTACAAGAAGTTGTTATCCCTTACGGGAAAATCCCCCATCGAGTTTATTCGCACGATCCGCCTGCAACGCGCGGCCCAGCTGCTGAAGAAGAGCCAACTCTCGGTTGCGGAGATCGCCTATCAGGTCGGTTTTAACAATCCGAAATACTTCAGTAAATATTTTAAGGACGAGTTTAATGTCCTTCCGTCTGCCTATGCGCACGAGACTAAATAGGAATCTCGTGTCGCGCTCTTTTTTTTTTAGAAGGAAACAAATTCATCCCTAAACATGAAGATTTCATACCCAGTCTTTGCGACGTCGCAACCTACATTTGCTGACGGAAAACCCGTCTGCAATGGACAAACTCAAAAAGAAAAGCAAGCTTGTTTTTTTTCTCGAAGTTCTTCTCTACTTCATTATCGCGATAACTGTGGCGTTGGCAATCATCCTGTAGTGGTCTGTAACCCCGTTTCTTTCTTACAGCAACAGCTTTATTTGGTGGTATAGTGACCGACGTTTTGCTGAGTCGCGTGCGACAGCGTGTCCGTGCACGCATTTGGCGGTCCTCCGGTGCTTTTATCGGTCCGAACGAATGACATTCTTCCGCCGACGGCTGTGTTGTTAACAAAAAGGCCCCTCAATTGAAACATTTTATCCCCGGTGTTAACGGATAACACACAATAACTGAACAATTCCATACCCTTCAGTAAGGCAGTTACAGCCTACCTTTATTGCAACCGATTGTCCGGCTCCTAGTGCCCGATATTCGAACTATACATAAACCTGAATTAATGAGTATGAAACAAAACTACAGAAGTCTTAACAAGCTGGCTGTGTTGCTGTTCCTTCTCGGCGCCTCCGTTGTTGCGTTTGCGCAGCAGCAACCTGTCAGGGGGAAGGTCACCGACGAGAAAGGTTCAACGCTGCCAGGGGTGAACGTGCTGATCAAAGGCACCGCGACGGGTACTTCGACCGACGCGGCGGGAAGTTTCAGCATCGAGGCTAATCCTGATGATGTACTGGTATTCTCATTTATCGGTTATACGCCCATTGAAGTGCGGGTGGGTAACCAGACATCCTTCGACGTAACACTACACGAGGATGTGAAGACCTTACAAGAGGTGGTTGTAATTGGATATGGTGAGGTAAGAAGGAGCGACCTCACAGGGTCGGTAGCCACCGTTAAGGGAGAGACACTCAACCAAAGCATCGCTACCGGTATAGATCAGGCGTTGATTGGCCGGGTAGCGGGAGTTACCGCGACACAGATGTCGGGTCAACCGGGTGGAAGTGTTTCGATCCGCATTCGCGGAACTTCTTCAGTAAACGGAGATACCGAACCGTTGTACGTGATCGATAATATTCCGGTTTCCGGCAACAACCGGAGCGTGTACGACATGGGGCTCGGTGCTGTCGGCGGTGCTGGAAAGACGACGTACAGTCCGCTGTCGACACTAAACCCTAATGACATAGAGTCTGTTCAGATTTTGAAGGATGCATCAGCGACGGCCATATACGGTAACCGGGGTTCCAACGGTGTCGTCATCATTACGACAAAACGCGGAAAACGCGGTGACGCCAGGGTGACCTATGACGGTTACTATGGCGTACAGGAGAACCCGGTGAAGATGAGGATGATGAATCTCCGCGAGTACGCGGCGTTTCGGAATGATTGGGCATCTGAAACGGCTGGAGAGACTCCAGATCCGATGTTCGCAGATCCTTCCCTCCTGGGGGAGGGAACTGACTGGCAGGATGAAATATTCCAGGTTGCGCCGGTGACCAACCATCAGTTGACACTCTCTGGCGGGAGTGACAATACGCGCTATGTTATCACCGGTGGATATTTCAAGCAGGACGGCACTATTATCGGCTCGACGTTCGACCGTTACTCACTCCGTATCAACTTGGATTCGGATATCAAAAAGTGGCTTACGATCGGAAATAGCCTAGCCGTGAGCAAGACGGATGAACGTCTTGGAGCATTCGACCGGGGCGGGATCATCCAGACAGCACTGAAAGCGCGACCCGATGTCCCTGCACGCAATTTCGATGGTTCCTATGCCGGTGTTGAGGGCGAAGGGGCATTCGAGAATCCACTGGCCAAGGCACTTGACCGCGAGAATTATCTCAAACGCGCGAATGTGATTGGCAATCTATTTGCCGACATCAAAATCCTTCCTTCTCTCGTAATTCGTTCGGAGATCGGAGGAAATGCCGAACTCAACAACTCATCGAGTTGGGTTCCCACCTATAATTACGGTGGTGGCTCCGTCAACGAGCAAAACTCGATCACGCGCCAAAACGCGCAGAGTTATTTCTGGCAGGTCAAGAATTACATCACCTATAGTGAGCAGTTTTCAAACGTTCACAACTTGTCTCTCATGGTTGGCCAGGAAGCATCGGCCTGGGGTTGGAATGCCGTGAGCGGAACGGGCAGGGAACTTCCCACGAATGATGTCCACTCGATAGACCTGGGTGATCCGGAACAATTTACGGCAGCCGACGCTTCGAACAGTGGTGCGCTGGAATCGTACTACACGCGGTTAAACTACAACTTTGACGAAAAGTACTATCTGACGTTCACGTACCGGGCGGATGGAAGTGGAAATTTTGCACAGGGGCATCGGTGGGGATACTTTCCTTCTGCGGCCTTCAAATGGAAGATATCAGGGGAGCCATTCTTTGAAGCAATGAGCAGCGTCCTTCAGGATGTAAGTCTTCGCACCAGCTGGGGCCTGACCGGAAATGCCGGTAACCAGGGCGGATATAAATACGGTGAAACGCTATCGACGCTACCGACTAATCTCGGGCTGGGATTCCGTTACTCGAACTATGGAAACCCCCTCATCACTTGGGAGAGCGCAGAACAAATCGATATTGGTCTTGACGTCGCGCTTTTGAACAACAGGATTGAGTTTTCAGTCGACTACTACCATAAACTGATTTCGGATCTGTTGCTCGAGCAGCCGCTCCCGGGATACATGGGGACTATCGGTAATGAAGCCATCACCCGGAAAGCCCCTTGGGGTAATTTTGGAGAACTTCGAAACGAAGGATTTGAAGTGATGATTCGCAGCCGGAATATCACCGGCCGTTTTCAATGGGATACCGATCTCAACATTACGCGCAATCGAAATACACTTCTTAATCTTGGGATTGCCGATGCTTTTCTAAGCGGTAACATCGGAGCGTCTGGCAACGTATTGATATCCCGTACGCAGAACGGGCAACCGCTCGGTAACTTCTACGGATACAAAGTGGTGGGCATGTTCCGGGATAAGGAAGATATTCTTAACAGTCCTGTCCAATGGAACACAGTGAATGATGTTGACGGAGATGGCAACCCGATACTCACGCGCGACGGCACCGTTTGGCCGGGTGATCTGAAGTTTGCCGATATCGACAAGAACGATACCATCGACATCCGCGACCGCGTTGACCTCGGTTCTCCGCAGCCGAAATTTTCATTCGGATTCAACAACACATTTCGCTACGGTGGTCTTGAACTCGGGATCTACCTGGTAGGGGTATACGGAAATAAGATATTCAACGCGATGAAGAATCCCAACGGAGGCGGCTTGGCGGCTATGCAGAGTGCATGGGACAACCAGTTGCATGAAGTAACGAGGCGCGCCAAACTCGAGCCTATCACCGATGCGCCGGAATGGTGGGATGATATCGACAATGTTCGCCTCAGTAACCCGGGTACCGACATCCCCCGTGCGTTATTCTCAGATCCCAACGAGAACACGCGTGTCTCCGATCGATACATCGAAGACGGGTCATACCTGAGGATACGCAACATCACGCTCGCCTACAACTTCCCCGAAACGATCTCTCGGAAGATCAGCTCTAATTCATTACGGGTCTACGTCCAGGTGCAGAACGCCTACACGTTTACAAAGTATACCGGTTTCGATCCGGAAGTTGGTCAGGATACCTGGGACCGGAATCTTTTTGGCGTCGACAACGGGCGTTACCCTTCTCCCAGGATATACAGCGTCGGATTGAATGTTGGCTTCTAATCAAGAAAACTCACTATTATGAAACAGTATAAATATGTGATCTGCATTGTCGCGGGGATGAGTCTACTTCCCATCGGCTGCAGTGAAGAGTTTCTAAACCGTCCTCCGGAGGACGGATATATTGCGGAAGAATGGTTCCAGACCGAAGATCAATTGAACGCGGCATGCAACGCCCTTTACGGCGGCGTATGGTTCGACTTTCAACGATCATTCATCAATATTGGAGATGTGATGGCAGGCAACCACCACGCAGGTGGAGATAACCCGTTCTACACGTTCAATGTAAATGCGACGACCAGCGGAATCGCCGAAGCGTATAATTCGTTGTGGATGGCAGTCGGGTATTCTAATAGCGTCATTGAAGGTATTGAGCGATATGCACCGGAATCCCTTTCCGATGCCGTCGTGAATCGCGCCATGGGTGAAGCCCTGGTGTGGAAATCGATGGCTTATTTTTACCTCGTTCGTTCATTCGGTCCGGTGCCAATCATTGAAAGTAATTCCGAATCAATCATCAATGGCACGGCCTTGACGCTGTATCGAAATACGACTGCGGATGTCTACGAGTATATTGTCAGATTGCTGGAGAGAGCTGCCGAACTGCTCCCGGAGCAAAACCTTCCCGGGAGGATCAACAAATATGGCGCCTATGGACTGCTCGCGAAAGTTTATCTCACACGCGCCGGTGTCGGACGGTCCGGCACGCGGGAGCAGTCGGACCTCGACAAGGCCAGAGATTACGCCGGGATACTTGTCGATTCGCCGCTGGAGCTAGAACCAGTGTACTGGAACCTTTTCAGGATTTCAACTGGAAACCGCAATCCTGAAAATCTTATTTCGTGGCATTGGCAGGCTGCAGAGGCATGGGGCTCCCAGAACGCCATGCAGGCAGACCTTGCTGTTCAAAATCTCACAGGCTTTGGCGACGGGTGGGGTACCTGGTCCGGTCCCTCTGTTAACCTGCAACAGCTTTTTGACGAAGATGCAACGCTTGTAGGATCGGAGAACAGGAAGTACTCGGATGCGAGAAGGAAGGCA
>JBIQJZ010000075.1:0-15259 GCA_044507115.1 Flammeovirgaceae bacterium | reverse complement strand
CCTGACGACGCCGTCAAATCGACCAAACACAAAAGCTGTCTCATTTCAGGTGAAATTATTGTCCAAACTACGGCGCATATAGGGCGGAAATTCAGGACTAGAATCAATCAGGTGACTGATTTTTGTCAGCTTTTTGATATATTGCCATTTTACTCCGCATGCCCTTCTCATCGAATGAAACCTTCCGACAGATCTTTCAAAGTTCAGTTGAGGCCATCATTATGGTCGACCGAAATGGAAAGATTCTACTAGCCAATCCAATCAGTGAAAGAATGTTCGGCTACGAAGCCGGGGCCTTGATCGGTGTCCTGATCGAGGACCTGCTTCCAGAGCACCTTCGGCACAAGCACATTGCATACCGCGAGGACTTTAACAAGCGACCCGAGCCCCGGCCAATGGGCATGGGGCGTGACTTGGTGGCCAAGCGCAAGGACGGGAGTGAGTTTCCCGTCGCCGTGAGTCTGAGCTACACTCACATCAACGGCGAACTAATGGTCATGGCATTTATCAGTGACGTGACAGAGCCCAAGCGAGCTGAGGAGGCGCTTCGAAGGAGCGAGGAGCAGCTGCTGGTCTATGCGTCGGAACTTGAGAAGAAAGTGCAGTCGCGTACCGAGGATCTGAATTCAACTATCAACGCACTGGAAAAAGAAATTTACGTCAGGAAGAAGGCGGAGGAGGAAGCGCAAAAGGCGCTGGGTCGCGAGCGGGAGGTCAATGAACTGAAGACGAAGTTTGTGTCAATTGCATCACACGAGTTTCGCACTCCGCTCAGTACCGTGTTGAGTTCAGCTGCCCTGATCGAACAATACAATAACAGGGGAGAAGTCGATAAAGTAGCGAAACACGTACAGCGAATTAAGCTGTCGGTTAACCACCTCACGTCCATCCTAAATGATTTCCTTTCCCTGGGTAAGCTCGAAGAAGGGAAGATCGATGTTGTCAATGACAACATTATTGTAAATGATTTTCTTAAGGAAGTCGAGGAAGAGATGGTCCTTACATTGAAGGAAGGGCAACAACTGATCATCGACTGCAGCGATGCTCCGAAGGAGGTGTACTCCGATGCCCGTGTGCTGCGGCATATTCTGTTTAATCTCATCTCGAATGCGAGCAAATATTCGGAAGTGGGGAAGCCTATCCATGTCAGGTGTAAGGAAGACGAATATGGACTTCTCCTGATCGTTCAGGATCAGGGAATAGGGATTCCGCCGGAAGATCAGAAGTATATGTTTGCCAGGTTCTTTCGTGCCAGCAACGCGGGCAATGTCCAGGGTACAGGATTAGGCTTAAATATTGTAAAACGATATGCCGAGCTGCTGGGAGGTACTATCACGTTTACCAGCGAATACGGAAAAGGCAGTATCTTTACCGTGTGGATTCCACAGCACGAAAGATCTTAACATGAAAAAGATTCTATTGATCGAGGATAATCCCGAGGTCAGGGAGAATACCAGCGAGATCCTTTCGCTGGCAAACTATGAAGTGATCGAAGCACAGAATGGTCGCATCGGGGTCGAGTTGGCGCAGCAGCATAAGCCGGATCTGATCATTTGCGATATCATGATGCCTGAACTCGACGGTTATGGTGTGCTGCATATTCTGAGTAAGAACGAGGAGACTGCATCTATTCCTTTTATTTTTCTGACCGCGAAGACGGAGAAAGCCGATATTCGGAAGGGGATGAATTTGGGTGCAGACGACTACCTGACAAAGCCCTTCGACGACACCGACCTGCTCAGTGCCATCGAGGCACGCCTGCGGAAGAGTGCGATGCAACACAAGCAGTATGAATTATCTGCAGATGGTCTCGATAATTTCTTGCGAGACGCGCAGGCGGTGCTCAACTTGAAGGATCTCGGCAAAGACCGCAAGGTGAAGACCATCAAGAAAAAGGCAGAGATCTATTCGGAGGGTGACACACCCCTACAGGTTTATTTTGTCAAGTCGGGAAATGTAAAAACATTCAAGTCCCATCCCGATGGGAAGGAGTTTATCATGAACCTGTATACTGCCAACGACTTTTTTGGATTTGAGGCGATCCTGGAGAACACAAACTATGCGGAGTCGGCAGTGGCATTACAGGAGACAGAATTGATCAGTATCCCCAGGCACGACTTTCTGGTGATGATCCAGAGTCATCCGGACGTTTCAAATAGTTTTATCCACCTTCTCTGCAAGAAAGTTGCCGAGCGGGAAGCTCAGCTTTTAAACCTCGCCTATAATTCCGTACGCCAGCGCACTGCTGAGGCGTTGCTCAAAACCGATAGCCTGAAGGATTCTCAGGCAGCTATTTCAATCTCGCGTGATGATCTTGCGAAGATGGTCGGCACCGCTTCGGAGTCGGTCATCCGTGTCCTCTCCGACTTCAAGGAGGAGGGTCTTATCGAGATTGAGAGCGGCAAGATTCGAATCCGGCACCCTGAAAAATTGGAAAAGGTTGTTAGGTGGAACGTCGCGCGATGACGTGTGACTTCCTACTGACAAAGAATTACATCGACCAGACTTGCATGATCACCATGCGGCACGTGTACGAGGAATACGCGCGCAATTAGAATACACCCCGAGACTACGAGCATGGATGTGGTAAGTGTCTGAATGTTCCAGCGTAGTTTTTTGGCCAGCAGAGGTAATACACCAGTAAGTCCGAGCATTGCAGGCAGTGTGCCTACCCCGAATAACAGCATGAAATAAAATCCATCGAGCGGTCCGCGGAGTGTGACACACCAGGTCAACGCTAACAGGGAAAGCCCGCACGGCAATAGACCATTTAACGAGCCCATGGCAAATACAGCTCCGCGGGTGTTTCTGGTGAGCTGTTTTCCAAACATCGATTTGATTCCGGTTGTTAGACGTTGGGACGTTCTGGTTAGCACTGGAATACGAATCTGCTTAATTCCTCCGAGTCCAATAAGTAATAAAGCGGTTCCGAGCACCAATGAGACGATATTCTGGTAGCGATGGATCGGAAGAATCATTCCCATGCTGGCAATTGCTGCACCGAGCATTCCGTACGTCGCCACACGACCGAGGTTGTAAATGATGCGATTCAGCGCGGCAGACTTATTCAGACTTGTGACCGCGATTGCCAGCGGCGCGCACATACCGATACAGTGCAAACTCCCTGCAAAGCCCAGTATCAGCGCCGTCGCCCACATGTCACAGGGTGATAAGTTGTTCGATGAAAAATTCTTCGCCCTTCATAGTCCATTTCATTCTGGCCCGGTACATACCTTTCTGCATGCCTTCCGTCGAAAAGAATTGTACGCTGTTGTCGCTGGAGTTCAACGCAAACGTCTTATCCAGCAGGGGATCTGAAGGTCTGAATAATTCCAGTACGCCATCTTCCACCTTTTGGAAATCAGCGTATTCAACCTTTACCATTCCGTGTTCGATGCCGATGAAAGGTTTTGATGCCAGTGTGGCGGTTTGATCAATGCGATCGATTTGCTTTTGATATTGCAGTTCCTGATGGTAGTAGTCTTTTGTTACCAGGTCCACGCTCTCGCGAGCACAGATGATCACCAGCGTGGCGATGAATGCGGCGAACAATACAAATGCCAGTACGATCGATTTTCCCCAGTTCATTATTCTTAATAAGTTTGTTTTTTGTTAATGTTTTGCCTCTGGTGCATTCGCTACCGGACCGATAAACTTGATTTTGAGCGTCTCAATTTTTTTCTCTCCCTGGTAAACGCCAACCCGCACGACCGTCCGCGCATCGGTGATCTCGTATGCTGGGATCTTAATGAAGTATACGGACTTGACAAGGTCTTCCGCGGGCACCACGACAGGCTTGCCATCTACCTTAACCAGTTCTGCGAAAACCGGAGACTCAACTTTCAAGTCGATTGCAATATCTTCGAAGGTCTTGTTGACGAATTCTGCGTTGTACAGGTTTGTAATAAGCGCATCCTCCCGCTGGTACAGTGTACCGGGAACTTTGAGAAAGGTTGTCTCTACATCCGATCGCGTGGCGAGCGAGAAGCCGAGTATCCCTACGAGAACAATCAGTACACACGTATATCCCATTACTCTCCCGTTCCAGAGTTTTTGGATGCCATCGCGGATTGAGTTATAAGACGCAAATCGGATCAGGCCTTTCGGCCTGCCAATTTTGATCATGACATCATCGCAGGCGTCGATGCATGCGGTGCAATTTACACATTCAAGTTGCGTCCCGTTTCGGATGTCGATTCCGGTAGGGCAGACCTGGACACATAGTGTACAATCGATGCAGTCACCGTTCTCGACAGCAGGGGTGACTTCTTCTTTTTTCTTCAGGTGGCCACGCGGCTCCCCCCGGACCCAGTCGTATGCCACGACGATTGAGTCACGCCCGAGCAATACACCTTGTAGTCGTCCGTATGGGCACACCGCTATGCAAGCCTGCTCGCGGAAAAATGCGAAGAGCCAATAGAAGACGCCGGTGAAGCCGACAATTCCGATGAATCCGGTCATGTGGGCGGTAGGCGATTCACTGACTATATTTCGTGTATTTTCAACTCCGATCAGGTAAGCCATTAGCGTGTGTGCGATAACTATGGCGATGGTAAGGAAGATAGTGTGCTTAGCTCCCTTCTTGATGACCTTGTTAAGCGTCCACGGCGCTCTGGCAAGGCGCCGCTGAGCCGCCATATCTCCCTCGATGAGGTATTCGATCTTTCGAAATACCATTTCCATAAAAAGTGTTTGAGGACACATCCAGCCACACCAGATCCGGCCGAAGACCACGGTAAACAAAATGATGAATACGAAAAACGTGATCAAGGTGACTGCTAATAGAACAAAGTCCTGAGGCCAGAAAGCCTGTCCGAAGACAATGAATTTTCGCTCGAACACATTAAGGAGCAGCAAAGGCTGCCCGCCGATCCTGATAAACGGACCGGCGAAAAGCAACCCGAGCAAGATCGTGGTTACGACGATACGTGCGCGGTGATAGTTACCTGAAGGCTTTTTCGGATAGACCCAAACGCGTTTTCCGCTGGCATCCACCGTCGAGATGCTCTCCCGGAATGCTTCATCCTCGGCGGAGGATGCACTTCTTCCGGTTCTGCCTTTCAGTATATCTATCTTCCCGTTGCCTTCCATGATCTAGTTTAATGCCGCCTGTATGCTCAGCGAGTCGGTTACTGGTTCCGGCGCGCGAAATATCTCACCCTGCGGTCCTTTTGCGTCCGCCGGTTGGGTTCCCTGCAAGCTCATGACGAAGAATGTCACCGCCCGGACGTCCTGCGCGCTCATTGCCTTTCCCCAGGCCGGCATCCCTTTTTCGACCACTCCGTTTTTGATAGTCAGGAAAATGTCCTTGATACTACCTCCATGGAGCCAGTACTCGTCTGTGAGGTTTGGTCCGATCGTGTTTCCGCCTCCATCGTCGCGATGGCATCCACCGCACGCATTATTTGTATAGACTGTCTTTCCTTTCTCTATGATTTCGGCGTCAGCCGTATATACCAACGTGTTCTCGTCAATGACAGCCGCCGGCTGCGACGCCATGTGTTTGCGGATAGCTTCATCTGCCATAGCAAGTTCGCGCTGGTACTCATCGCGTGACAACGGAAGCGTGCCGGTGACGTGGTACACAAAAAGGTAAACTACGGAAAAGACAATGGTCGCGTAGAAAAGCCATTTCCACCAAGGGGGCAAGTGGTTGTCGAGCTCTCGGATACCGTCGTAACTGTGATCAAGTTCGATATCTTTCTCTTGCTCAACGGGAACCGATGCATTCATCTTTTCGATGAGGGTTGCCCACCAGCTCTTCGGTTCCTGGTACTCCACACCCTTCATCGCTGCAGTTTCCCGCAGCGATTCGCTAGTGAGAATATTCAGTACCCGAATGGTGTAGGCAGTTACTATCATGACCAGAATGAGCAGCAACACCACCGCCGCCGATACGATGTAGATTGGCAAGGCAGGATCGTTGAGCAATCCGGAATCGGACGCTTCTGTAGTTTGAGAAAATGCCTCCGAAAAGAAGGCTAAAGCCGCGGTGATTGTCAGGCAAAGGCGTTTCATAAAGGAGCAGCGTTTGAGTTCGTGGATGATGTCTCGTTGTCGGCAGTATCATTCAAGGGCAGCGATCCCATTTTATCTATGAACCTCCGGTCAACGGTGAATACCCACCATAACAGACATATGAAGAACAGGAAAAAGATCACGAACGAGATAACCGGCCAGATGGCGATGTTCTCTATGGTTTGAAGCACGTTCTTATACATAGGGTGTGAATTACGGGTTGCTGGTATTTGCCGAGGCAGCGCCTTTAATGTCTTTACCTAGCCGCTGCAGGTACGCAATCAGTGCGACGATCTCCGCCTCCGGCGCAACCTCTATTCCGTCAGACCCCAGGCGTTTCACGATGTCACCCGCCTGCCGGTCGAGGTCGCTGTTTGCATTCACTTCGTACCCGTCTTCATAGGGTACGCCGATTTTTCTCAGTGCTTTTATTTTTGCAGCAGTGGATTTTTTGTCGATGGCTTGCTCGAACAGCCATGGGTACGCTGGCATGATCGACCCTGTTGAGACCGCGTCAGGCGTCAGCATATGATTGAAGTGCCAGCTATCGGAATATTTGTCGCCGATGCGATGCAGGTCGGGCCCCGTGCGTTTCGAACCCCATAGGAACGGGTGATCGTAGACAAATTCACCTGCTTTTGAATACTCCCCGTAGCGCTCTGTTTCGGAGCGGAATGGTCGTACCATCTGCGTGTGACAGCTGACGCACCCTTCCCGAATATAGATATCGCGACCGTGCAACTCCAGGGGAGTGTACGGTGTTACGCTCGTTATCGTGGGAACATTCGACCGAATAAGAAACGTAGGAACCATCTCGATTGCTCCGCCGATGAGAATGGCGATCAGCGTGAGGACGGTGAACAGTACGGGCTTATGTTCGAGTACGCGGTGGTGCCATCCTGCTGAACGCGAGGGTGTATAGACGCGTGACAGTGGCGCGGCTTCGGCTTCCTCATCGGCCACAAAGCTTCCTGAGTAGGCGGTCTTGATCAGGTTGTAGGTCATGATGATGGCGCCCGTCAGGTAGAGGGCTCCACCGATGGCCCGCAACCCATACAGAGGCAGTATCTGAACCGTTGTTTCGAGGAAGTTTTTGTAGACCAAAAATCCTTCCGGGTTAAATTCCTTCCACATCAGGCTTTGCACTACGCCCGACACGTACATCGGAAGGGCGTAGAATATGATTCCAAGAGTACCCAGCCAAAAGTGGGTGTTGGCGAGTCGCGTTGAGTAGAGCGTGGTCTTCCACATGCGCGGCACGGCCCAATATAGAATCGCGAATGTCAGGAACCCGTTCCAGCCGAGGCCTCCAACGTGTACGTGTGCAATGATCCAGTCCGTGAAGTGCGCGATTGCATTTACGTTTTTGAGCGAAAGCAACGGACCTTCCAAGGTAGCCATACCATACGCTGTGACCGCCACAACCATAAATTTCAGAACGGGGTCCTCCCGGACCCGATCCCAGGCGCCACGGAGTGTGAGCAATCCGTTGAGCATTCCACCCCACGAAGGTGCGATCAGCATGATCGAGAACACAACGCCAAGGGACTGCGCCCAATCGGGTAGTGAAGTATAAAGCAAGTGGTGAGGTCCCGCCCAGATATAGATGAAAATCAATGACCAAAAGTGAATTATGGACAGCCTGTAGGAGTACACCGGTCTGTTGGCTGCCTTCGGAAGGAAGTAGTACATGAGACCCAGGAAAGGGGTGGTTAGAAAGAATGCTACCGCGTTGTGGCCGTACCACCATTGAACGAGTGCATCCTGAACCCCAGCGTACCAGGAATAGCTCTTAAAGAAACTGACCGGGATCGCAAACGAGTTAACCACGTGCAGAACTGCTACGGTAACGAAGGTGGCGATGTAGAACCAGATAGCGACGTACATGTGTCGCTCACGGCGCTTGATGATCGTTCCGATCATGTTCCATCCAAATACGACCCAGATGACCGTGATGGCGATATCGATCGGCCACTCCAGTTCCGCGTATTCCTTTGAGGTCGATAACCCGAGAGGCAGCGTGATTGCCGCCGCGAGTATGATCAGCTGCCATCCCCAGAAATGAATCCAGCTTAGAAGGTCGCTGTACATACGGGTCTTCAGCAAACGCTGCATCGAGTAGTAAATACCCGCAAACATGGCGTTACCGACGAATGCGAAAATGATAGCATTTGTGTGCAATGGCCGGATCCGCCCGAAAGTAGTGTATTGCGAATCGAAGTTGAAGATCGGATACACTAGCTGTACCGCTGCAGTGAGACCGACCAGCATGCCGACTAGTCCAAATACAACAGTGGCGACGATAAATGCCTTAACAATCTTGTTGTCGTAGCTGAATCTCTCTAATTCCATATAGTTAGCGTGGGGTTGATCAACTTATAAAATCGGGTTAAAAGTAGATGGAGCGTAATGGGCTAGGTATGACTGTGGTTAGGGAAAGACCTGATTTTTGTCATAATCCTAATCTTCTATTTTTTCTGCATGCCTTTTTTTCAATGACGACGATGAAAAATCATTGGCATATGATCTGGATCATAACTATGATTTAGTGCTTATGCTAGGTTTGCCTGAAACAAAAATTTATTGATATGCAGAACACACTTGATCGTAACAGCGTGACCGTCGCCGAACTCGCGGTATCACACCCCGGAGCGCTGGCCGTATTCAACAAATACAATATCGACTTTTGCTGCGGCGGCGACCGCAGCCTGGAAGATGCGTGTATCCGGGTGGGGCTGAATCCCGAAAAGATCAAATACGAAATTGTCAATGCGCAGACGCAACCGTCGTCAATACCCGCAAGGATCGAGATGTGGAGTGCGTCGCTGTTGGCCGATTACATCATTCATAATCATCATGGATATGTCCGGGGCGCAATCCCGGAAATCGCGGCATTGCTCGAAAAGGTTTGCGCCGCTCATGGCGAAGACAATATTGAGCTATTACACATCCAGCAGGATTTTCTTGACCTGGCGGATGAATTGCTCAGTCACATGGACAAGGAAGAAATGGCACTATTCCCCGCGTTGAAGCGACTGGAAGCTAGCAGCAAGGCGGGAAATCCTTTGATTGAAAGTATGAAAGGTCCGATTTCTATGATGGAGCACGAACATACGGTAGCGGGTGATCTGATGAAGTCGATTCGGAATCTTTCCCACCATTACACTGTCCCGGAATTTGCATGTCCGACGTACCGCGTAACCTACCAGAAACTGAAGGACTTCGACGACGATCTCATGACACACGTGCATTTAGAGAATAACATCCTGTTCAAGAAGCTGCCCGAGCCGGTGGTCTAGTTGATTCCGACCTTAGATCCGCGCCTGGTAGCCTCATTTGTCGACGCGAACCGGCGCGGTTTTTTTGTTGTTATTATAACAGATATTAAACCGCCAAAATGGAGCTAAACCAACGCATTCTAAGTGATCTGATTATCCATATGAAGTACGCCCGGTATATCCCCGAGTTGCAGAGGAGGGAACTCTGGCCGGAGATATGTGAGCGCTATGCGCGTATGATGGTGGATCGCTATCCCCATATGGAAGCCGAGATTTACGAGAACCTTGCTTTTGTATTAAACAAGAAGGTGCTTCCATCGATGCGGGCGATGCAATTTGCAGGTCCAGCTATCTCGAGAAATAACAGCAGGATTTACAATTGTGCCTATTTGCCGGTCGACGACATCCGCGCTTTTTCCGAAGCGATGTTTCTTCTGCTGGGAGGGACGGGGGTTGGTTACTCGGTACAGTTGCACCACATCGAAGAACTTCCGCCTGTCCGAAAGGGTCTGAAGCGAAAGCGGTTTTTGGTCGGCGACAGCCTGGAAGGATGGGCGGATGCTGTAAAGGTGCTGCTTAAAGGCTACTTCGGTGAGAGCGAATATATTCCTGATTTTGATTACTCGGATATCAGGCACAAGGGCGCCCGGCTGGTGACGGCAGGGGGGAAGGCGCCCGGGCCTGAGCCGCTGAAAATATGTATCGCCCACCTGTCGGCCATACTTGACAGGAAAGAAGATGGTGAAAAACTAACCTCCCTCGAATGTCATGATATGATGTGTCATATCGCCAATGCCGTTCTCGCCGGTGGGATTCGACGGTCCGCGATGATCTCGTTGTTCTCCTACGAAGATGAGGATATGCTCACGTGCAAATTTGGCAACTGGTGGGAACTTAACGAACAACGCGGTCGAGCCAATAATTCCGTTGTCCTTCCGCGAGATACAACTACGCGCGAGCAGTTTTTTGCGCTTTGGAAGAAGATCCAGCTTTCGGGGTCGGGCGAGCCGGGCTTCTATTTTACGAATAACGTCGACTGGGGCACGAACCCGTGTTGTGAGATTGCGCTCAAGCCATTTCAGTTCTGCAACCTTTGCGAGGTAAACGTCTCAGACGTGACTGACCAGGAGGATTTGAATGCGCGCGCGCGGGCGGCGGCTTTCTTTGGTACGCTACAGGCAGGATTTACCAATTTCCACTATCTCCGTGAGGTATGGAAAACAACGACGGAGTATGAGGCGCTAATCGGAGTTGGTATGACGGGGATTGCGAGCGGACGTGTTATGGCGCTTGACCTGAAAGAGGCTGCGGAAGAAGTGAAGAAGACGAATCTTCATGTGTCGGCTAGGATTAATATTGAATTTGCCGCACGCTGTACAACGATAAAGCCATCCGGAACCTCGTCGATTGTTCTAGGAACGTCGTCGGGCATTCACGCCTGGCATAACGACTACTATTTGAGGAGAATCCGGATAGGAAAGAACGAAGCACTGTACAGCTACCTGGCAATGGCCCACCCGGAGTTGCTTGAAGAAGACTTGCTAAATAGCAAACAGGCTATTATACGCATTCCGCAGCAGGCTCCGGAGGGTTCAATTCTGCGGACGGAAGACGTGATGGATCTCCTCGAACGCATTCGAAAATTCAATGAAGAATGGGTCATGAACGGATACCGGAATGGCTGTAATGCAAACAACGTTTCCGCGACGGTTAGTATTCGCGTCGAAGACTGGCAGCGTGTAGGGGAGTGGATGTGGGAGAACAAAGCGTCGTATAACGGTTTGAGTGTGCTTCCGTTCGACAATGGTAACTATAAACAGGCCCCATTTGAAGAGATCTCGCAGGAGGAATTTATGAAATTGGCGGAGACGCTGAATGAGCTTGACCTTTCGCGGGTTTTCGAGCCGGATGACACAACTGATTTACAAGCTGAAGCTGCATGTGCGGGTGGCGCTTGTACAGTCGTATAGAATAGCGGTGCGCAATTTTTTTTATGTCCAGGTGGTGCGTAATTTTCGGGCAAAATCCCAAACGTGTTTCCACCTAAGATACTGGAACAATACCGCGCCCGCCTCGTGTCACTTCGGAAAGACCAGGTTCTCTTTCATGAAGGAGACATGGCGACCGACTACTATCAGGTAGCTGATGGGTCGGTCAAGATGTACATCGTCAGCCCCGACGGGCAAGAGTTCATCCAAGGACTATTCACGGCGGGTGAAAGTTTTGGGGAGCCGGCATTGATTGGCAAATTTCCATACCCCGGCAGCGCCAGGGCCATTGAAGCGTCCCGCGTCTGGAAACTTTCGGAAGACTACTTTTTCGCGAGAATTTCGATCTGCATCTCAAGTTAAGCCAAGTGCTTTGCCAGCGCCTCCGGTACAAGTCCATGGTTTTGTCCGAAATTTCCAGCCATGATCCGGGCCATCGTATTTTGAGTCTTTTGACCTATTACAAAGAGAAGAACACCCCTCCGGGTGACAATTCAAGGATTCGGATTCCTTTTACCCGGCAGCAGATAGCGGATATGAGCGGTTTGCGGGTAGAAACGGTGATCCGGGCGGTAAAACGCATGGAGAAGGAGGGAAAACTTGTTTTGGAAGGGCATAAGATCGTATTTTAACCCGCTTTTTCGCCTGTATACTAAACCACTTTTGTCGTGTGCGTGTTTTGGAGTTCAGGAGGGTGGAGAAGGCAGGTTAAGAAATATATTTGAATGGAGACACTAGTTCCCGATCGGCAGACACTGCAAAACGAAATTCGTCGGGTTAAGCGCGAAAAGAACATTGTTTTGCTCGCTCACTACTATCAGCAGCCCGAGATTCAGGACCTTGCCGACTACGTAGGGGATAGCCTGGGACTTTCCCAGCGCGCGGCATCCGTTAACGCGGAGACTATCGTCTTTGCCGGGGTCCACTTCATGGCACAGGTTGCCAAAATACTAAACCCGAAAGCAAAAGTTCTGCTTCCGGATCTCGAAGCCGGGTGCTCTCTGGCAGAGTCTTGCCATCCGACGGACTTTGCCAAGTTTCTGGAAGCTCACCCGGGACACAGGGTGATCACCTATATCAACTGCTCGGCAGAAATAAAGGCGATGAGCGATATCATCTGCACCTCTTCAAATGCTGAGAAAATTATTCGAACGATTCCTGAGGATGAGCCCATCATATTTGCACCCGACAAAAATCTCGGGAAATACCTCATCAAAAAAACAGGTCGGGATATGCTGCTCTGGGATGGCGCTTGCATTGTTCACGAAGCATTTGCTATCGATAAACTGTTGAATTTGCATAAGCAATTCCCGGATGCGAAGATTGTCGCTCATCCGGAATCAGAACTGCATCTTCTTCAGGTGGCGCACTACGTGGGATCTACTACGGGCATGATCAACTACGTAAAGGCAACCGACGCCGAGCGGTTCATCGTGGCTACGGAAGCTGGAATTCTTCACGCCATGCAAAAGGAAGTACCGTCCAAGACTGTTATCCCCGCACCTTCTCATGAAGACAATACCTGCGCATGCAGCGAATGTTTTTACATGAAGATGAATACACTGCCAAAACTTTTGGCCTGCATGGTAGACGAGACGCCGTTAATTGAGATCGAGGAGTCTCTTCGTTTGAAAGCTTTGTTGCCCATCGAACGTATGCTGGAAATCTCAAAAAACTAATATGCTGCGAACGGACGTTCTGATTATTGGCTCAGGGATTGCCGGACTTTCTGTCGCAATCAAGGTTGCTCAGCGTTTCCCGGACCGTCGGTGCGTCCTCATAACCAAGCAGGAATCAGCCGAGTCAAATACCCGGTATGCGCAGGGTGGCATTGCCGTGGTTTCTGATTTCGTCAACGACTCGTTTGAGGATCACGTCCGTGATACTCTTGAAGCGGGAGACGGGCTCTGTGATCGCGCAGTTGTTGAGCATGTTGTGCAGCAAGCGCCTGAGCGGTTATTGGAACTGATTTCACTCGGGGCCGACTTCGACCGAAGTTCGTCCGGAGAACTTATGTTGGGACGGGAAGGAGGACACCGCGCTAACAGAATCATTCACTTTCAGGACGTCACCGGTCTCAACATATCCACTGCCTTGCTGAGAAAGGCAACGTCGCTGCCAAACGTGACGATATTGTCCCATCACCTTGCAATTGACCTGATCACAGATGGAGATCAGGAAAAGGTCTGTATCGGGACGCGTGTTCTCAGTCTGGAATCCGGCCGAATCGAACCCTACCTTGCGGCTGTTACCGTGTTGGCTACCGGCGGTGCTGGTCAAGTCTACCAAACGACAACCAACCCGCTCATCGCAACCGGAGATGGCATCGCTATGGCTTTTCG
This sequence comes from Flammeovirgaceae bacterium, assembly GCA_044507115.1. Taxonomy (GTDB): domain Bacteria; phylum Bacteroidota; class Bacteroidia; order Cytophagales; family Cyclobacteriaceae; genus Chryseosolibacter. The sequence goes on along the minus strand of JBIQJZ010000075.1, from coordinate 1,633 downwards.
TGCAGGTGCCAGCGTCACAAATATGGAGTTTGTTCAGTTCCACCCGACTGCCCTTTATGACACGCAATCAAGCCCCGCATTTCTTATTTCCGAAGCGGTCAGGGGACAGGGCGCCTATCTCAGAAACTCAGCGGGAGAACGCTTTATGTTCAAATATCACATCGACGGCGAATTGGCCTGTCGGGATGTCGTCTCGCGCGCAATTGCCTCGGAAATTGAATTGTCGGGGCAACCATTCGTCTACCTCGACTGCACCCACTTACCAGTCGAGATCCTAAGTAAGCATTTTCCCAATATCTACCAGACGTGCTTGTCAAAAGGGATTGACATCACGCAGCAATATATTCCGGTGGCGCCGGCCGCGCACTATCTCTGTGGTGGCATAGATGTCGACCTCAAGAGCCGTACTAGTATCCGGAATTTGTACGCGTGCGGAGAGTGTTCGAATACCGGTTTGCACGGGGCTAATCGCCTGGCGTCGAACTCGCTGCTGGAAGCTACGGTTTTTGCGCACAATTGTTTTGAGGATATTAAGCGCACCTTCCTTTCGGAACCGATGATAGAGTCGGCTTTCGAGGAACCCATCCTGTCAACGAAGGCGTCAGACAGTGCGGAAAGGTTACAGAACCTGCGGGCCAGACTGCAGTCGATGATGAGCCGCCAGGTAGGTATCGTCAGAACCCGCGCAGGACTTGAGAACGCTTTTGAAGAACTGAAAGCGATCCGGGAAGAATGCTCAGAAGATACCAATCATGTTCACACACCGGGCTGGTATGAACTCAGAAACATGATAGCTTGCGCAATGCTGACTGTTGAGCAGTCGCTTGTGCGCAGGGAGAACCGTGGCGGTTTCTATAACCGCGATCTTGAGGTGAGTGAAGTGATGGGATAAGGGGCGGTCGCCTCGCCCTTACTGACGAATTTCCAAGCCAGCAATTGCTTCCTTCAGATCTTCTTCGCAGGTATCCAAGTGCGCGAGGAATTTGCTATCACCGCTCGTTATTTGTTTAACGATGTTTCGATAGTACGATATGCCTTCCAGCAGTTGTTTCCCAAATGACCTCATTTCTCGCCACGCCTTATCGATTTCCCCGGACATGTCTGATAGCTGTTCGCGAAGATACCTGATGTTCAGGTTGAGCTCGTTGATGAACATATGCGGCCTATCTTCGGATGAAAGTAGGTTTACCCTTCCATAGATGTGGTTGACCATCTCGCGGAGCGACACAACTTTGTCAAAGTACGCAATGTTCGGCCCGGGACAGATCGTTACGGCTTTGAGTTTTTTTATCGGTGGGAGGTCATACGTGTGTACAGCGGCATTCATTAGTCCGATACACAGACATTCCTTGCTGACGACGTCTTCATATCGCTTGCGGTACTCCGGTTCCGGGAGCGCTAAGTTGTTCAGCTGTTCAATCTTGCGTTTCTGGTACGTCCTTGATGCCGTGCAGATCGGATCGTCGGTGAACTCTGTGTTCGAAACAAGATGCTTTTCTGTACACGGGCTTCCCGGACGTCCTTTTTCGATTCGGTCGAGCTTTTCTTTTTCCGATGTGGTACCCTTTAGATAGTTGAAGCGAATTCCCAGCGGAGAATTCCGGCTGAGGACGACATCGCCCTCCCGTGCGTT
>JBIQJZ010000074.1:2592-15456 GCA_044507115.1 Flammeovirgaceae bacterium | reverse complement strand
CCTTTGAAGACGTCCTGCGCCTTCCCAGAATGCAAGATAGTTTCGGACAGGGCAACAGCGGCTTATTTGAAGGTTCGAATTTTGGTTATCAGGGTAATCTAGATGCGATGCCGAACGGTGTCCAGGACGGGTATGATGAAAGTTGGGGGCCTCGCCTGAACTACGGACCAAAGCGTGCACAGTTTGATTCGCCGACGACCAATGGCTATCGTGGCGGTGATGTTCACGTGGGAGATCGGGGCGATGTCATTCCGACCCCGTGGATATCGCAACCTAATAACGTACGCGATTTCTTTGAACTCGGCCGGACGGTGTTCAACAACATTGCTCTAACGGCGGGAAACGAAAAGTCGAACTTGCGTCTTTCGCTGACCAATCAGGACCAAAAAGGAATTATTCCCAACAACAACCTTGTGCGGACTACTGCCGCTCTGAATGCTACTTACCAGATCTCTGACAAATTGAAGACCGACGTGCGGATAAATTATATAAAGTCGGAGAGTGACAACAGACCTGACCAAGGATACGGAAGGAACACACCGATGTACTTCATGCTGTGGATGGGACGACAGGTAAACATGAATAGCTTGCGTCAGTACTGGCAGCCTGGACTGGAAGGCATTCAGCAGTTTCAGTATAACTATGGGGAAAACCATAACAACCCCTTCTTCTACCAGTACGAGAACACAAGTGGTCAGGTCAAAGACAGGGTCATTGGTAGTGTCTCTGCAACGTACGACTTCACCGATCGCCTTAGCCTGATGGTGCGCACCGGGACTGATTATTCGATGGATCACCGGACATTCAAGAATGCCTGGAGTACTGTCGACGCGATCAGGGGGAAGTACCGCGTTGTCAGTTTGTACATGGAGGAGCGAAACACCGAGTTCTTGCTAGCATATAAATTCAAGAGCGGAGGACTATTTGGAGCTGTTTTCTCCGTGGGAGGAAACCGTCGCGATGAAAATGGACGAACCCTGGAAGTGGTGGCACCTGAACTTACTATCCCAGGTATTTACAATCTCAGCAACAGCGCGGCGGCGGTCAACAGCGGGGAGTATAACTACAGAAAAAGAGTGAACACCCTACGCAGTCTTGTACAGCTCGATTACAATAACAAAATATTTCTCGACATAACGGGAACAAACGACTGGTCCAGCACCCTTCCTGCCAATGCGAACTCGTATTTCTATCCCTCGATCTCCGCGAGTGCGCTTCTGAATGAGTTCTTTGATGCACCCGCCTCGATTGATATGATAAAGCTTAGGCTCGGGTGGGCGCAGGTAGGAAACGACACAGGACCATATTCGTTGTATTCTACGTATGGCGCACAGCTGCCGTGGGGAACAACTCCGGCGCTCTCTGAATCCGGGACACTTCGAAATCCCCAGTTGAAACCAGAGTCGATCAATACGTATGAGATCGGGATGAATATCGTGCTCCTTCAATCGCGTATCGACCTGGACGTTACCTACTATGACATCCGGTCGAAGGATCAGATCTTACCGCTATCACTGACCCAAACCAGCGGCTACGCGAGCCGCGTCATCAACGCTGGAGAAATCCGGAACGCGGGGATCGAGATCATGCTGAATACCACACCGGTTCGGCTTCCAAATGGTTTCCGGTGGGATCTTTCGGTAAACTATGCGCGAAACAGAAACGAAGTGGTTTCTCTGGCACCTGGTATCCCGGCTTATGTGCAAACCGCTCCAGGCGAAGAAGCCACACTTGAAGCGCGCGTCGGTGAGCGTATGGGTGCACTCTACGGTCCCGGGTTTGAACGAGTGCCGGACGGTCCGATGAAAGGCGAGATCATTATCGGTACCAACGGGCTTCCGATCAAGACCACAAAACCAATATACCTGGGCAATTTTAATCCTGACTGGACCGGGGGCGTATCAAGCACGTTTTCCTTCAAGGGCTTCTATGCGCGTGGCTTGCTCGACATTCGTCAAGGTGGGGTCTTCATATCGCGGTTCTATAACAAAGGCATGGGCGCCGGTATTCTTGAAGAATCTGCCTACGAACGCGCAGCGCGTGCTCCCGGCACTGAATACGATGGGTTGTATTATCACAAAGGCGCGGTTGCGAACGGTGACGGCACCTACTCCCAGAACCTCATCAGTACCGACGGCACGGCGAGTGAAGGTATCTACGGAACAGCAGCCCGCGCCTTTTACAAACAGTATCACGATCACAACTCGGAATCGCAATTGTTCGATGCATCGTTCGTCAAACTTCGTGAGGTAGCGATTGGTTACGCAATACCTCAAAAGCTTTTGGGCAATACTCCATTTCGCGATGTGCGGTTGTCACTTGTTGGACGCAACCTGAAACTATGGACTGACAATCCGCACTTCGATCCCGAGGGAACAATGGCGACAACGGGTGGGGGTCTTGTCCCTGGATTCGAGAATATGAGTTTGCCTTCCACGAAGAGCTATGGGTTCAATCTCAGTTTCAAATTGTAAGCCTCAACCAGTACGTTTATGAAAACAGTTTATCTAAAAACCTTTGTACTGCTCATTGCCTTCAACCTTGTACTAACGGGCTGTACTGATAATTTTGAGGAGATCAATACGAACCCCAATCAGCCTGAGCAGTTGACGAATCCCGGTCTGTTGTTGCCATCGATCATTCGCGGTGCGATGAACGATTCGTATACGGGCTCGTGGAGAAGGGGTAACATCGTTGCGGATTATCTGGCGAACCAGTTTGTCAGTGCATTCGACTGGTCACCGGCGGATGCGGAGGAATACTTCCTCTGGAGTTACTACAGCCACTTAAGGAATGTTCAGGGCGTCATCGACCTGGCGACGGCCAATAACTTGAAGAATTATCACGGCATCGGACTCGTCCTGAAGTCGTTCTTTTTCCATTCGATGACGGACATTTATGGAAGTATTCCCTATTCGCAAGCGCTTAAGGCAAAGAGTGAGAACATCAACTTTCCGGCGTACGACACGCAAGAGGCGATATATAACGGCGTCCTTGCCGATCTGGCGCTGGCAAATGAGCTGTTGAGTCCTTCGAACGAGGCGGTCTCCGGCGACATCTTGTACAATGGTGACATTATGAAGTGGAAGAAGTTCGCTAACTCACTTCGGCTGCGCTGCTTGTTGCGAATTTCCGATCGCAAGGATCCGTCGGCCGAAATGAGTACGATTGTCTCAAATCCGACAACCTATCCGTTGTTTACAGGAAACAGTGACCAGGCGGCGCTTCAATACCTTAACCAGCTCAACAACGAATTTCCCCGTTACCGCGGCCAGTTCGGAGAGTCAGCGTCGCAAACCATGGTCGACATATTGAAGACCCTTAACGACCCGCGTCTTCACGTCTTTGCTCAGCCGACGTCAGCCACTGCCGGAAGCGCCAATCCACAATATGTCGGAGTGCCAAACGGGATTGCAGATGAAGACACGTTTAATGGTGGTCAGGCGAACCAATCTCTTCCAGGATTAATCTGGGCACCGTTGAACTCCAGCCCTCAGTTCGCGTCACCAACTGCTGCGCAGGCGTCGTTGATGACGTATGGAGAACTCCAGTTTATTCTTGCAGAAGCTGCTGAGCGTGGATTCATTACCGGTGATGCCGAGGCATATTACCTCGCGGGCATCAAGAGCCAGTTTGACTACTACGCGAGCCGGATCCCTGCGAATTATGTTTTCCCCAAAGCAGCCGATGTTCAACCCGACGCTGGTTACTATGACCAGGGGATGGTGTCTTACACCGGTTCGCAGGAGGCAAAGCTTGAGAAGATATGGCTTCAAAAGTGGCTGGCACTCTTCAACTGCGGTTTTGAAGGGTGGTCTGAATGGCGCAGGACAGGCGTCCCTGTCATTACGCCGGGACCCAACTCGCTCGGATTTGTTCCGGTTCGCTTCCTGTATCCGTTGACGGAACAGAGCACGAACAATGCAAATTATCTGAAAGCGATTCAGGCACAGGGTCCCGATAACACGCAGACACGGGTTTGGTGGGATGTCGAGTAATCTTTGATCAATTGAATGTCAACGGAAAAATATCCAACATGAAAAATATTCTACTCCTAACCAGCCTATGTGTTTTACTTTCGTGCGGGTGGTCGAGGGGACAGGCGCCAACGGTCTATCTCCCTTTAAATGAAGATCTCCGCGATGCCAGCGGAAACAATCTTCATGCCACCGATGCTGGAACCGAAGCAACGGTTTTTGTAAATGATCCACAGCGCGGCAGGGTCGCGAAGTTTCCGGCCGCCGCTCATGCGCAACTGCCTATCGATCCGAAACTCGACTTTGGCACCAACGATTTTTCAGTTGCCTTCTGGGTGAAAATACCCAATGTCGTCATTCCCTCCGGTGATCCTGTGATCATCGGAAACAAGGATTGGGGCAGTGGATCCAGCCGGGGTTTCCTGGTCGGTCTCGATGGGGCGGATTCACCTGGCTCTCATATGTGGACAGTGAATGTGGCAGATGGGAACGGAGGTCGTCTCGATTGGGATGCCGACGACAACCAGACACCTAATCTCGTCGATGGATCCTGGCACTTTGTTGCCGTCGTTTTTGATCGCGACGCTACAATGAACGTCTACCTCGACGGCGTGCTTCGACAAACCGATCCGGCACAGGATTCAAAAGATCTGACATTGGTACCGGGCGACCTCGCGCGCGAGGATTTACCTTTCACGATCATGCAGGATGCGACGGGTGCGTACTCTGATGACTTTGAAGGCTTTCTGGATGATATCCTGATTTATAACCGCGTTCTCTCGCCGGAAGAAGTACTAGACCTGAACGACAACGGTTACCGGATTGATCCGGCGCTCGGGGCGACAGTCTATCTCGCCTTCGACGGAGATCTTATGGATGCCAGTGGCAACGATCTTCACGGTACGGATGCGGGAACGGCTGCAACTACGTTTGTACAGGATCCGCAACGCGGAACGGTAGCAAGCTTCCCTGCACCGGCACACGTCACGTTGCCGATAGATCCGAAACTTGATTTTGGTACGAATGACTTCACCGTGGCATTCTGGGTCAAGGTTCCGAATGCCGTTATTCCATCTGGTGATCCTGTGATTATTGGAAACAAAGATTGGGGGAGCGGCTCCAGCAGGGGCTTCCTTGTTGGTCTTGATGGAGCGGACTCACCTGGGTCTCATATGTGGACTGTAAATGCCGCGGACGGGAACGGAGGTCGTCTCGATTGGGATGCTGATGACAATCAGACCCCCAATCTCGTCGATGGTGCGTGGCATTTTGTTGCCGTGGTGTTTGACCGCGATGCGACGATGAGTGTGTACCTCGACGGTGAGCTGCGGCAAACCGATCCCGCACAGGATTCGAAAGATCTGACGCTGATACCGGGCGATCTAGCCCGGGAGGATTTGCCGTTTACTATCATGCAGGATGCGACAGGTGCATACTCCGACGATTTTGCTGGCTTTCTGGATGATGTGCGGATTTGGACGGGCAAAGCTTTAACGGCTGACGAGGTTAACACGGTTTACACGTTTGAGGTGGCCGGCCCCCCGTTCGATTACTCGTATGGCGCCGACGTCTACCTGCCGTTTGACAGCGATCTGAAGGACGCGACAGCCAACGGCATCGATGCTGAAGACAAGGGAACCGCGGCGACGACGTACGTTGAAGACAATCAACGGGGAATGGTTGCCAGCTTCTCACGTGAGGCCTATGCGCAATTTCCGCTTGATCCGATCCTCGATTTTGGGGCCGACGATTTCAGTTTCGCCTTCTGGATCAAGATCCCCAATTCACCCACCGTCGCCGGTGACCCCGTGATCTTCGGCAACAAAGACTGGGGGAGTGGTGGCAATGTCGGATTTCTCGTTGCGCTGGACGGCGCCGATTCACCCGGAGAACACATGTGGACAGTCAACGTGGCGAATGGCGTAGGTGGCCGGCTCGACTGGGATGCGGATGATAATCATACGCCGAATTTGAAAGATGGTGATTGGCATTTCGTCGCAGTTGCATTTGACCGCGATGCAAAAATGAATGTGTACATGGATGGTGTGCTGCGCCAGAGCGATCCTGCACAAGATTCGTACGATCTCACATTGGCACCTGGCTCACTTACCTCGGGATTGCCAGTGACGATTATGCAAGACGCTACAGGAGCCTATTCAGATGACTTTGCTGCTTTTATGGACGATTTGCGGATATGGAAAGGTAAAGTCCTCACGCATGAGGAGGTAGCCGCGATGTACAGTCCGGCAGACAAGCCTTACGAAGCTACCGTCTTCCTTCCATTGAATAAGGGTCTCCACGATTTCAGCGGAAACGACCTGCACGCCGTTGACGCTGGCTCCGAACCGGTTCAGTTTACGAAAGATCCGGAACGCGGTGATGTTGCTTTGTTCCCCGCGCCCGCGCATGCTACGCTACCGTTGGCCCCGGAACTCGACTTTGGTGCGGGCGATTTCAGCGTGGGTTTCTGGATCAAGATCAATCCTTTGATTCCAATCGCAGGTGATCCGGTTATTTTTGGGAACAAGGATTGGAATAGCGGAGGAAATGTCGGATTTCTCGTGGGTCTGGATGGTGCCGATTCGCAGGGATCTCATATGTGGACGGTCAATGTTGCAAATGGCGCGGGTGGTCGTCTTGATTGGGACGCAGATGATAACCACACACCAAACTTGAAAGACGGTAGCTGGCACTTTGTGGCCGTTGCATTCGATCGTGATGATAAGATGAATGTCTATCTGGATGGCGTGCTTCGCCAGAGCGATCCGGCGCAGGACTCGTATGACCTTACCTTGGTTCCTGGTTCGCTTTCGTCCGGATTGCCCCTGACAATCATGCAGGATGCGACTGGTGCATATGGTGATGACTTTTCTGCGTTGATGGACAACATCCGGGTATGGAACCGGGTAATCACCGCCGAAGAAGTAGCAGACATGTTTGCTAACGACAAGGGCAGTGGTATCGGTGGAGAAACCGAGATTATCGTGGGTGTTCAACACGACGAGGCACAACCTGCGGAGTTTTCACTGTATCCGAATCCGACGAATGAGTCAAGCGTGACCCTCCGTTACGAACTTCCGGTGCCCTCGGATATGAAACTCACGATGGTGAACAAGCTCGGCGTTCAAATGGGATCCTGGTTATACGAAAGGAGTTCGCAGGGTGTTGTCACAGTTAACACATCATACGAACCTGGACTTTACTTCCTTCTGATAGAAGCGCATAATTTCCGGAAGACACTTAAGCTAATGGTCGTGAAATAATTCCTAATGACAGCAACTATGAAATCAATCAAGAGTATATATGTTGCCGCACTGGCGCTGCTGCTGGTAGTCGGCTGTGATGAACACGGCGATCCCCAGGGGCCGATCAACCTGAACGATGCGCAGACAGCTTCGGTGTCGATGCGCGGCAGATGGGCTCAGGCTTTCGACGCCTCTTTGCCGTTCGGCACAACACCTGGCGTTCTGGACAACCTCATGTTGGAGTTCCGCATCGATGATGACTACAAGCCAAGTAATTTCTCAGCCTCTGGTGCTCCCTATTTCTTTCAGGGAGAGGGTGGCAAGTGGTCGTGGGGAGATGATGCCCACTCGGTAATCAACCTGCAAAACATTCTTCCAGTGACGAGCATTAACGTCGTGGAAGAGGGGCATGCCATCCGCCTGACGTTTGCCTACGAAGAACCGGAAGGAGGGAGAACCGGTAAAGCTGGGGACTACGGCGTAACATTGAAAAAGATTGCACCATAATTTCAGCGATGAGTACAAAGCGAAGCAACAAACAGTCAGTCATACAATTCAGTATTTTGTGCGGCCTGCTCGCGCTGGCGGCGTGCGGCCCGTCGACTCAGGAGAATCCTGTTAGCGGAGTACAGCATGTGGTAGTTATCGGTGTCGACGGGATGAGTCCCGACGGTGTCCGAAAAGCAAACACGCCGGTCATGGATGAGATGATGAAGAACGGCGCGTACACGTTGAACGCCCGCGGGGTCTTGCCGACCAGCAGCAGCACCAACTGGGCGTCGATGGTTTCGGGCGCTGGCCCGGAGAAGCATGGTGTCACCTCAAATGGATGGGAACGCGGCGACTTCGGGTTTCCCGCCGTCACAACAGGATTGGAGCCGATCTTCCCGACCATCTTCGGTGTCACACGTCAGCAATACCCGGATATGGAGATCGGAGCAATTTACAACTGGGGTGGATTCGGGCGTCTGATCGAAAAGAGTGCCCTTGACCTGGATGTAACGCATCCGGAAGTCTCGGAAACCGTCGCGGAGGCGGTGAAATATATACGGGAGAAGAAGCCGGGTTTTTTATTTGTCCACCTCGATCATGTGGACCACGCGGGTCACCACGACGGACACAAGACGGAACTCTACTACAAAGCAGTAGAAGAGGCTGATCGCTATATCGGCGACATCATCCAGGCGACGAGAGACGCTGGTATGTTCGATCAGACGGTATTTATTGTCTCGGCTGACCACGGAGGTATCGGGTATTCGCATGGGGGCGAGAGTCTCGATGAGCTGGAGATCCCCTTCATCATTTATGGAAAAGGGGTAAAGCCAGGGTATCGCATCCGCCATGACGTATTCACATACGACAACGCTGCCACCATTGCCTTCCTGCTCAAGGTCAAACCGCCGTACAGTTGGACGGGACGCGCCGTAACTAGCGCATTCGCTGGATTCGATGAACCCGACGGATTGACTGACATGGCTAGTGTACCCGCACCGGTGATTTACCCTGTTGCGAATCTGTTTGATCCTCCAGGCGGGTTTTATCTTGATACAAATGCCGAGGTGAAGATTGCCGCAGCCGATAGCGGTGCCACGGTACGCTACACGTTGGATGGCAGCGAACCCACGGAAGACTCACCCTTGTACCAGGGCACGTTCACGCTCGATCACAGCGCTGTTGTCACTGCGAAGTCTTTTTCATCCAACGGCAACAGCGGGACTTCGGCGGCATATTTCCGCGTGCTGAAATCAAATGCAGACAATGGTATCTCGTTCGACTACTACGAAGGTGATTCCTGGGAACACCTGCCTGTCTTTTCGGCGCACCGAAAGATCAGCAGTGGCAAGACATACCAATTCCGGGTCGGCGACATTCCTAAACGGCCGGGTCAATTTGCAATCCGGTACAAGTCATACCTGCAGGTCGATCAGCCAGGCATGTACAAGTTCTATCTCAGGTCGGACGACGGCAGCAAGCTGTTTGTCAACGGCAAGGAAGTAGTGAATAACGATGGACAACACGGCCCGATCGAGCGCACTGGGAAAGTCGAAATACCTTCCGGGCGAAGTGAAGTGGTCGTCGAGTACTACAACGCCGGAGGTGGCAGCTGGCTGGAAGTATACTACCGGGGACCGGGAATGGTGAAACAGATCATCCCGCCGGAGAAGTTGTTCATTAGGCCGTAGAGGTTACCCCTCCGGCTTTTCTTCAACGCACATCATTTAATTTAACATTCCGCTTTTTCCCCTCTCCTTTAGGAGAGGGGCCTGGGATGAGGTCCCCAGGATGGTCGCGCATTTTTCGGAGATCCCGAAAGTTTACATATTATTGCACTGTTACCTGATAGCCGGGTCATCCGCCCAGGGTGTGACAGGCGTAAACCGAAACGTAAACTCGACCTATGGAAGGGAATAAGACTTTCAAGCCGTACATCGCGCCCGAGCAGAACATTGCGGAATTTACAATCAAGTCGGTATCGTTTGGTATTCTTTTTGGCGTCCTCTTCGGAGCGTCAACAGTATACCTCGCGCTGAAAGCGGGGCTGGCGGTTTCGGCCTCTATTCCGATCGCGGTGATCGCGATTACCTTGGGACGAAAGTTTCTGAAGACCACCATCCTGGAGAACAATATCATTCAGACAACGGGTTCGGCGGGAGAGTCGATTGCTGCCGGCGTGGTGTTTACTCTTCCGGGTTTTTTGTTTTTATCTGCCGGTCCCGACGGGGAGAGCGTTGGCGCCGGATACTTCAATTACCTGACGATACTAATACTCGCGGCATTTGGTGGGATGCTGGGAACGATCATGATGATTCCATTGCGGAGGTCGCTAATCGTCAAGGAGCACGGAACGCTGCCGTATCCCGAAGGAACAGCCTGTGCCTCGGTTCTGCAGGCTGGCGAAAAGGGAGGCGTGTTTGCCAAAACCGCTTTCATCGGGATGGGTATTGCTCTCGGTTATGCCGTGCTGCAGAAGGTCTTTCACGTCATAGCCGAGACTCCCACGTTCCTGACCAGCCAGGTCAACAAGTTTTGGCCGTCAGCTACGATCAATGCGGACATCACCCCCGAGTACCTTGGAGTCGGGTATATCATTGGCCCGAGGATCGGCGGCGTGCTGGTGGCTGGTTCGGTACTGGCGTGGTGGGCGGTGATTCCTTTGTTAACAACGCTGGTCGATCCGGTGATGATCGCCGAACAACTCGTGAAGTTGGGGTATCTCGCTAGCCTGTCATCGCCAGGTGGCAGATGGGCCTGGGATCCTGCGGCGCAGGAATTCGGCAATCCCGCCGTCGCAATATATTACGCGTACATACGGCAAATAGGTGCCGGCGCTGTGGCAGCAGGTGGATTTATTACACTGATCAAAACAATACCGACCATCGTCAGTTCTTTCCGCGAGAGTATTACATCGCTAAAAGAAACCCGCGAGGGAGGTGTACTCCGCACGGAGCGCGATCTCTCATTCAAGGTAGTGATCGTCGGAAGCATTGTGCTGGTCGCGCTGATGACCATGCTTCCCCGAATCCCTGGTGAAGGGTTCCTGCAAAAGCTTCTGCTCGGTGTCCTCGTGATTATTTTTGGATTCTTCTTCGTGACGGTAGCGAGCCGGATCGTTGGACTCGTAGGTTCCAGCAATAGCCCGATCTCCGGGATGACGATTGCTACACTTATGGGGACCTGTCTGATTTTTACGGCGATCGGCTGGACAGGAGCCTTCTATGAACCGCTCGCGCTAGTCGTCGGTGGAATGATCTGCATTGCCGCCGCCAACGCGGGGGCTACTTCCCAGGATCTCAAGACAGGGTACATCGTCGGCGCGACGCCGCGCTATCAACAACTGGCACTCTTTATCGGAGCAATCGTGTCATCGCTGGTGATTGGTCTGGTTGTCACTGTACTGGACAAGCCTACGCTTGAAATGCAGGCGGAAGGAATCAAGCATGCAATCGGCAGCGCCGAGTTTTCAGCGCCACAGGCGACGCTGATGGCGACCCTCGCCCGCGGAATTCTCTCGTATAACCTCGACTGGGAATTTGTGATCGTCGGCGTTTTTATTGCGGTGATGATTGAACTCTGCGGTATCAAGGCACTGGCGTTTGCGATCGGACTATACCTTCCATTATCGACTACGCTGCCCATCGCCTTTGGAGGTGGCATCAAAGGCTACGTCGACTGGCGGGCGGCGCGGCGCAAGGAGGCCAAGGAAGACGATGAGTTGGGCAAGGGCAGTTTGCTCGCAACAGGACTCATCGCCGGCGGAGCTTTGTCGGGAGTGGTCGTTGCGTTGTTGTCTGTTGACGACGACATCAACCGGGCACTCCGACAGGTTAATGCTGAGCATGGCTTGACCGAAATGCTCGGATCGGGTGGCTATCAGGTCCTCGGCGTGCTTTTCTTTGCTGCGATGGCAACTTACTTGTACCGCACGGCGACCCGAAAATAGGATCGCTGCGTGCGCGTAAATACACTACTATGAAACAGGGAAAGGAAACGGAGCAGACGGAGCGTTCCCAGATATCACTCGTGCCACCGGCGCAGGCCAGGATCGGACTTTTTATCCCTTGCTACGTTAACCAGTTCTATCCAGGCGCCGGCATTGCAACGCTTGAGCTACTGGAAAAGCTTGGTTTGAACGTGTCATATCCCCCGCGCCAGACTTGCTGCGGGCAGCCGATGGCGAATTCAGGATTCCAACATCTCACCGAAGAGACTGACGAGTTGTTTGTTAAGAACTTTGCCGGGTTCGATTATATCGTGGCACCATCGGCGAGCTGCGTTCTCCATGTCAAGGACCACCTTCATTCGGCTAAGGATCCGGCCGCAGCCGAGATCATTCGCGGAAGAGTATTCGAGCTTGTTGAGTTTCTCACCGATATATTGAAGGTCGAAGAAATTCCAGCCCGCTTTCCACACCGCGTGAGTATCCACCACAGCTGCCATGGACTTCGCGGACTTCACCTTTCGCAGATGAGCGAACTGAACGCACCAGCGTTCTCAAAACCAGAGCATTTGCTCAACATGATCGAAGGCATCGAACTGGTAACACTTGACCGGCCCGACGAGTGCTGTGGGTTCGGAGGTACTTTCTGCGTCTCCGAAGAAGCCGTGTCCGCCAAGATGGGAAAAGATCGCGTCGCCGATCACGAAAAAAACGGCGCCGAATACATCACCTCCTCCGACCTTTCATGTCTGATGCATATGGAAGGAATAATGAAGCGAAAGAAGAGCAAGGTGAAGGTGGTGCATATTGCCGAGATTTTGAATAGTGAGTGGTGAGGGGTGAGGGGTGAGTGGTGAGGGGTGAGTGGTGAGTCGTGAGTCGTGAGTGGTGAGTCGTGAGTAGTCAGTGGTGAGTGGTGAGTGGTTTTCCGGATTGTATCGGTGTTGTTCTCTTCGCTATCTTAGCAGTGGATTTAGTTCAAGGATTTCCCATGTTTTTGTTGCTTGCACATACTAAGCTGGAAATATATGCTGTGACGCGCGCATTCTGTTTGGCGTGCTACAGAATCACGAACGATTTTCCTGTGATAGAAAAGTATGCCATGACTCAACAGATCAGACGTGCTGCTTTGTCTGCCCATTTGAACCTTGCAGAAGGATGCTCTAGAAAATCGCCCTTGGAGCGGCGGCGTTTTTTTGAGATA
>JBIQJZ010000074.1:0-2582 GCA_044507115.1 Flammeovirgaceae bacterium | reverse complement strand
CGTTGAAGTTGACGCTTGCCTTGACTTGGCGGTGGAACTTAAGTATGTTACACCCGAAAAACTTGAACCGCTTGGAAAACTGTTAGTACAGGCATTTAAATTGGCGTCTGGAATGATTGTTGGCCGCTAAGCAACCAGGCAAACAATTCCAGATCGCCGAGATCGAAGAAGGACGATAAACAGGCACAAACCACTCACCACTCACTACTCACCACTCACCACTCACCACTCACCACTGACCACTGACCACTCACCCCATGGCATCCCCCCCTGACTTCTTTCATGGTAAATCCCACCCCCAACTCGCTGAGGAGTTCAATCGCGATGAGGAGAAGGCGACGTGGCATGATGGTGCGTTGTGGTGGATTCGGCAGAAGCGGGATAGGATATCGAAGCAACTTCCGGAGTGGGAGGCGTTGCGGGATGCGGCTTCGCAGATCAAGGCTCACCTTTTGTCAAACCTGCACGACTACCTCCTGGAATTTGAGAGCAATCTACAGAAGAATGGTGTGCAGGTTCACTGGGCCGCGAATGCAGAGGAGCACAACAACATCGTCTACGGTATTTTAAAGGCGAAGGGGATCACGCAGATGGTGAAGAGCAAGTCAATGCTGACCGAGGAATGCCATCTGAACGAATTCCTGGAGGAGCGGGGCATTTCGGTCGTCAATTCAGACCTCGGCGAGTATATTCAGCAGATCGACCACGAGCCACCGAGCCATGTTGTGCTGCCGTGTATTCACAAGCGGAAGGAGGAGATAGGCGAGCTTTTCCACGAACACCTCGGTACGGAAAAGGGATTGTCTGACCCGACGCTGCTCACGCGGGCGGCGCGCAGGCATCTCCGCGAAGTATTTCTGACCCGACGCGGAGCGCTGACGGGAGTCAATTTTGCGGTTGCCGAAACCGGAGAGTTTGTAGTGTGCACAAATGAAGGCAATGCCGACATGGGCGCTCATTTGTCGGACGTTCATATCGCGTCCATGGGACTGGAGAAATTGATTCCGAAGAAAGAGCACCTCAGCGTCTTTCTCCGTGTACTGGCGCGCAGTGCGATCGGCACACCCATTACGATCTACTCGAGTCATTTTCGAAAGCCGCGTCCCGGGCAAGAGATGCATGTTGTGCTGGTGGATGCGGGGAGAAGTCGCCAGTTGGGACGTCCCGATTTCCGCGACTCACTCAAGTGCATTAAGTGCGGCAGTTGTATGAACACTTGCCCGGTGTACCGGAAAGGTGGAGGCCTCAGCTATCACAACACGATTACCGGTCCGATCGGGGCGATCCTTGCGCCAAACCTGGATATGAAACGCCACGCCGACCTGCCTTTCGCATCGACGCTTTGTGGCTCGTGCTCAAATGTATGCCCGGTGAAGATCAACATCCATGATCAGTTGTACAAGTGGCGGCAAGTGATCGTCAAAGAAGGACATGCTCCTAAGTCGAAAGCTGTAGCGATGAAGGCCATGGCGGAGACGATGGGATCGCCGTCGCTTTTCCGCACGGCGGGTAAAGTAGGACGCTGGTTTCTACGCAATGCGTCGTTTGCAGTCAACAATAAATTCAATCCATGGTTCCGGCAACGCGAAATGCCAGAACCACCAAAACAATCGTTTGCCGACTGGTATCGCGAAAACCGAAAACAGAGATGACAAGCCGCGAACGAATACTTGCCGAAGTCAGGAAGAATCAGCCCTCAGCCTCCCCGTTACCGGATCTGTCGGCCTTCCGTGGATCTGCCTCCGACATGATCCAGGAGTATGTTGACACGTTTACCGGTATCGGCGGTCAGGCAGTAGTGGTCAACGACCTGCAATCTGTCGTAGAGATGGTCGGGGAGAAGTTCGATACTTCTAAGCGCATAATAACGACGATACCCAAACTGGCCGGCCAGTACGAGATGTATTCGCCGGATGTTGACCCCCACACATTCGAAGACGTTGAGCTCGCCATCATTCCCGCTCATCTCGCGGTCACTGAGAATGGAGCGGTGTGGGTGACGACCGAAATAATGGGACAGCAAATTATTCCGTTTATCTGCCAGCATCTTGCAGTAGTTGTTGATGCGTCGACCATTGTGCCGACCCTGCACGAAGCGTATCGCAAGATCGGGACCGGCGACTATGGATTTGGCGTATTCATCGGAGGGCCTTCCAAGACGGCAGACATCGAACAAGCGCTCGTGTTGGGTGCCCATGGTCCGATTTCAATGACGGTTTATATTACCGGCCAACGGTAGACGCTGAAAAGCGATAGCGCTATGAAAATTCGCAACAATCTCAAAGAACAGTACCGCGATGTATACACACCGGAGGTACTGGAAGCACTCGAGGTATTGACAAATTACAATGCCATCATCAAGGATGTGATGGCAGCCAGGATTCGAAGGCGAGCGACGCGTCAGAAGAATCAGGAGCGAATTACTTTTCTCGATCCGCAGAGTGTAATTCCACGGACGAATATCCGCGTTCAGGATGCGCGCGATGGAAAGTTTGAAGGATCACCGATTCCGAAAGATTTGCAACGCCAATGGATACAGGGGACTGGTCCGGCTGCGAAGCCGAATGCGCCAGTAGAAAGCA
>JBIQJZ010000073.1:0-15687 GCA_044507115.1 Flammeovirgaceae bacterium | reverse complement strand
AAAATAAACCACGACATTACAGACAACATCGAGGTATCCTTCAACGCTATTCTCAACAGGATCGATCAGCAAACGATCAATGAACAAAATGTCATCGCGTGGACGTTGAGCGCTCCCCCAACCGTGGGACCCTATCTTGACAATGGCTCCTATCGACTGTTGAACACTGTCTATCCGTTTAGTCCTGACGACCTGGGTAACCCGATTGCATACTTCAACGAGGTGACCAACAAGCGTTACGCCAACAATGTTATGGCTAATATGGGGTTGACAATCAGGCCGATTGAAGGACTATCTATCCGCGTTTCCGGAAACGTTTCCAATATAGACGCGCGCGGTGACAACTACACCAGTGTGAATATGCCGCAACAAAACTCGTCGGCGTCGATCAGCGTAAGCAACAACCTTCATTTCAACTTCGACAACGTTATTACCTACAACAAGAAATTCAATGATGATCACGCCCTCACGCTAACAGGTGCGATCACATACGAAAACGACGTCACGACTACGGTTAGCGCTTCCGGTTCTGGATTCCTGAGTGATGTTACGGAAACCCACAACCTCGGCGCTGCGGCGACGATCAACGTACCTTCCAGTTCTCGCTCCGAGTGGACACTAATGTCGTATCTCGGTCGGGCAAACTATTCGTTCAAAGGAAAGTACCTCGCAACTGCCACGCTTCGCGCGGATGGGTCATCCCGGTATAGCACAAACAACAAGTGGGGAGTCTTTCCCTCAGCGGCAGTAGCATGGAATTTCGCCGAAGAGGATTTCATGAGTGACTTCGGATTCATCTCCGACGGTAAACTTAGGGTGGGCTATGGTGTAACAGGTAGCTCGGCTATTCCGCCGTACTATACACTCAACATGCTGTCTTCCGGAAAAGTCGGGCTCGGCGACGCTCTCTATACGTTCTTCGCTCCCGGAACGCGGTTGCCCGGCGATCTGAAATGGGAATCGACATCGCAGGTTGACGTGGGACTTGACATCGGATTGTGGAACAATCGCGTGCGACTGACCGCTGACTATTACGTCAAGCAAACAAAAGATCTGTTGAACACTGTGCAGCTACCGCTCTCGCTCGGATACGTGACCACATTGCAGAATGTTGGTGAAATCCAGAACAAGGGAGTGGAGATCCAACTCGCGGCTGCCGTGCTCGATCAGCGGTTCAAGTGGGATCTGTCCGGAAACATCTCGTTCAACCGCAACAAGGTCGTCTCCTTGTACGGCGGACAAGATATTCAGGGAACGATCTATTCCGTAAATGCTGACAACAACTTCATCAACCTCTTACAGGAAGGCAAACCGTTTGGCGCTTTCTACGGGTACAAGCTTGAGGGATTCGATGAGAATGGACATTTCCTTTATCAGGACCTGAACAACGACGGACAGCGGCTGACGCCGCAAGACCGGACGTGGATCGGTGATCCAAACCCGAACTACATCTTTGGTCTTACCTCACGGATGTCATGGAATAACTTTAGCCTTAATATCTTCCTTCAAGGGTCCGTTGGCAACGACATTTTTGGAATGTCGCAGATTCGGCAGAACTACCTCTACTATACCGGATTCAATACACTTCGCGAAGTTCGCTACGACCACTGGTCGCCGACCAACCCGGACGCCAAGTATCCGGCTATCGACTACAACACCTCGGCTAAGTACTCCGACCAATTCGTGTTCGATGGTTCGTATGTGCGCCTGAAGAACATCGAGATCGGTTACAACGTACCCGTTCAAAGCCTGGATGTGAACTGGCTGAAAGGAGCATTCATCTTTGTGAGCGGACAAAACCTGTTAACGCTGACCGGTTATGATTGGTGGGATCCTGAGGTAAACTCAAAAGGCGGGGAGAACTCAGTGAATCAGGGCATCGACCACTTTTCTTACCCTTCCGCTAAAGGCATGACCTGCGGGGTTAAACTTTCATTCTAAACTCTTAGCAAAATGAAAACGAAATATTATTTCTTTTTGACGGTAGCTCTGGCCCTCGGGGCCTGTAGCGATCTTCTGGAAGAGAATCCGAACGCGATCGCGAGCGAGACTTTCTACAACACCGCAGCGCAGGTAGAAGCAGCATTGAATTCGATCTACTATCCGGTTGGAGTATCACAGCTCACGAACGAGATCAACATCCTCGAAGCATGCGCCGACTATGGCTTTGCCAAGGGTTCACTCGAGGTCATCAAGAACTACGCGGGATACAGTCCTGCGAACATGAGCAACATGAGCCTGCTGTGGGAAGCGTATTACCTTATGATCCGAAACGCCAACCTGGTGCTGGCCAACGTTCCCTTAGGAACTGAGACAACCACTGCGCAGAAGACCCAGTATGCGGCGGAAGCAAAATTCCTTCGGAGTCTGGCTTATTTTCACCTGGTTCGACTCTGGGGAGGTGTTCCGTTGCGCACGGAAGAAACCATGACGCAGATAGACCTCCCGAGGAGTTCCGTCGAAGACGTTTACAAGCTCATCACCGACGATCTCATCTGGGCATCGCAGAACTTGCCTGACGAACCGCGAATCCTGGGCACACCGTCAAAAGTCGTTGCGCACGCGCTGCTTGCCGACGTATATCTCACACGTGGCGACTGGGCAAATGCAAAACAAAGCGCCGCCAACGTGATCAATTCTGGCAAGTTCTCGCTCGTACCAGTAACGACGGTTGATGACTTCGAGAATATTTTTGGTGCTGAACTCCTGACGAGCAGCGAGGAGATATTCTATTTCAAGTACAATCGTCAATACGGATTGGGCTTCATGAACTTCCTGCACCATCCGGGCGCACCCTACAAACCATATGGTGCTAACTATTTCGCGTTCTATACACGTGCCACTCATCCTTTCTACGCCGGCTGGTCAGACGACGACTTGCGGAAGCAGAACAACTTCTACTTATGGGATATAGCATTGGGTAACGATACGTATCTATACAAGAAGTTCACCGACTCGGAAGGCAGCCTGGCGGCGCCGAACGATTGGCCACTCTATCGCTACGCGGAAATGTTGCTGATTTATGCGGAAGCTGACAACCGCCTGAATGACGGTCCGACGGCAACCGCGGTGGAGTACCTAAACATGGTTCGTCGCCGCGGATATGGCTATGATCCGGCGAGTCCCTCACCGATCGATGTCGCTGTAGCGGACTTCGATGAGGAATCATTCTTCGAAGCAGTGTTCCAGGAAAGAGCGTATGAAATGTTCTGTGAAGGCAAACGCTGGTTCGATCTGCTTCGAACCGGAACAGCGCCGGAAAGGGTTCAGGAGGCATTCGGAATTGCGATGGACGAAGACATGGTTCTCTGGCCAATTCCGGTTGGAGAAACGAGCTACAACAAACAGTTCGGCCCAAATAATCCCGGGTACTAAATTGACGGTCAGGGCCGGCGTCACTACCGGCCCTGATCTTTCGTCTATGTTTTAGTTTCTTACCCCTCTTCATTTGAAAACATCTGGATCTATATTCAGGATAGCCTACACACAGCTCGTCCTGGTGGTTGCATTGTGTGCCACCATCGAAGCAACAGCGCAGCACGTCGTAAAATCATCACGCAGTAAGAACGACCGATTGCTGGACAAGGCAATGCAGAGTGCCTGGAAGGTATCGTGGTCGAGATTTTATCATCCCGATACGAAACTGTTCTACGATTTCATTACCAGTTACCGCACTGGTAAGCATCTGTCATTCTTGCCGACACCGGAAGAGGCCGCACGACGTTTTCCGAATGATCACGGCTATAGCACCGGAATGGAGGACTGTATGATATCCGCAGGCGTGATGCTGACGGCGACTGTCGATCGCTATTCCGTTACGGGCGAATCCCAACTAATAAAAGACGCAAGGTCTATATTCGATGGCGTAAAACTTGCCACTACCGTGCACGGTTCGCCAGGATTCGTGGCCCGGGGAATTTGTCCATCAGACAAGAAAAGCACCTATCCGAGCACATCCAGGGATCAGGTGTCACATGCTGTACATGGCCTCTGGTATTACTATAACAGCCCGCTGGCTGACCCAGCGACGAAAACCGAGATCGCCGAAACACTGTCGGCAATAGCCGACAGGATGAAACGAAATGTCACACTTGAAAACAACTATGATTTCCTTAGTGTCGATGGAAAATGTGAGCCAATCGGGCTTCAGCGCATGTGGATGGTCGGCGGACATGAAGCTGCACGCCTGCCGATGATCTATGCAGCTGCATGGAATGCAACTGGGCGCGATGAGTATTATCAGCTCTATCGGGAATACATCTACGAAGCAATAGAGCAATCACAAATACCTGTATCAAACGTCAGCACATGGGCGCTCCTGCAAATGCAGTTCTCGATGGAGCTACTGGCAACGATGGAAACAGATGAGTCACTCCTGGCAGATATGAGATCAATCATGCAAAATATTGTTGTGGAAAGTCGCAGACGTGCCGAAAGTGCATGGCGCGATGGCCGCAATCTCGACCTATCAACCGTCGCAACAGACTGGCGAGAACCACTCGGTGGTATCAAGAGCAACGGACCATATCGAAAGGTCTGGTACTGCATTCGACAAAGCGGGGAATCCGCGCTCACTCAGATCACCGCGGGCGCCAATTCTTTCTCGCCCGAACAGCGGCAAATGCTGAACGATGCAATTCTTCGCCTTAATTACAACAAGGTGTCAAGCAATGGAATTTATTATCTGCAGGCTGCCTATTGGAAGACGCGCCGCGTGGATCTTCAATAATACAACCGTGAGTAATCAGACTATGCAATTAAGAACTAACAGACCTCTCGTGGTGACTGGTGCTATTGCGCTCCTGCTGTTAATATTCTCAGCGAATACCCGCGCAGCCACCCGTCCGGGTAACCCGGGCGTACACGAGCAAATGATGCACGCCTGGAAAGTGTCGCTCGAACGATTCTATCATCCACGAACGAAGCTTTTCTATGACTTCATAACGAGCTATGAAAAAGGGAAATGGCTTTCTCATCTTCCCACAGCAGAAGAAATATCACGTCAATACCCAAACGAGTATGGATACGGGACGGGCATGGAGGATTGTATGATCTCCGCCGGCGTCATGCTTGATATGATCGCAGATCAATATGCCGTTACGGGAGACCCGAAGCTTAAGAAGGTTGCTCGCAATACCTTCGAAGGCGTCTACCGGACCGCTACGATACACGGTATCAATGGCTTTCTTCCTCGTGGATTGAGCCCCGAAGACGGAAAAAGTTTTTACATCGCGTCGTCACGGGATCAGTATACGCATGCGGTACACGGGCTATGGGCTTACTATCGCAGCCCTCTCAGCGACGGCCCGGTAAGGAAACGCATAGCCCACGTGTTAACAGGGATCGCCGACCGCATGCGTGCGACGGTCATTCCGGAAAACAACTACAACGTGCTTATGGCTGATGGAAGGCAGGATCCACGGGGCATTCAAAAGATGTGGGAGGTCAAAGCACATGAGGCCGCAAGATTGCCCATGGTGTACGCCGCAGCCTGGATAACATCGGGACGCGTGGAGTACTATGAATACTACCGCGAATATGTTGAAAAGGCGATTGATCAGTCATTCGACATTGAAGACCAAACACCGACCTACTCATTCCTGCAGATGCAGAACTCCCTTGAACTCATCTTGTCCGTCGAGAAGGACGAAGCCCTTCGCTCAAAAATTCACGAAATCATGCGAGACGTTGCCAGACGGGCAGCCGCGCGGGCGGTTCGCGCAGATGAAGTAGCGAAGACGCTGGACTTCACGCTATTACCGAGCAACTGGCGATCCGGCGACGGAATTCGCACGGGCAGTGAAGCACGAAAGGTCTGGTACAACCCGCGCGAAAGTGGTGAGGCCGCATTGTCGCAACTCATCGGAGGCCGCGAACTTTTCAGCGATTCCCAAAAGGAATTGTTAGTCAAGGCAATCGAGCGGCTGAACTACGACCGCGTAGCCACGGCTGGTATTTTCTATCTGCAGGGCGCCTACTGGAAAGCGAGGAGATACGGTAGCCTATAAATATGGAGAGGAGACGCCGGTAATCACGCGGCCTCTCCTCTCCTTTGGTTCCCGTTTCGCCATAGAAGTGCACATCCCGATACCATCGAAATAAACGAACCGACGAGAACAGCCAACTTGGCTTCGGCGATCAAGAACGGATCTTTGAATGACAAAAGGGCAATGAATATGGACATCGTAAATCCAATTCCCGCCAGCAACCCCAGACCGACTACATGCCTCCACCGAAATCCGGTGGGCAAGGTTGCGATATTAAGTCGTGACGCTATCCATGCCACCAACGTTATGCCGATGGGTTTGCCCAGTACAAGGCCAAAAATAATTCCCAGCCCCAACGGCGCAAAGAGTCCCGCAACCATCGAACCATCAAACGTAATATTGGTATTGGCTAGTGCAAATACGGGCACAATAATGAAACTAACCGGTATGGAGAGGCTGTGTTCGAGACGTTCCAGTGGTGATTTCTTGTTCGCTCCTGCAGCAGGAATCGCGGTTGCGGTCAGCACTCCCGCGATCGTTGCATGAATGCCGGAGTGATGAATAAAATACCACATAAAGAGCCCTGGAATAAGATAGAACCACAGTGATTGCACTCCCATTCGATTGAGTGCTATCAATAACATCCACACAACCACACCATATAACAGATACATCAGGTGCAGATCACTCGAATAAAATAAAGCAATTACCATCACTGCAATGAGGTCGTCGACAATCGCCAGAGCCGCCAAAAATATTTTCAATGCCGGAGGCACGCGTTTTCCCAGGAATGTGACTACCGCCAGCGCGAATGCGATGTCGGTGGCCATTGGAATCCCCCATCCTGTGCTTGTCAATTCTCCGGCATTGATCGTCACGTAGATCGAAGCTGGCACCACGGCTCCTCCAACAGCACACAAGACCGGCAGCGCAGCCTGACGAGCCGTAGAGAGCTCGCCGGCAACTATCTCGCGTTTTATCTCGAGACCCACCATCAAAAAAAAGATCGCCATCAAACCATCGTTGATCCACAGCCCGACTGAATATCGGAGCTGTACCAAGTCAGTGGCAAATCCTACTGATGTATCGAGTATTCGCTGGAAGGTATCACCAAGCGGCGAATTCGCGATCGCAAGCGAAAGAACAACACACAACGTGAGTATGATCCCACTACTGGTACTCGAACGGAAAAATTCACTAATCTTGGTTCTCATGGCGTCGAAATACGACGCAAGATATGCGAAACACAAAAAAACCAAACTGTTTTCTTGTCAAAATCCAGATACGTCGTTACGGTGCAATACCGAACAGTTGTCTGTCCTTGGAGAGATCATTCTTTCCCTTTCTCAACTTGATCGTAGTCAATGCATCACCGTATCGCACTAACTGTTCTCCAGCCTTGTCTGCGTAAATGATGAGACGATTTAGTTGGCCTGCTTTCCACCTCATATCGACCTGATATCCACCACGGGCGCGAAGCCCATAGATTTCTCCATTCGGCCAGTTCGACGGCAACGCAGGCAAGATATGCAACGTCTGGTTGTGTGACTGCAACAACATTTCGGCAATGCCGGCGGCACCTCCAAAATTTCCATCGATCTGAAAGGGAGGAATCGTGTTCAGCAGGCTTCCGAGCGTGCTATGCTGCAACAGGCGCTGCACCTGTTCACCTGCCTTTTCCCCGTCATGTAGCCGGGCAAAAAAATTGATAATCCATGCGCTGCTCCAGCCGACATGCCGCTGACTGTAAGACAGCCGCCGTTCGATTGTCTTCTTTGCGGCCTCAAACAACACCGGGTCTCTTTCTGAAATAAGATCTAATGGATACAGCCCAAGTAAGTGAGAAATATGGCGATGCCCGGGTTCAAACTCTTCGTAATCGTGAATCCATTCCTGAAGCGTGCCATTCCGACCAACCCGCATAGGGGGTAGTCGCTGCGATACTTTCATCACACTATCGACCAGTTCTCTGTCGACACCGAGGACCGTCGCAGACTCCATAAAATTGCGGAACAGTGCATGGATGATCTGCACGTCGATCGTTGCAGCATACGATAGGTAAGCCTTTTCTTTGCCATCTGTTCCCGGGACGACAAACGGGTTCTCAGGTGAGTGTGAAGGATTTGTTACGAGGTAACCCTCCGGAGATTCCACGAGAAAGTCGAGAACAAAACGCACCGACCCGGCGATCACAGGATAAGCGACCTCTCTTAGGAAATGTTCATCGCCGGTGAACAGATAGTGATCGTATAACTGAAATGTCAGCCACGGACCCGCCATCGGCGAGAATCCCCACACCCCATCCGCAACACCGGTCCTGCCATAAACATCCGTAAGGTGATGTAACGTCCAACCCCTGGCACCGTACATTTCGCGCGCCGTTGCGCTTCCGGGTTCAACCAGTTGCTTTACAAAGTCAGCCAGCACTACCGCCGTCTCCGGGAGATTACCGGTTTCCGCCGGCCAATAGTTCATCTGGATGTTGATGTTCGTATGGTAGTCCGAATTCCATTTGGCAGTGTAGAGGTGGTTCCAGATCCCCTGTAGATTCGCGGGGAGACGACCTGGCTTTCTGGAGGATGCCATCAAGAGGTATCGGCCGTACTGATAGTATAGAGGGATCAGGCCATGATCGATCTTTCCTTGTTTCACCAGTTCCAATCGTTGATCGGTGGGCAGATCCTCCGGATCGGTGCCGCCGAGGGAGAAACTCACACGATCAAAGTACCCGCGATGATCCTTTTCATGTGCCGCCCGAAGTTGGGCGGGGTTTCGACGAGATGCCTCGGACAGGAGGCGTTGACAAATCGAAAGCGGATCCAACGCGGGATTGGTGTCAAGACGGGACAGGTCATAATCTGTAGCTGCTGTCAGAATCAGTGTAATTTTCCTCGCATTCACAATGCTGAAACCGGTAGCTGAGTCTTGTACGGCTGGCGTTACCACCCCGTCCGTCGACAATACTCTCATTCCCGCAGAGAAACGCATGTGCCGTCCACCGGGTCCTTTCTTCGGATGATCTTCATCCTGAATCTGCCCGGTGAACCATGCGGTGCCGGTGGTTTCTCCATACTCATCGACATCGCGTCCGCGGCTCAGTGCGATCGCCATATCGAAACGGTCAGTTGCCTCTACACTGATCACGATAACATCGTGAGGGGCTGACACATAAACTTCCTGCATCACGTTGTTCTTTCCAAACGCATAAGAAGTGCGAGCAACACCTGTGTTAAGGAGTAGTTCCCTTTTGTAACCCGAAGGGTCACCTTCCCAGGAGTAGGTAATATCGATATCTCCAAGAGGTTGGTATGAACGTATCTCCGGTGGTGTCCCCAGCAAATACTTATCGGAAAGATCCCAGGCACGCTGGTACTCACCATCGAACAATGCCTGTCGAATCTCGGGTAAATGTTGACGAGCAAGAGGATTGTTGTTGTTGATCTTGCTTCCGGCCCACAGACTCTCTTCATTCAATTGGATTCGTTCGTGACCCGGGTTGCCGAAAACCATCGCCCCCAGACGGCCATTGCCAACGGGCATCGCATCAGTCCACTCCTGCGCCGGCGAATCATACCACAACATCTTGTCGTGCTGCGCGTAGATGTCAACCGGTGCCGTCAACACTACTAAAAGCAGTATCGCTGTTCCTCGTAAGTAGCATGAGCAAGAAAACATGCGTGGGTAGCACGCATACTGAAAAAGAAACTTCATTATCATTTCGGGGTATTGACCAGAAAATAAGCAATGCGACAAGCTCCATCGTGACGATCATCGAGAAGAGTTATCCGAAGTCGGTGCGTCTTGTTGCGAAGCCCATCGGCAAGCACGAGATACCAGGGCAAATGCAATGACTTGCTCCACTGTGTGTAAAGGTCCACTACCTGGGACGGACCGTTATCGATCGAATAATTGATGATTCCCGCATCCGGCCCTGATAGAACGGCGATACCGACTGCGTTCCCGGTAAAGGACAGTTCCGCAGTACTTCCGGCATCCGTAGCAACCAGCATCGGAATCTGAACAAACCGCTTCCGCGTCTTGGCCTGGTCGTCGGGTTCCCACGCCGGATCAAGGGCAAAACCGCGAATGATCTCGGCCGACTCTACGGCGACATACTGCCCTTTATCGAAGCAATCTGCATTCATAGGCTTGGGTATCTTTGCGGATCGCAAACGCGATGCGGCACGATCCTCCGCAAGTTCAAGCAAGGTTCTGATTGTTCGGAAGTACAACTGATGGCCGAACGGTGAAGGGTGCAAATCGATGAAATCCTCTTTCCAGGAGAACTCCCCGGCGGCAATGCGCGCGTAGACCTCCATCGCGAGATTGACAAACGGCAATTTGTAGTGCACAGCAACCTCCGCGTGCACGTTTACCTCCGCTGGAACGTTGCCCGACGCATAGTCGGCGTTCTTTGGCTCGTCAGCAAACGCCATGACTACAATATTCATGGTTGGCTGAGCTGACAGTGCATGCCTGACGATGCCTTCCAATGCACGGCGTTGCACGTCAACAGGCGTTCCATTCGCCAGGTCGTTCACAGCCGACTCAACAAAGAGCAAGTCGATACGCCCATTCCGCAGCACATCTTCTTCGAATCGAAACGCGTGAGGAACACTTCCCAAAGACGGAATTCCCGCATTGATGAACGTAAATTCAGCCTCGGGGTATCGCTTGATCAGAAATTCTTCAACGTGATCACGCCAACCTTTCCCCGCCGTTATTGAACCACCGAGAAACGCCACCGTCACCTTTCCTTCGTGCTTCAGACGATAAAAAAAATTACTAAGACCACCGTGTACGTGGATGAAATTCTTCGAGGCCAGTGAGTCCGTCACCACCGGTCGGCCAGACGTCTCAGACGGATACCAAATCGCTAACAAGACTATCAGCGCCACCTTCACAAAACCCATGATCACAATTTTCATTTCACAAGCTTCTTTATTTCAATCGCCTGATCCGGATCTTCCGGTAAGACACTTCATCGCCGTGATCCTGGATCAGGATCCGCCCACTGTCAGCAATTGCATAATCCGGATACTCCTTGAATTTTGTTTTTGCAACGCGTTCGCGAAACTCGTCCGTACCGCGCGCGTAAGCGGCAATCCTTCTTCCGTTCAACCAGTGCTCCGCATGCTTTCCCTTTACTACTATTCGTACGTGATTCCACTCACCGGGCGGATTTAAGGTCTTGTTTTCAGGAGGATACAAGAGATATACGGCCCCGGTCGAAATATCGCCCGAGGGATCGACTTTCACCGCCGGGTAGTTGAAATCATCAATGATCTGGTACTCGATTCCCATAAAGGAAGAATTTTTGGACTTCGCATTCTGAATTTTGTTAACCAGATATTTGATGCCGCTGTTTGCAGAAGGAGTGAGTTTGAATTCCAGTTCCAGTTCAAAATCTGAGTACGTATCGCGCGTGATAATGTCGCCCCCGGTTCGGCCTTTCAAAACAGAGAGCTCACCATTGCCGATCACCCATCCGGACGACGGAAGTGTGTCGCGCGACGCACTGCGCCACTGGCGAAGATCCTTTCCATTGAACAGCACCTCCCACCCTGCCTTCTTCTGGCGCGCCATGTCGACCGGGTATTGCCGTAGTAGCGGACGGAGATTCAGCGTGTCGCCCATTTCTGCTTGTTGCCGGAAAAGTCGCTCTTTCAAATCTGTTATCACAGACCCGTACTTAGGGTCTTCGGAAACGTCATGCATCTCCTGCGGATCCTTTGCGAGATCGAACAAGAGCACTTTCTCTGCCGTTGGATACACAATCAACTTGTGGCGATCCGTTCTCACCATCCTTTGCGAGTTCATATAAGCCCCGTAAATCTCCTCGTATCGGGTACGAGTGGATTTGTTCTGAATGAGCGGCAGCAAGTTCTGGAAGTAAACTTCACGCGGGCAGTCGGCCCCGGCAAGTGCCAAGGTCGTGGGCATAATGTCTTGAAGATACACCTGCTGATTCCGTCGCTGACCTTTAGGGATATCGCGACCCGTGATGATGAGCGGCACCCGAACACTGTGATCGTACATACTCTGCTTGCCCATCAGCCCGTGATGCCCGACTGCAAGGCCGTGATCAGATACGACGAACAGGTATGTATTCTCGGACTTTCCGCTGGCGGCAAGCGCGCGAAGAATCTTCCCGATCTGCTCATCGAGATGGGTGATGCTGGCGTAGTACTCCTGTATGTGCTTTTTCACCGCATAAGGAGTACGCGGGAAAGGGGCGAGCTGCTCATCGCGCAAGTCGATGCCAGATCCGATCTCCTCTTTAAACGGATATTGATCGAGGTACGACGCGGGGAGTGTGATGTTGCCAACCGGATATCGGTCGACAAATTCCTTCGGGGCCTGTCGCGGATCGTGTGGCGCGTTGAAGGCTAGGTACATAAAGAAGGGACGCTCCTCATTACTCGCTCTTCGAAGAAAGTCCGTTGCATCGTCTGCGAGTACTTCGCTCCAGTGTTTGCCGCCCTTCCAGAAACCTTGGTACTGTTCGTCCCAAGGAGTCCATGCCACGTCTGTAGGCGACAAAGGTCGATTGTAGCCCGCAGGCGTTTGGTTAGGCATGCCGGGGCGTTCGTTAACGACGTGATCAAATACCGCTCTGACATCCGTGCGTATATGCCACTTCCCCGTCATGTAGGTTTCATAGCCGACCTTCTTCAGGTGTTGTGGCCACAAGCCAGTAGTAGCGGAGAATTCGTCAATGCTTCTTTCCCTGCGGTGTGCCTCCCATAACGGCAAGCCGGTGAGGAGCATAACGCGACTCGCGACGCAAACCGCGCCATGCCATGCGCCCATGTTGTAAGCATGCGAGAAAGTCGTTCCCGCTGACACCAGCGAATCCAAGTTCGGTGTGATGACTTCCTTGCCGCCGAGTGCATGAATTGCGTTGAAGCGCTGATCGTCGGTCACGATAACAACAATATTCGGTTGTTGCTTTGGAGGCTGGCCAAATGATTCTGCAACGCTTACGGTGACGAGCAGGATCCCTGACAGCACGTATTTACTTATATGCAGGAGTGTTCTAGTTCCTCTCATGGTATGTCCCTTATTTTTGATTCCCAATTTCAATATCTGACTGAAACGTCGACGCCGGGAGCCCGGTCCCGTTTACGAGATTCGCACGTGAATAAGGCTGCCACCCGTACCGGACGTAGCGTGGTGCTGACACTTCTGCGGACTTCACGACCACACCGTGCTTTTCGATTCTGGCATCGGCTTTTCGAAACACCTTGTCCTCACCTGCTAACTCGAATGATCGCACAGCTGATCCATCTGACGTGCGCAAACCCGACGCGTGGGTAAAACCAACACGCACAGCGCCTTTCGATGAGGTGGCGTCGCTGAAAAGTGGCCCGCTGGACTCATTCCGATATGCGTATTCTCCCGCTAGCGCTAACAATGCCAGGCGCTCACCAACCTCTTTCTTCCTTCTTGGATGAATATCAAGCGAATCACCGACGTCGGTGGTGACCGCCATCCCGGTACGCGGAATTCTATGTGCAAGCTTTCGCTGGCTGTCGCGAAAACGTGGCCACGGCAGACTTTGGAAGCTGGAGAGTTGGGCAAAATAGATTGGAAAGTCACTTCCCCAGTGCAATCGCCATCCCTCCGCAAGTTTTTCAAAAAGACGTTCATGCAACTCAACGTTGTGAGTATTCGCTTCACCTTGGTACCAGATCGCACCCTTCAACGGAAAGCCTACCCAGGGTTTCATACACGCTTCAAACAAATACGCAGGCTCGTAAGGGTGACGCTGCAAAGGGTTGGTAGCGTGCTCAGTATTTCGAGTTGCTGTCTCCCGAACCCAGCGGCCGATGAGCGGGTTATTCTTCCAGTCATTCAGGAGGTCGGCCAGGATTGGATCGAACTCGAGCGTGCGGCGGTCGATCCATGCCTCCGTCGGAGAACCACCTTTTGAATTGTGGATCAAACCAATTGGCACCCCCAATTCCTGATGCAAGTGCTTTCCGAAGTAGTAAGCTACCGCAGAAAACCCCGCAGCGGTCTCAGGCGTGCAGCTTTGCCACACGCCGCCCTCATAAACGAGATCATTGATACGTTGGAGGAGTTCCGGTACCCATGCGTTGCGAATCGATGGATCAGCGGTTCGCATATTGAACAAACGGATCTCCGGAACGCGCGCGAGCGGAATATCAGTGTCAGCAGTTGCTGCTTCTGACAGCTTAAATGTCATGTTCGACTGCCCCGAGCAAATCCATACTTCACCTACGAGTATATCTTCAAAGACAATCACCTGATCAGACGTCGCCACTTTCAGTTCGATCGGGGCTCCTTCCGAGCGCGCGGGAAATACGACCTTCCAAGCGCCGTCTCTCGCCGGTCGGGTTTTCAGTGTAGTGCCAGCAAGCGTGACAGAAACTTCGTCATCGCGATCTGCCTTGCCCCAAACGGGAATGGGCTTGTTGCGCTGGAGTACCATATGTGAACCAAAAACGGGAGCAACAGACAATCCCCCGTGATCACCGCTGATATAGCCATAGATCGTTTCACCCATAACGCGGGCTCCATCTTTGTCGGGATGCACGGCATCGCTGAACACATGCGGCATCGCGTAAAGCGGCGTGTGGAGATCAATCAGCCCAACGGAAGCGGTACGCGCTACCAGCCGGATATTATCCTGCAACTCCCAGTACCAGTCACGCAGGGCCGACTTAAAGCGTCGCGACTGATTGAAATACGGGGTCATCGTACAAATCCAGATCTCCGGCTGAGGGTCGCGCGCGCGAAACGACGCAATTAATGACAGATAGTCAGCAGTAAAATCGTCGCGATATGAGGGCCATACCGCCAAACCGGTGTCGTTGATGCCGAGATCGATGATCACAATATCCGGTTGGAAGGCAAGGGCCTTTTTGTATTCGTCGGTGGCAACGTACGCGTTCGGTGGTCCTGTCACAAGAGTGGCGCCATTCTTCCCAAAGTTCCCCACCTCATACCTATCGCCGAGCATACGCTGAAGGACTGCCGGGTACGACTCCGTCGATTTATCCTTTAATCCCCCACCGTAAGTAATCGAGTTTCCAACACATGCGATCCTGATCTTACGACCGTCAGCACTCTCCACATGCTGGCCAGCAGCTGCGAAGATGATACTGCAAAAGCAAATACCTGCCAGAAAGCGAGCCATGACTTCAGACTTTCAATACATGCCGTATAGCATCGGCTACCTGCTGCGCCAACGCCCTGCTGCCATGATCAGTAAAATGCACGTTGTTTGGCCTTTGAAGTTCCTGTAGCCGGGGAAGTGCAAAACCATGAAGGTCATTTATCACCACCCGCTCCTTTTTCATGATCTTCAGTGCCGCGCGATTATAACGTGCTACATCCTCGGACTGCCGATACGGCCCGCGAGTCACGCCAGGGAATGGCGTTGTTGTGGCAAATATCAACGTTGCCCCGGTTGCCTTCAGCTGTCGCGTGATCGCGGTAAGATTCTTTGAATACGCACGGACATCAGCTTGATAGGGATCCTCCGGGTTATCGCTGTTCTTGCCAGTGGCCGGATCTACGCGCTTCAGATCGTGCAACCCGAAATTAAAATGGATGACGTCCCATCCGCCATCGCCCAACCACTTCGTGATATTCGCTACTCCATGGGTGGTGCCCTGGCAATTTCCTTCCGGACGTACGACGTCTGCCACGTCGGCGAGTAACTCTTTTA
>JBIQJZ010000072.1:0-15789 GCA_044507115.1 Flammeovirgaceae bacterium | reverse complement strand
GCACGGTCGTGAATTCCCGTTGATCCAGGGGCAGGTGGGTATAAACCCCCGGATGGGTAGAAATTACCCACCTACGGTCGTTTCCTGACACTTTGTACGCCATTTTTGTCTGGCATGGATACTGTATATCACCAGGGATGAAAACAGTAGACATGGAAAAGACAATGCATATCACGGTGAATGACTACGAGAGGATCACCGGGTCAACCGACTTCATTTCTCTTCAGAACAAGAGTCCTGAGATCGCTGACAGGTTGCTTAAGGAATTGCGATCTGCCAGGACCTTTCCGCCCGAACGTATCGCGAAGAACATTGTGACGATGAACTCACGTGTCTTGCTCAAGGAATTACAAAGCGGCCGGGAGATTGAGATTACACTGACGTATCCGCAGGACGCGGATCCAAAGGAACAAAAAGTCTCCGTATTCTCACCTATTGGCGTGGCACTGCTTGGATGCCAGGAAGGAGATATTACGTCTTGGCGTATCCCGTCGCGCATCGGCAGGTTCAAGGTCGAACGGGTGGTCTACCAGCCGGAAGCCGAAGGAAATTTTAATCTGTAAGTTTGATGAAACGGGTAAACTATTGTGCCTCTGTATTCGTTGAGATAGTGTAGTATTAAAGGGAGTGTTGGTGTGCTTATGAGCCGAGGGGCTGGTTAGAGGAGAGAGCACACCGACACCCCATTTTTTTGACAACCATTTAACTACTGCGACATGTACACATTGTTGAAACGCGAAATCAAAGATTTTATCGAGTATCTGAATAGCATTCTTCCTTCTTCTCAATCAACTGCGAGGCGCATGATTGCGTGCCCGGTCTTCGAGTCTTCCGACGGGTATTAATATTACCCGACAACACTTCCTGGAATCCGCGGTGTATGCCGCAAGAAATGTATGTACCGAGTATTTACACGTAAGAAGAAAATTAACGATGGAGGGAAGGGGTTTCAAACAAAGCATGTTGGGGTATTGTAAGACGGTGTTGGAGAAAATGTCCTTCAGTAAGAAGTTGTTTCTGAAAGAGTATCGCAAGTCGCTCTCCCGGCTGAGCCCGGAGGAACGCGATGAACTGCGACGGTGGGTACGGGAGTCTGAAAACACACTTTCGGAGTCTTGAACATCATCATCCGCTGAAGCTGGAGCAGTCTCCGACAAAAAAAGTCCGGTGGGATCACCGCCGCAAATGGAATGATGCTAAATTGAGCCGCAAATCCACTGTGGCTTAAACTGGCGTATTGTGCTAATAACTTCTGTTAAAAATCTGATCTTCGATCTGGGCGGTGTCATCCTCGACCTATCCGTCGATCACACACTTCGGTCTTTTTCTCAATTGTCGGACATGCCACATGCTCGCGTCAAGGAGGTGTATGCTTCCGCTGACGGGTTCACTGCGTATGAGAAGGGCGAGATCGACGATGCAACCTTTCGCAATTTTGTCCGCGAAACATTCTCGATCTCTTCTGATGACGCGGCAATCGATAAGACGTGGAACGCCATGTTGCGGGGAATCCCGCAGGTCAAACTCGACCTGTTGCTTCGCCTTCAGGGCGAATTTCGCGTGTTTTTGCTTAGCAATACGAACGGTATTCACCTGGAGCATATCAACAATGTTATCCTGGATGCGGGTGGGAAAGGAATGGAACTCGACTCGTATTTTCATCGAGCCTATTATTCGCACCGGATGCGAAAGCGGAAACCTGACGCAGAGATCTTTGAACAGGTGCTGGACGAGAATAACCTTTTGCCGGAACAGACCCTGTTTCTCGACGACTTCGATGTCAACATAGAAGGGGCAAAGGCGCTGGGCATAAAAACCGTTCATGTTACGTCGCCCAACTTGGTTCTCGACTACTTCCATGCGTAGCGAACGGCGTCGGATACTTGTTCAGATACTGTTGTTCGTCACAACGTTTGTTACCACGACGCTCGCTGGTACGCAGTGGACTTCGGGGAAAACGATCTTTGCCCCGGACTATTCATGGAGCGATTTTGCCAGCGGTCTTTCCTATTCCGTACCACTGCTCCTGATTCTGACGGTCCACGAATTCGGTCACTATTTTGTGGCGTTGTACCACAAAGTCAAAACTTCTCTTCCGTATTATATTCCGTTTCCTCCTATTCCGTTTCCGGGCAATCTGGGGACGATGGGTGCCGTGATTCGACTCCGGTCGCGACCTGCCAGTAATGTCGAGCACTTCGATATCGGTGTGGCAGGGCCGGTTGCGGGATTTATCGTAGCGTTCGCTATTCTGGTGTATGCTTTCATGACGTTGCCTCCGCCGGAATACATTTACCAATTCCATCCGGAGTACGAACAATACGGTCCGAACTATGCTGATGTTGTCTACTCCGAGGAGTTTCTGAAGGGAGAAGGGGATGTTCTGATGCCAACCATCGGGTCAAACCTTCTGTTCTGGATTCTGGAGAATACCATTGCCGATCCGGAGCGCGTGCCGAATCCACACGAACTGATTCACTACCCGGTTCTGCTGGCGTGTTACATCGCACTCTTTGTTACCTGCCTGAATCTTTTTCCAATCGGACAACTCGACGGTGGACATGTGGTGTATGGCTTGTTCGGCCATCGCGGACACCGCACAATCGCCCGCATATTTTTTCTCGGTATGATGTTCTATGCCGGACTCGGACTATCATTTATCGATCCTTCTTTGCCTCCGACAACGTTGCTGCTCGGAATGGCCGGATATCTCTTGTTTCTGTTCTTCGCGTTCCAGGGTTTACAGATGTCGACCAAGGACACACTAATGTACGCGTTGCTTATGCTCGGTGCGCAGTTCCTGCTGATGGTGTGGTACCCCGGGATTAAGGGATACGAAGGGTGGCTCATCTTCGCATTCGTCGTCGGTCGGTTTATCGGCGTGGAGCATCCGCGGTCTGAGATTGAACAACCGTTGGATCCCCGAAGAGTAGCTGTCGGGTGGATCGCCCTGCTTATCTTTATCCTGTGTTTCAGCCCGGCGCCGATCCGAATGGACGTTATCGTCGCAGGACAATGACCTTTCGCGACCGGATGACACCGTTTTCCCGATACCGGAGGACATAAAGCCCTGGCGTCGGCCCAACGAGTGTGATCTCGGTTCGCTTTTCATGGCGAAGCGATTCATACGAAACCGGCTTCCCGGCTATGCTGAAAATGGTGAGGTCGGTGATGTTACCATCGATGAAGAATGTTCCTGTGGTGGGATTGGGATAGGCGCCGGCGTTTTTGTCACCTTCTTCGATGCCAACACTTGCGTCGATGATTCCTGACCCGAATACGGGACGCATCATCAGACTTCCTTTTACATCTTCATTTTGGTACCAAAAGCCGTTTGTATTGACGAATATCTTGTCGCCGGTATCATTGCTCATGTCGAGGCCTACCATAACCCGCCCGGCAGCGGGCTGCTGCCATCCGATAAAGAACTTCTTCTTGTCGATGAGTACAGCAGGCAGGAACTCGATGCGCTGAAATTCATTCAGACCTCGCCGCTGAATGACTCTCGAAGGAACCCGAAGTAGTTGTTCGCCGGGTAGCCCGGGGTTGTCAGGGTCCTCTCCGTAGATAAAGAAGTCTACCGTCTGATTGCTTGTGATGGCATAGGGAGGAAAGTATATCTCGAACGCGATGAGCGTGTCCTGCTTGAGCTGGTACGCCGTATCGAGTTCAAACTCATACGCTACCAGGTTTCCCGCTTCGAGCAGCCCCGCTGCGAACTCGGCCACGCCGTCGTCATAGGCGAGGTAGTCCGAGAGAATGTAGTCCGAGGTGAGTGTGTCGTTAGTTGTAAAACGAATGGGAATATAGTTCCGCGTATAGTCTCCCGTTGAGTCTGGCTCGACCGGCGGAAAATAATTGAACGGAATGTTGTCGCGTGTTTGCAACGCAATGGTCAGCCGGATAATAGTCGAGTCGATACCAGGGTCCGTTGGGAACTGGAGCGGGTCGCTGACGTCGGGTAGGGTGTCCATGCGGATGAGCTTGTGCTCGTTGGCGAGGAGTACGTTGTCGGTGAGGTTGATCGGCGTCGCCTTGCTGATCACGACTTCATGCGCGGGAAACGCGATGTTCTCTTTCCGGTTGCTACTCCGGAAATATCCTTCCGTCCGGAAGTTGATGGATGCAGGCTCATTCTTCCGGTTTTCAATTTCGAACTCTGGTGGCGTAAGCTGTTCGTTTGAGAACAAATGCCAGCGCGGAATTGAGCGGTACTTGCCGAACAGGGGTCCAGGACGCGTTGATAAGGCCCGATCGGGAAATGAAAGATCATCGGCATGTCTGCCTTTGTTGAGATACACGTAGTCGACGTGCCATACGTCGAATGGGCCCGACAGACGGCCAAACGCGCGTATCCTGAATTGAAACCGATCGTGAAAGAAGCGTTCTCCCTCGACGCGGATGATTGCGCTGTAGAACAGCGTCGGGTCAACATCTTCCTGCGGAAAGATTTCCAGCATGGTCTCCCAGTCTCCGTTCGCTGCGAGGAAACTTAACTCGAGATTATCTTTTTCGTCCGGTGGTTCGATGTTTCCCTGCCACTGATAAAGAAAGCTCAGGTAGACGCTGCTACGCTCGGCAATAGCGACGTTCGTCTCGCTCAGGTCGATGGGCTGAGATGCCAGGGTGTCGGTATATCCGGTCAGCAGGATCTCGTTGGGATTATACGGCCTTCCGGCAGAATTCAATCCATCAAATGTGGCGACGTTGACGGTAGGTGGGCGAATAGCCATCCCGTCATTAACCCAGACGGAAGAGCTGTTTTCCCAGCGAATCGTGTCGGGATAGATACCGTATGGTTTGGAGAAGTCGTCGAAGAAGGGAAGGGGAAGGGGTGTTACTTCCTTGGTTCTGGCCGATGCTGACACGCGTTGCGCTGGTCTGTCGCCGTGCGCGGGGAAGCGCACCAGCTGCGCCCACGCGCATTCGGACACCGCCACGAGCGAGAGAATTACCAGGAAACTTTTGATACGTGATAGCACAGTAAACTTCAAGATTTGGCACGTAGCGCTGTCACTGGATGATGTCTTCCGTATCTTCTTCGTCAGGCACTTCCATGCCCTCTTCGCCGATCCAGATATCGATGACATCCCCGACCATCACGATTTCTCCCGGCATCGGGTCTTGCTTGAGAATTATCGTATTCCTCCCGGCCGTATCCCGTACGATCAGGTTCACTTCGCCGAAATTCAGGTTTGAGCCGAGTACCAGGACTTTCGCGTCCTCATAGCCGATACCTACAACGTTTGGCGTCGATACTTTCGTACTTCCGCCGTCCATCACCAGCAGGTCCACGACCGTACCTTTTGGAACCGGAACACCCGGCACCACCTTATTGCCATCAATCTGCATTTCTTTTACGACGTTAAGGAAAGGCCCTCTGACGAACCGGACTTTCCCGCGTTTCAGCTCGCTCCCGCGGAGCACGGCCTCGGCGTTGGTCAGCGACCCGTCGATCAGGTCGGGCATTTTCACCGTGGGTGGATTCTTGCGGTTCACGGACACAAATATCTTTCGTTGTTCCTTGACTTTTGCTCCGGCGGGTGGGTACTGTTTGAGTACTGTGAGCGGCGGGTAGTCGGCGGAATAGGAGGAATCATTCACCTCGTAACGCAGGTCGTGCTGGGCGAGGAACTCCTCAACTCGCGTAATCGATAACCCTTCTACACTGGGAACGGTAATACTTTCACCATGATTGGTGACATGGGGGAGATAGGCGTAAAAGTAGAGGACACATATCACGATAAAGAATGCCACGGCAAGGATCACGTGAAGCAAGAGCCCTCCCAGCGTATTCGATTTGAATGTCAATCCAAGGTTGCGAAAGCTGAATTTCATCTGTGCAAGGTTTCGTGATCCAAATATACGTTTCAGAACTTTAGCGACGAATTGTACTCCCGCTCGATTCGTTTACTCCAGTTGTAACGCTCTTGTGCCAGGTCGAGCAGCTGTGAGATCAGCTGTGTGAACCCCACACCGCGCTCATTCCACATCATCGGGAACATGCTGGCGTTTGTAAATCCCGGGATGGTGTTGATCTCATTGATATAAACCTTTCCTTCACTGGTGAGAAAGAGATCCACCCTGGCAAAATCCTCGCAGCTCAGCGCCTTATATGCCTTCACGCAAAGGTCGCGTATCTTTTCAGCGATTTTCGGATCCAGTTGCGCAGGTACTTCGATCCGGACGGCTTCGGGGTCGACGTACTTGGCGTCAAACGTGTAGAAGTCGTAATTGCTTTGAATGATTATCTCACCGGGGTAAGACGCGACAGGGGGATTGTTACCCATGATCGCACATTCGATTTCGCGACCCTTGACAAATTCTTCCATGAGGATTGAATCGTCGTAGCGGAACGCATCCTCGACCGCCTGGTCGAACGTTGCTTCACTCGTGACTTTACTAACGCCTACGGACGATCCCAGGCTCGCGGATTTGACCATGAAGGGAGTGCCCAGTTTTTTCTTGATCGACGAATAGTCTATCGCGTCGCGCTCGCTGAAGTGGAAGGCGAGGAAATCCGTGACTGGCAGACCTGCTGCTTTGAGGAGGCGTTTCGCAATGATCTTGTTCATCGACAACGCTGAACCCATTACTCCGGTGCCGACCATTGGGATATCCATCGCTTTGATCATTCCCTGGATACTTCCGTCTTCACCATCTGTTCCGTGAAGCACGGGGAAAACAACATCCGCCTTGATGCGATCACCGCTTGACACTAGAATAAATCCGGGACTTTGCGCGTCGAGAAGCAACGCGAGGGCTTTGCCCTGACTGATGTCTTTTGTTACGCCGGTGGTGAGAAACCACTGACCTGCCTTTGTGATACCGATCGTCAGGGGCTCAAATCGATCCTTGTCAATGTGGTCGTAGATGTTTCGCGCTGAATTAACGGATACTCCGTGTTCTACGGATCGGCCTCCGAAGAGGATGGCAACTTTCTTTTTCTTGGTCATTTGAGACGATTTCGAGTCAAAGGTAACGATAAATTGGTCGACGGTCCACGGTTGGTCAACGGTCGACAGGGACCTCGGACCACCTAGCGCACCAGTACACGGGTGGTGTAGAATTTCCCGCCGATCTGCAGTCGTATGAAATAGATGCCTGCGGCAAGCCGGGCACTGAGGTTCAGCGGAAAGGTCTGGTTAAGGACGTCGGGAATGATGCCGTCGGTCTCGGTCTGTCCCATCGCGTTGATCACCGAGAACCGCACATGCTGGCGCTCGGGAAGGTTGAAAGTAATCCGAAGGTCACTAAGACTGGGTTGTTCCAGGTCATATCCGTAGATGGCGTAAGGTTCCTCCACCGTGGCACCGGGGTCTGAACTGATAAAAAACTCAATGTTGTCGAGATACAGATTGTTCCCGTTGCTGTTCCGGACGACGAATGCGATCCTGACGTCGGCACTTCCGGCGTAGGCATTCAGGTTGACGCTGACGCCTTTACTCCAATGGGCATCCAGTTGTGGTTTCCAGCTGCCGGACGAAAAACCGGTTTGTGGAAAGTCATAGGGTAGTTGTTCGTACGTCATACCGCAATTATCCGACGCGTAGATGGTGAGCGACTCAGTTGGTCCGCCGGGTGGCGGGTTGTAGGAGAGGTCGAACTGCATCAGGGCCTGGGATGTCTTAGAAAGATCCAGCAAGGGACTGACGAGCCATGACTCTTCACCTTTGTTTTCGTTGGCGAATGCATTGTAGTATAACGAGTGCCCAAGGTTTGTCTGGATAAGCTCCCAGTTCATAGCGTCCGGCGCGGAATTCGTGATTGTCCAGGAAGAAGTGAAGTCGCCCTCGAAATCCTGGCGCAGTGGGATCTTGTCGCGATGCTCATTGACGACTACAACGAAAGTGCGGTGATTGTTGGACTCATCCACATCGGGAGGAGTTTCGTCGGTTGTGATACTTACTTCGATCAGGTGGCTTCCCTCATTGAGCACAGTAGACGGCAACCACACTTCATTCGTTTCTCCGAAGCGGATATCAAGTTCGTTGAATGAAAACGTCCGTGCCTCGCCTCCGTCGATCGTATACTCGACGGTCATCGAGTGAATGGGAGCACTACCAACATTCTGCATGAGCACCGCGGGGGAGAACGGCTCTGCGCATATAACGAGTGATGGTGACGACAGTCCAACTATAGCGATGTCGCGGCGAGGTTCCGTAGTCAGTGAGATATTGTCGATGTAGATGTTGTTTCCCCAGTCGTTGATTCCCACAAAAGCGATCTGCACGGCCTCCATACCAACAAATGCACTCAAGTCGATACGTTCCTTCCGCCACTGGGACTCATTGGAAGGCGTGAAGGGCGAGGTAGTCGGGGGCGAAGTCTTGAGGGCATCGCCCGCCTTGTCGTATGCAGCTGTTCCATCGAACACGTTCTGACAATCGGTGAGCACGAGTACCCTCAGCCGGTCATTGCTCATCTGGTAGCGCGCATGGGCAACGTCAAATTCAAGCATAGCTACCGGCGCGTCAGACAGATTTATCACTGGGCTGAGAAACACATCGACTTCTCCGACTTTGTCCTCATAACTGAAGTAGTTCAGACGCAAGGCCTTGTTGCTTGGCGTCAAACCCGGTGCAGTTGTGATTGACCACGTGATCTGTTCATCAAAATTCTGAATGATCCAACCATCCGGGTTGGTTTCGAAATCGGCTGTCAACGGTGTATCTGCAAAGGAGGCGACTACAATTGCAGACGTTTCCACGTTGTTGTATGTACCGAGGTCAGTGACACCGTTTGTTGACAGGACTTCGAATCGTACCTCGTGCGATCCCGACGGAATAACGACGGGGCTGAACGAGATTTCTTCGGATTCTTCAGGGTCCAGTGACAGCACGAAGTCTAGTGTTTGCTGGACGATGCCGTCCAGTAGGAAACTTATCTGCGCGCTTGTTATAGCATTGGTGCCGTAATTACGGACTTCTACGGATGGCGTCACCTGATTGCTGCACACTGAAACGCCTGGCGACAGAATCGTGCGGATACCCAAATCGTTAGCAAGGGGTTGGGGTTCTTCCAATCCGTGCGATGTGAGCAACGTGCTTCGACGTGGGCTGTTCTCAAGGACGATGGACATGCGTTCCGCCTGTCCCTGCGTAAACAGGTTCATGCACCGGTCGTCGGTATAGTCCATGAAATTTTGAAACATGATCATATCGTTGCACGCGTCGGCTCGCGGATGGGAGGGGCACCCTTGAGTTCTGAAGCCCTGGTTTGGTGTATCGTCTACGTAATCTGTTCCGCCGCAGCTGGCGTCCGAGCCCCAGATATGATGCAAACCAAGGAAGTGCCCAACCTCGTGTGTTGTTGTCCGGCCTTTATTGAACGAGGGGTCGAGCGTGAACGGCCCGTCGTCGTCGGAACCAAACGCGCGATACCAGATGACGACGCCGTCTGTCAAACGATTCGTTGACGATCCTTCGAGCCCTTCGAGGTCGGATTCGGGCTGTTGTGCGTAACCGACATACTGATCTGTAAGGTTGCAGACCCAGATGTTCATATACTCCTCCGCGGGCCAATAGCTGAGCGCTTTTAGCGTATAGCTGTCGTTGAACGTCCACCCGCCGCGACCGCCGTTTACCCGCACAATGCCCGTGGTGGGAAGTCCGTCGGGATCCTGCACGGCCAATGTGAACGCGATGTCGAGATTGCCGGCAACGTTCGCAAACTCGGGCGGCGTGTTGGCGGCATCTGCGTTCTGGCGGGAAAAGTCTTCGTTTAACACGCGTAGCTGGGACAGCACTTGTTCATCGGATATGTTTGCACCCGTTCCGATGTCCTCACCGTTGTGGATGATGTGAACGACAACAGGTACCTTATACGTTGGAGATTGTTTCTGACGGTGAGATACATTGGTTTTTAGCTGCCTTTCCTGCGCGATCCACTGCTCGAATTCGAGTTGGCGACGCTCGTAGTCATCATACAGATTACGCGAATACTCGACCGTGGCACAGCGCTCTTGCGCGTTTGAGAAAGAAAAAAAGTAGGCCGGTGCTATGCAGGCAAGTCCCGAAAGGATGATATATCGGAGGGCATGCCTCATGGGTTCAAATGTCTCCTATGAATGGCGGATTATTACGATGGTACGTAATGCCTTGTCGCGCGGATCAATCAGTAGTTCAGCGGGATAAGATTGATGACCTCGATACCTTTGACCTCCGGAACATCGCGTTTGATGGCGGCTTCCACGCCTGCTTTGAATGTCATTGTCGACATACTGCAGTTTCCGCAGTTCCCCACGAATTCCAACTTCACAACGCCCTCGGTAGTGATCTCATTGATCTTAACGTCGCCTCCGTCAGCTTGTAAATACGGCCTGATCGAGTCGAGTGACGTTTCAATCTTGCGGGTCATTTCTTCCTGGTTCATCTGATTTTCGCTCATTATGCTTTCAATTCAACCTTCTGAGTTTTCACAAAGTTAGCATTTCTAATGGCAATCTGTCGGGCAAGGGCTTCGGCGAGATGGCGAAACGCATCCCCGCTGGGACCCTCTTTCATCGCTGCCGGGAGGCCGCTGTCGCCGCTTTCGCGGATACTCTGAACCAGCGGGATTTGCCCCAGGAAGGGAACTTCAAATTTTTCCGCCAGTTGCAACCCTCCGTCCCTTCCGAAGATGTAATAGCGATTGTCAGGCAGCTCCTCAGGCGTAAAATACGCCATATTTTCAACGATGCCTAACACGGGAACGTTAATCTGAGGTTGCCGGAACATCGCCAGGCCTTTCGTGGCGTCTGCCAATGCCACCTTTTGCGGAGTTGTTACGATGATTGCTCCGGTCACCGGAACGGTCTGCACCATCGTCAGGTGGATATCACTGGTCCCGGGAGGAAGGTCGATCAGGAGGTAGTCGAGTTCACCCCATTCGGCATCGGCAAAGAACTGTTTCAGCGCTGAGCTTGCCATGGGGCCGCGCCATACAATTGCACTGTCAGGAGGTGTTAGAAATCCTATTGAAAGCAGCTTGACGCCGTATTGTTCAAGTGGGATAATCACATTCTTTCCGTTGACTTGCTTGACGTGCGGCTGTTCGTGTTCACAGTTGAACATGGTTGGAACCGAAGGGCCGTAAATGTCTGCATCGATCAATCCCACCTTAGCCCCCGCTTGTGCAAGTGCTACCGCGATATTGGCTGTCACGGTCGACTTGCCGACGCCACCTTTCCCGGACGCAATCGCCACAATGTTTTTTACACCCGGCAGGATCGGAGTATTGTCGCGTTGGGTAGTGACTGAAGAGGTGATGTTGATGTTCACCGCGATATCCGGGCCGACTACCGCGCGAACCGCGTCGAGGCAATCCTGGCGGATCT
Source organism: Flammeovirgaceae bacterium (assembly GCA_044507115.1). Taxonomy (GTDB): domain Bacteria; phylum Bacteroidota; class Bacteroidia; order Cytophagales; family Cyclobacteriaceae; genus Chryseosolibacter. The sequence goes on along the minus strand of JBIQJZ010000072.1, from coordinate 4,472 downwards.
TCTCCTTAAGCGGGCAGGCGGGTGTCGTCAGAACAACCGTAAATGCGACGCTGTCCGCCGATACGGCTACGTCGCGGATCATGTTCAGGCTCACGAGATCGCGTTTCAGATCGGGATCGTCGACCGTGGAAAGGGCTTTCAGGATATCGGATTGACTATAACTCATGCTTTACAAACAAAAACTGATAAAAAAAGGTCGATTCGGGTGCATTATTCACTTCTCCAGTGAGTCGTAAACCCTTCCCGCAAGGTCCCCTTGGACTTGAGTTCCTCGGGTAGGTCCACTTCCTCCGTAACTTCTGTGGCAAACCAGGTTTGGGTGCTTTTCATCGGGTGATCTTTTGCCAGGTTCAAAAACGCCGCCTTGTCGGGCAGCTCCGACGCCCCACGCAGCTTGTTGTAGATGCCGCGATCGAGGAACATAGCGATCTGAACGGGCTTTTTTCCACTGATAGACCCGGCGTTTCGCTTGTCCCATGTCAGATTGAACATCATCAGCAAGTCGACGTACTCCCACGTTGCGGTATCGACCTCCAACGTAAGTTCCAGCGTTGTGCCGGTATCTTTAAAATCAATCAGCGAACCGCAATATTGGGCGTATTCGTTGAGGTTAAAACACGCGGTATCGGGACGTACTGTCATATCTGAACAAATTAGGTGTAGAATCAGGAGTGGTATCATGGCCCCGAAATGGCGCGTCCGTCGCTGATTTTTTCACCGTCGGAATAATCGCCTGCGCAAATTAGCATATCACGCGCAAAAGGCGGCAACTGTGTACTATTTTTGCGGAATTCCCGGCTAATTGGCGCTAACTTTGGCCCTACTGAAGACCTGTGATAAATCGCGACACGATAGAGGAGATCAAGAACCGTATCGATATTATCGACGTAGTCAGTGACTTTATTACGCTGAAGCGATCGGGGCAGAATTACAAGGCCCTGAGTCCGTTCACAAACGAGAAAACGCCATCCTTTTATGTGGTCCCGTCAAAGGGAATATTCAAGGATTTTAGCAGCGGCAAAGGCGGAGACGCGATTACGTTTGTGATGGAGCACGAAGGGATGGGCTATCCGGAGGCGCTGCGCTACCTCGCTAAAAAATACGGTGTTGAAATCCGCGAAGACGCTGCGGCCGCCCAGGCAGAGGGCGTTCAGCAAAGTGAGCGCGAGGGTCTTTACATCGTGATGAATTTTGCGAAGGATCACTACCGCAGACTATTGCTTGAGGATGACGAAGGAAAGGCGATTGGCCTCAGCTATTTCCGGGAGCGCGGTTTCAATGACCGCACAATTGAAAAATTCGAGTTAGGTTATGCGATGGATCAGTGGGATAACCTGTCGGCTACTGCACTGAAAAGCGGATACAGTGAAACGATGCTGGAGAAGTCCGGACTCCTCATCAAGCGGGACGACGGAAAAAAATACGACCGTTTTCGGGGCAGGGTGATCTTCCCCGTGCACAATCTCTCGGGTAAGGTAATAGCCTTCGGGGCTCGTATCCTGACGCGGGATAAGGGCGCAAATCAGCCGAAATATCTCAATTCGCCCGAGACGGAGATCTATCACAAAAGCCAGGTCCTCTACGGGCTTTTTCAGGCAAAAAATGCGATCCGCCGCGATGAGTTTTGCTATCTCGTCGAGGGATACACCGATGTGATATCACTTTCACAGGCCGGTGTCGAGAACGTTGTTTCGTCGTCCGGAACTGCGCTCACCGAAGACCAGGTTAAGCTTATCCGCCGGTTTACGGAGAACATTACCGTGTTGTATGACGGCGATGCGGCCGGCATCAAGGCAGCCCTCCGGGGTGTCGATCTCATCCTGAAAGGAGGCCTGAACGTGCGCATCGTTATGCTCCCGGAGGGCGATGATCCGGACAGCCTTTCACGAAAAAAAGGAAGCAGTGAGCTGAGGGAGTATCTCAAGACCCATACGCAGGATTTTATATCCTTTAAGATCGCGTTGTACTCGCGAGAAGCAGCCAATGATCCCATTCGGAAAGCGGAAGCGATACGTGAGATTGTCACGACTATCAGCCTGATCCCTGATCCGATAAAGCGGGCGGTGTATATTCAGGAAACAAGTGATCTTCTGAAGATGCAGGAGACGGTGCTGCTGACCGAGTTGAACAAGATTCTGATACAGGATCGTCAGAAAAAGCATGACCAACATCGAGAGGAGACAAGTATACCCCCCGAGGTATTTGACACCACGGAGGGAAGCAGAGAAGTCCAGGTTCAGCCCGAACAGTTGCAAGAACGCGAGATGGTGCGACTATTGCTGAATTACGCCGACAGCGAGGTTGAAGAGGACGTTGACCTGCTGAGTTATTTTATCTCTGAATTTGAGGATATCGAGTTTCTGAATGACTCGTACGCGTATATCTATAATACATTTTTGCGGTTTCGGAATGAGGGCGTCCTGATCGGATCGGCATGGTTTCTCGAAAACGCTTCTCCGGAGGTCAAGTCACTGGTCGCCGAACTAACGCTGCGGAAATACTATGCGAGCCCGCACTGGAGCTCGAAATACCACATCTATTTTGCGGATGAGAAAGAGAACCTGACGACACTCGCCCATCAGAACGTTTTGCGAAAGAAATACAGGTACATCCAGCGGCTGATCGAGGAGAATAAAGAGAAACTCAGAACTGCCGCAAGCGAACGCGAGGTAGATGAACTACTCGACGTGCAGATAAAGCTTAAGAGCGCCGATCTCGAAATTGCAAAGGAACTCGGCATCGTTTCCGGGCGCTATTAATGTGCGTGCCCGAACAGGAATTGAATATTTTTTGTTTACCAGAGCGTAACCACCACCGAATGAGCGAAATAGTATTGGATACCATCGAGCAGGCTATCGAGGATATCAAGAATGGCAAAGTGATCATTGTCGTCGATGACGAGGATCGCGAAAATGAAGGCGACTTTATTTGCGCCGCGGAATGCGTGACCCCTGAGATCGTCAACTTCATGGCTACGCATGCGAGGGGTCTGATCTGCGCTCCACTCATTGAAGACCGGTGTGAGGAACTTGGACTCGACTTGATGGTCGGTGTTAATACTGCTGCATTCGAGACACCGTTTACTGTTTCTGTGGACCTGATTGGCCACGGATGCACTACGGGTATTTCCGCTCATGACCGCTTCCGGACTATCCGGGCGTTAGTCGATCCGGATACAAAGCCCGAGGAGTTGGGCAAGCCGGGCCACATCTTTCCCCTGAAAGCGAAGCGCGGTGGCGTTCTTCGACGCGCGGGCCATACCGAGGCCGCCATTGACTTCGCGCGTCTCGCCGGGTTCAAACCGGCGGGTGTGCTGGTGGAGATCATGAATGAAGATGGATCGATGGCGCGGCTGCCTGATCTGGTGAAAGTGGCGAAACGTTTTGACCTGAAGCTCGTATCCATCAAGGACCTGATTGAATACAGGATCAAGAAAGAGTCGCTGATCAGTCGGCAGGTTGAGGTGGACATGCCGACAGCGCACGGTCACTTCAGGCTAATCGCGTTCGAGCAGACCAACTCGTCCGAGGTGCATCTTGCGCTGATAAAAGGTACCTGGCAGAAGGATGAGCCGGTGCTCGTGCGGGTACACTCGTCTTGCGTAACAGGCGACATATTTGGCTCTTGCCGGTGTGATTGCGGATCACAGCTACATCATGCGATGGAAATGGTTGACCGGGAAGGAAAGGGCGTCGTCTTGTATATGAAGCAGGAGGGAAGGGGCATAGGATTACTAAACAAGCTGCGGGCGTATAAATTGCAGGAAGAAGGCTGGGATACTGTGGAAGCGAATCTGCAATTGGGGTTCGACATGGACGAACGCGACTATGGAGTGGGTGCACAGATTCTGCGCGACCTGGGAGTTACCAAAATCCGTCTGATGACGAACAATCCCAAGAAGCGGGTTGGGCTGATGGGGTATGGTCTGGAAATTGTGGAAAACGTAGCAATTGAGGTGCTGCCCAACGCTCATAACGAAAAATACCTGTTGACGAAGCGGGACAAACTCGGGCATACAATATTGAAGAATAAATAGTGTTTAGTGTGAGAGATCAACAACAATACCCCGCGTATACTTTGGTGAAGGTTCTGCTTACAGGAGCGTTTGTGCTGTATTGCTTTTTCGCGGAAGGCCAGCGCAATAGTCAATGGCCATCGCAGATGTGGCATGAAGGGAAGGTGGTGCTCGAAGAAGGCGATACCCTACATGGTCTGCTCAAGTACGACTTCCAGCAGAACCTCGTGCAATACATTGTCAACAATAAACAGGCAGAAGTCTATACGGCGAGAAAAGTGTTGTTTTTTGAAATATTTGATGAGACGATTCGTCGTTACCGGAAGTTCTTTGTATTGCCTTACGTCAACACCTCCAACTATCGGACACCGACGTTTTTCGAACTCCTGGAAGAAGGTCGGATGACATTGCTGTCGCGGGACATGCTGGAGTACAAGACATATAACTCGTACTACGC